>JANYII010000052.1 GCA_025358705.1 Betaproteobacteria bacterium | reverse complement strand
GCATCTTCCCGCGCATCTTCCCGACACGTACGGCGAGGAAATCCTCGCCGCGCTCGAACGCGCCGGCGCGCCGCTCACGTTCGCCGAATTGAGGGCGGGCCTTGCCGTCCAGAACCGCGAGCGTGCGGCATTCGAAGCTGCGCTAGGCGCCCTGGAACGCGCCGGGCGCGTGGTGAAGAACCGCGCCGGCAGCTTCCTTGCCGCCAAGCGTATCGACGTGATCGCCGGGCGCATCGAAGGCCATCGCGACGGGCACGGCTTCCTCGTTCCCGACGACGGCAGCGTGCACGTGTTCCTGCCGGCGCCCGAGATGCGCCAGCTGATGCACGGCGACCGCGCGTCGGTGCGCATCTCCGGCCAGGACCCGCGCGGCCGGCCGATGGGCGCGATCGTGGAAGTGCTGGAACGCTCCAACCGCCGCATCGTCGGCCGGTTGCACAAGGAACATGGCGTGCTGTTCCTCGTGCCCGAGGACCGGCGCATCACGCTCGACATCCTGATTCCCCCGGCCGACGCAGGCAGCGCCAAGCCGGGGCAGGTCGCCACCGTCGAGTTGATCGCGCAGCCCTCCAAGCACGCGCAGCCCATCGGCCGCGTTGCCGAGGTGCTCGGCAACTACACCGATCCGGGCATGGAAATCGAGATCGCGCTGCGCAAATTCGACCTGCCGAACGAATTCTCGAAGAAATCGCTTGCCGCCGCCCGCGCCATGCCGGAAGAGGTCCGTCCGGAGGACCTGAAAGGGCGCCGGGACCTGCGCAGCATTCCCTTCGTCACCATCGATGGCGAGACGGCGAAGGATTTCGACGACGCGGTCTACGCCGTGCGCGAAGGCAAGGGTTTCAAGTTGATGGTCGCCATCGCGGACGTAAGCCATTACGTGCGCCCCGGCGACGCGCTCGACGAGGACGCGCGCGAGCGCGGCACCTCGGTTTATTTTCCGCGCCGCGTGATCCCGATGCTGCCGGAGAAGCTCTCCAACGGGCTGTGCTCGCTCAATCCGAATGTCGACCGCCTGGCGATGGTCTGCGACATGGCGATCGCGGCCGACGGCAAGGTGGCGCGCTACGAGTTCTATGCGGCGGTGTTCCGCTCGCAGGCGCGCCTGACCTACACCGGCGTCTGGGAAATGCTTTCCAAGGGCAAGGCGAACGCGAACCTGCAGGCGCTGCATGAATGCTACAAGGCGCTGGCGCAGGAAAGGAACCGCCGCGGGGCGATCGACTTCGAGACCGTCGAGACGAAAATGGTGTTCGACGACAAGGGCAAGATCCTGCGCATCGTGCCCGAGCCGCGCAACGAGGCGCACCGGCTGATCGAGGAATGCATGCTGGCGGCGAATGTCTGCGCCGGGGATTTCCTTTCCAGCCGCAAGCATCCGGTGCTCTACCGGGTGCATGACGTGCCCGCACCCGAGAAAGTCACGGCGCTCCGCGATTTCCTCGCCGAGCTTGGCCTGGTACTGCCGGGAGGGGAGAAACCCGCGCCCAAGGACTACGCCCAGATCCTCGAGAAGATCAAGTCGCGGCCGGATTTCCTGCTGCTGCAGACCATCCTGCTGCGCTCGCTCAAGCAGGCGGTCTATACGCCGGAGAACGTCGGCCATTTCGGGCTCGCCTTCGACGCCTATGTGCACTTCACCTCGCCGATCCGGCGCTACCCGGACCTGCTCGTGCATCGCGCGATCAAGGCGTTGCTCGCCAACCAGAAATATTCCGGCCTCGATTGGGAAGAGGTCGGCCGCCACTGCTCGGAGACCGAGCGCCGCGCCGACGACGCGAGCCGCGATGTGGAGAACTGGCTCAAGTGCTACTTCATGCAGGACCACGTCGGCGAAACCTTTGAAGGCCGGGTGACCGGCGTCACCTCCTTCGGCCTGTTCGTGATGCTGGACGGTTATTTCGTCGATGGCCTGGTGCACATCTCGGAACTTGGGCGAGATTACTTCCGCTTCGAGCCCACGCGCCACATGCTGCTTGGGGAGCGGACCGGCAAGCGCTACCGGCTCGCCGACCGGCTCAAGGTAAAGCTGGTGCGCGTTGACCTCGAAACCCGCAAGATCGACCTGGTTCCCGCGGACGGCGAGCGGCGCAAGTGACGGTCCAGCCCGAACGCGTAATCTTCGGTTTTCATACGGTGCTCGCGCGCCTGCGGGCCGATCCGAAATCGGTGCTCGAGGTGTTCCTCGATGAATCGCGCAAGGACGCGCGCGCCAAGGATTTCGCCGCCTCGGTCGAGCGCGCCGGCGCGCGCCTGATGCGCGTTTCGACCACGCGCCTCGATGGCATGGCAGGGGGTGGCAGGCACCAGGGCGTTGCGGCGCGCGTCGAGGTCAACACGTCGAAGCAGACGCTGGAGGAATTGCTGGAGAGCCTCAAGACGCCGCCGATGCTGCTGGTGCTCGATGGCATCACGGATCCGCACAACCTCGGCGCCTGCCTGCGCGTGGCAAACGCCGCCGGGGCGAACGCGGTGGTCGCACCCAAAGATCATGCCGCAGGCGTTAACGCCACCGTTTCAAAGGTGGCCAGCGGCGCCGCTGAAATCACGCCTTACTTCATGGTCACGAACCTGGCCCGCACGCTCGCCGACCTCAAGGACCGCAATATCTGGATCGTGGGCACGGATGAAAAGGCCGAAAAAACATTGTTCGAAGCCGACCTGCCCAAATCCATTGCATGGGTGCTTGGGGCCGAAGGTGCCGGAATGCGCCGCCTGACACGCGAATCCTGCGACCTGCTGGTGCGCATCCCGATGCAGGGGCAGGTGGAGAGCCTGAACGCCTCGGTGGCGGCGGGGATCTGCCTGTTCGAATCCGTACGGCGGCGCAATCAGGGGTAAATTTCAGGTTTCCCGATATGCGTTATTCGCGTTTTTTCAGCCTGTTTTCCGCGTTCGCAGCCCTTAGCGTGGCGCCGCCGTCGTACGCCCAGCGTCTTGACGTGGCGATACCGCTGCAGATGATCGGCGCGGACAGGTACCAGCAGCGCAAGGCCGCGATGGGTGTCGTGCTGCTGACGGTGCACTGGGGCCAGAGGACGAATTGCAGCGGCTTCGAAAGTGCCCAGTTGCTGGGCCTTTCCTTTGACCAGGTGCCGACCGTGCGCGGCGACGACGAGCCGGCCGACCTGGTGATAGACGATCCCGAGGCGGACATCGTCGACTACGCGTTCCTGGCGCCGCCGGGTGCCTATGCCTTGAGTGGTTTTGACATCAAAGTCTCGAAATCCGCGCACGACGGCGGCGGGTTCCGCGCCCCCCGCAGCAGGCTGCTCAAGGATGGCTTTGCCGCGGACGGCGGGTTCGACGTGCGCGCAGGCGAGATCGTGTACATCGGGGATTTTTCCGTCGAATGCCGCAAGCAGCCGATTCCCTGGCGTTCCTTTCCGGACGGGCCGGCGGAATTCCAGCAGTATCTGGAGAGGATCAAATCCAGGTTCCCGGCGCTGGAAACGGGCAAGGCGCAGTTCCGGCCCATGGCGACGAAGCAGTTCGGCGCTTTCTACGCGCCCGCGTCCGTGCTGAAGGACGCCGCGTCACGTTCGGTCGCGGAATTGCTGCAGCGGGCCGAGCGTGGAGACCCGGAATCGCAATACCGGATGGGCGTGGCCTACGATGTGGGCAATGACGTGCCGCGCGACATCGACGCGGCGATGGCGTGGTACCGCCGCGCGGCGGCGGCAGGCAATCCGGACGCGCAGCACAGCCTCGGCAGCGCGCTGCAGGCGGAGAAGCGCTATGCGGAGGCGCTTGGCTGGTACCAAAAGGGCGCCGCCCAGGAACATGTTCGCAGCATCAGCAGTCTTGCGGCGCTCTATGACGCGGGCCTTGGCGTGAAGCAGGACCGCAATGAGGCGTTCCAGCTCTGGTCGCGCGCGGCCGAACTGGGATGGGCGGAGGCAATGTGGAACCTGGCCAACCAGTACCGCGTGGGTGCTTTCGGGGAGAGGGACCTGACCGCCGCGTGCGCCTGGACCTACCGGGCACGCGGCTACGCGCTGCCCGATCGCGGCCTGGCGGTGCGCGCCGACCAGGCCAGCGCGTATTTCCAGCAGACCCTGCATATCGGCGAGCTGGCCGCCTGCAAGACCCTCGCGGGTCAATGGCAGCCCAAGGCGCGGCAGAAATGACACGTTCCGGGCCGGGCGGCACGGAAGGTGGCGCAGGTCCCGGATTTCCCATATAATCCGCGCCCTTGCGTTCCTCCGGGACGCCTATCCTTGCCACACCGCCTACGCATCGCGGGTGGCTTACCCATAAGGAGAATCACCGAATGCGGCATTACGAAATCTGTTTTATCGTCCATCCGGACCAGAGTGAGCAGGTGCCCGCCATGGTCGAGCGCTACAAGGGCATGGTCACCGCGCGCAACGGCAAGGTGCATCGCCTCGAGGATTGGGGCCGCCGCCAGCTGTCGTATCCCATCGCCAAGGTTCACAAGGCGCACTACGTCCTGATGAACATCGAGTGCGACAACGAGACCATCAACGAATTCGAGCACTCGTTCCGCTTCAATGACGCGGTGCTGCGCCACCTGACCGTGAAGATGACCAAGGCGGTCGTCGATCCCTCCCCGATGATGAAGGAGGAGAAGTCCAGGTCGATGATGGAGCGCGCCGGTGAGCCAGGTGCGCCGGCGGCAGTCGCCGCCACCCCTGCTGCTCCCGCGGCTGCTTCCGTTCCGGCTTGAGCGAAGCGGTAAAGCGCGCAGTTAACCGACTGGAGATCTCGGGCGTGGTCACCGAATTGCAATCGCTGCGGTATACGCCGGCCGGCATTCCGGTCGTCGAATTCCGCCTCGCGCACGAATCGGAGCGCGCCGAAGCCGGCGCCCGCCGCAAGGTGCACGCGGAGATAGACGCGGTCGCGTTCGAAGCCCAGGCAAGGCTGCTGGCCGCCGGCCCGATGGGCCGCCTGCTGAAGGCCGAAGGATTTTTGTGTGCAAGGAACCGGCGCTCGAAGAAGCCGGTGCTGCACGTCACGAACATAGAATTCATTGAAGGGAATCAAGATGCCTCCACCGAAGCGCGGTAAAGGGAAGTTCAAAGGCAAGGGCAAGGACAAAAAGGACCGGGGACAGCGGGCCCTTTTCCGGCGCCGCAAGTTCTGCCGTTTCACCGCCGAGAAGATCGAATGGGTCGACTACAAGGCCATCGACATCCTCAAGGACTTCATCAACGAGAACGGCCGGATCATTCCGGCGCGCATCACCGGCACGTCCGCCGGTTACCAGCGCCAGCTCTCGGTTGCGGTCAAGCGCGCGCGGTTCCTCGCGCTCATGCCGTTCACCGACCTGCACTGAGGGGCCAGCCATGCAAGTCATCCTGATGGAAAAGCTGGCGAACCTGGGAAACCTCGGGGACGTCGTGAAGGTGAAGGACGGTTACGCGAGGAATTACCTGATTCCCCAAGGTAAGGCGAAGCGGGCCACCGACGAGAACCTGAAGTTCTTCGAGGCGCGCCGCGCGGAGCTGGAGAAGGCCCAGTCGGCGGCGCTGGCGCAGGCGCAGGAGCGCGGCGCGAAGCTGAACGGGCTGGTGCTGAAGATCACGCAGAAGGCGGGCGTGGACGGCAAGCTGTTCGGCTCGGTCACCAACCACGACATCGTCGATGCGCTCAAGGCGCAGGGCCATGAAGTCGAGCGTTCGCAGATCCGCATGCCGACCGGCGCGCTGAAACAGGCAGGCGAGTACCCGCTCCAGATTGCTTTGCACACGGATGTTGTTGTCACCGTTACAGTATCGGTGGTCGGCGAGCAGTAAAAATAAATTCTCGCTGAAAGTTTTATGACAAAAGGGCTGGCAACAGCCCTTTTTCTTTTCTAGAATGGCCTGACTCCCATGGCCCAACCCCAAGCACGACGCAGCGAACCGACCGACCCCCAGCTGCTCGCGCTCAAGGTGCCGCCGCACTCGGTGGAGGCCGAGCAGTCGCTGCTGGGCGGCCTGCTGCTCGACAACCAGGCGTTCGACAAGATCGCCGACCTGGTCACCGCCGATGATTTCTACCGCGACGACCACCGGCGCATCTTCCGCCACGTCTCGAAGCTGATCGAGCACGGCAAGCCGGCGGACGTGGTCACCATCGCCGAGTCGATCGAGGCGAGCGAGGACAAGGATCGCACCGGTGGCGCGGCCTACCTGGGGTCCCTCGCGCAGAACACCCCCAGCGCGCTCAACATCCGCCGCTATGCCGAGCTGGTGCGGGAGCGCGCGATACAGCGCCGCTTGATCACCGTCGCCACCGAGATCGCCGAGTCCGCGCTGACGCCCTCGGGCAAGGAAGTGGGCCAGCTGCTGGACGAGGCCGAGACGCGTATCCTGGAAGTCGGCGAGCGCGGGCAGCGCGGCACGCAGGGTTTCGAATCGATCCAGCCGGTCCTCGCGCGCGTGTTCGAGCGCATCGACCACCTGTACCACCTGGAAAACAAGTCGGATGTCACCGGCCTGCCGACCGGCTTCGCCGACCTGGATGAAAAGACCGCCGGCCTGCAGCAGGGCGACCTGGTGATCGTGGCGGGCCGCCCGTCCATGGGCAAGACGGCGTTCGCGCTCAACATGGCCGAGCACGTCGCGGTCGACAACGGCGTGCCGGTGGCGATCTTCAGCATGGAGATGGGCGCCACGCAGCTCGCGATGCGCCTGCTCGGCTCGATCGCGCGCGTCGACCAGCACAAGATGCGCACCGGCCGCCTGAACGACGAGGAGTGGAGCAGGCTCTCCACCGCGATGGGCAAGCTGCATGACGCGCCGATCTTCATCGACGAAACCGCGGCGCTGAATTCGCTCGAGCTGCGCACGCGCGCGCGGCGCATCCATCGCCAGTGCGGCAAGCTTGGCCTGGTAATGGTGGACTACCTGCAGCTGATGTCCTCGCCGAACCAGAAGAACCAGAACGAGAACCGCGCCACAGAGATCTCCGAGATTTCGCGCTCGCTCAAGGCGCTCGCCAAGGAACTGAGCGCTCCGGTGGTGGCGCTGTCGCAGCTGAACCGGGCGCTGGAGACGCGCAATGACAAGCGGCCGATGATGTCGGACCTGCGCGAATCGGGCGCCATCGAGCAGGATGCGGACGTGATCCTGTTCATCTACCGCGACGAGGTCTACTACCCGGAGAAGCCCGAATCCAAGGGCACCGCGGAAGTCATCATCGGCAAGCAAAGGAACGGCCCGATCGGCAAGATCGACCTCACCTTCCTCGGCGAGCACACCCGCTTCGAGGACCGGGCGCGGGACGGCTTCAGGTAGCGGAGCGATGCCCGAGCCGCTGATCCCGCAGAAGGGACCGTACGCGGTGGAGCTCGCGCCGGGCGACTACTGGTGGTGCGCCTGCGGCCAGTCGAAGAGCCAGCCGTTCTGCGACGGCTCGCACAAGAGCACCGAGTTCACGCCGCTGAAATTCACCAACACCGAAGCGCAGAAGGTCTGGCTCTGCGGCTGCAAGCGCAGCGCGGAAAAGCCGTTCTGCGACGGCTCACATAAAAAACTCTGAAATCAGGGTCAGACTACGTTTTCCAGTTCGGGAAAACGTAGTCTGACCCTGATTTTCATTTCTTGGTCGCGCTCCAGCGGCCTTCGGTGCCGTTGTCGGCGCGGAACGAGCCTTCCATCTTGCCGCCGGTGACTCGGCCCGTGTAGTCGCGCTTCGCGCCGGTGTTGTCGACGTAGGTAAAGCTGATGTTGAATCCGCTGAGGCGCGCGCCGCGCAGGCCGCCCTGCGTATGTCCCAGGCCGACCGTGCCTTCGATCTTCTGGAAGCGCTGCTCGAAGGAGAGCTCGGCCTTCTCGCTGCCGGTCTCGAAGGTCCAGCCGCCGTTCACGTTCGCCGGCACCAGCCAGAAATAGGCGCGGCGCCCGTCCATGCTCGAGATCTCGTCGGCTTCCCAGTCTTCCATGGTGAACGAGTGCGAGACGACGCGCGTGCCCGGCCGCATCGCCAGGATCGTCGGCCGCAGCTTCATGTTCAGCGCGGGCAGCAGGTACATGGTGACGACGGTGGCCTGGCTGAAATCCGTGGCGAAGATGTCGCCGTTCAGGATGCGCGACTTGCCCGTGGCGCCAGCTTTCTCGACGTTGCCCTGCGCGTGCTTCGCCATGTCGGGGTTGTACTCGATGCCCACGGAACGAGCGCCGAATTTCTTCGCCGCGGCGATCGCGATCTTGCCGTCGCCAGCGCCCAGGTCGAACACCAGGTCGTTGGGGCCCACCTGCGCCATGCGCAGCATCCGGTCCACCACTTCATCGGGGGTCGGCACCCAGATTACGTCCTTGCCGGCCTGTCCGACCTGCGGTTCATAGGGTTTCTGCTGCGCGGCGGCGGGCAGCGCGAAGAGAACGGACGCAGCGAGCGTCCATGCGAATGCAATGCGTTTCATGCGGGATTCCTCAGGGGAAAGTCTCCCCGAAAGGGTATCAGAAAATCAAAGCGTTTCGGCGGCGAAGTCCGCCAGGCGAGACCGTTCGCCGCGCGCCAGCGTGACGTGCCCCGCGTGCGCCCAGCCCTTCATGCGATCCACCACGAACGACAGTCCGGAACTGCCCTCTGTCAGGTAGGGAGTGTCGATCTGCGCGATGTTCCCGAGGCAGATCACCTTGGTGCCGGGACCGGCGCGCGTGATCAGCGTCTTCATCTGCTTGGGCGTCAGGTTCTGCGCCTCGTCGATGATCAGCCACTTGTTCAGGAAAGTGCGGCCGCGCATGAAGTTGAGCGACTTCACCTTGATGCGCGAGCGCACCAGGTCGCGCGTCGCCGCGCGGCCCCAGTCGCCGCCCGATTCGTCCGAGACGTTCAGCACGTCGAGGTTGTCCTCGAGCGCGCCCATCCAGGGCTGCATCTTCTCTTCCTCGGTGCCGGGCAGGAAGCCGATGTCCTCGCCGATCGGCACCGTGACGCGGGTCATGATGATTTCCGAATAGCGCTTCTCGTCCAGTACCTGCGTCAGGCCGGCGGCGAGCGTGAGCAGCGTCTTGCCGGTGCCCGCCTGCCCGAGCAGCGTGACGAAGTCGATCTCCGGGTTCATCAGCAGGTTGAGGGCGAAATTCTGTTCCCGATTTCTGGCGACGATGCCCCAGACCGAATTCTTGGCGTGGGAGTAGTCGCGCAGCGTCGCGATCACCGCAATGCGGCCGGATTTCTCCCGCACCATGGCGTGCAGCGGCCGCTCGCCCGATTCGTCGTAGATGAAGCCGTTCAGGTGCAGCTGCGGCACCAGCGGCCCGCGCACGCGGTAGTAGGTGTGGCCGTCCTTCTTCCAGGACTCCATGTCGCGGCCGTGCGTCTCCCAGAAATTCGCCGCGAGCTTGTGCACGCCGGTGTAGAGGAGGTCGGTGTCCTCCAGCACCTTGTCGTTGGTGTAGTCCTCCGTGATGAGGCCGAGCGCACGCGCCTTGATGCGCATGTTGATGTCCTTCGACACCAGGATCACGCCGCGCGCGGGGTCCTTCTTCTGCAGGTGGCGCACCACCGAGAGGATCTGGTTGTCGGTCTTGCCGGCCGGCAGCGTGGCGGGCAGGTCGCCATTGATCGCCTCGGTCTGCAGGAACAGGCGCCCGCCGGCGAAAGGGCCGCCGTCGCGGGTCCGGATCGCCAGGCCGGCGGCGATGTCGCCGCCCTTCTGGGAGACGATCTCGTCCAGGAAGCGGC
>JANYII010000301.1 GCA_025358705.1 Betaproteobacteria bacterium | reverse complement strand
GGCGGAACGCGTTCCACCTAGTTGTAACGGAAACATGTGAACTTCCTCCATAGTCAACACGTTACGCCGCATATGGAGGGGAATCAAGAAAAAGCCAAACCCAGCGAAGCGCGGCCGCGTCGATTGCTCGATCAGGTGCGTGCGCCATCCGCACGGTGCAGGAACTGCTGGGCCACAGCTACGTTGCAACGACGATGATCTTCACGCACGCAATGAACAGGTGCGGGTACTACGTGACGAGCCCGCTCGATGGCATCAAAGGTTCGCCAGGGCGGCGCTGACTTTCGCAATGACGCTTTCCCAGTCGCCGGGCCTGGCCTGGCGAAAAAGACGCATGGTCGGATACCAGGGGCTGTCTTCGCCCTGCAGCCGCCAGCGCCAATCGGGCGGAAATGGCGTGAGCATCCAGACGGGCTTCGCCAGCGCGCCCGCCAGGTGCGCAACCCCGGTATCCACGGATATGACCAGGTCGAGATTCGAGATCAATGCCGCGGTGTCGGAGAAGTCGCGCAACTCTCCCGCCTCGACAATGTCCATCCCCGCAGGCGGTTGCGCGAGATCTCCCGCGAACGAGCCTCTTTGCAGGCTGTAGAACGAAACTCCCTGAATGTGACTGAGCGGCTCGAGCGCGCGCAAAGGCATCGATTTTCCGGGGCCGCTGCGCGAATCGGTTCCCCAGCACAGGCCCACTTTCAGTTTCCCGGTACCAATTCCGCTGCGCCAGCGCACAGCGGCGGCCGGGTCGGCATGCAGATAGGGCACTGAACCCGGGATTCCATCCAGCCGAGTTTTGAAGATGCGGGGCAGGCTCATGAGCGCGCATTGGACGTCGAACTGCGGCAGCGGATCGGCATCGCCGCAAACGGTGACGCCCGGAAAGCTGCGCTGAAGCAGCGATTTCAGCGATGCCGGGCAGCGGACCAGGACCCGCTGCGCCGATTTTCCGACTGCCGGGAGGTAGCGCGTGAACTGGATGACATCCCCAAGCCCCTGCTCTGAATACAGCAGGATGGTCTTCCCCTGGAGGGATTCGCCGGTCCAGGCCGGTTCGGCAAAGCTGGGGACCAGGCCGTCGAGTTCCGGCAAGCGCCAGCGCCATTCATACTCGTCCAGGCCCTTTTCGTAGTCGCCCATCAAAAGGATCGTCAGCGCATGGTTGAAATGCGCCTGGGCCATGCCAGGCTCAAGGGCGATCGCCCGCGCGTAGCAATCGGCGGCCATCTGGAATTCCCCCGCGTCGGAGCGAAGCCCGCCCAGGAGAATCGACGCAGCGGCCAGGTTCCTGATCGCCGGCTCAAGTGCAGGATCTGCCCCGAGTGCCCGTTCGTAGCTGGCCGCGGCGCCCGGAAGATCGCCCTGCGACTGAAGCAGGACACCGAGGTTGTTATGGGCCTTGGCGTGCGATGCATCGTTCGCGACGGCAGCACGGTAGCTGTCGCACGCCTCGTCAAGCCTGCCGGCATCCTGCATTTCGATGCCACGCCGGTAGTGCGCTTCGGCCGCCTCGCTCACGACGCGTAGCCCGGGCTACAGCCTTTCAAAGCGTCGGGTTGGCGATCTCGCCGCCGAGCGCCGCGAGTCCCCAGGACGAGAACTGCGCGTCGGTACTGAAGCTGAAGTGCCCGCCAAGAGCGTGCGCGTCGCGGAAGATGCGCTGGATTGGGTAGCTGTCGTAGATGCCATTGGCACCCGCCATGGCGTGCAGCAGGTCCACCGCTTCGGTACACAAGCTCGCCGCGTAAGCGAGGTCGCGCTTGAAGCGCAGCTTGGTCGGTGCGTCGGCGATGACGTTGCCGCGCGCGAACTCCATCGCCTCGATGCAGTTCTGCCGCAGCAGCTGGCGCGCGGCGTCGATGCGCGCGCCGGCCGCGCCGACCCGCACCTGGATGCTCTGGATGTCGCGCATCTTCAGGCCCTGGTAATTGGTGCTGCGCTTGACCACCGATTCGATGGTGAGGTCGAGCGCCGCCTGCGCGTTGCCGACCGCGGCGCCACCGATGCCGTGCGCGCCAAGGGCCGACAGCGGCACGCGGTAGACGGGATTCGGGTTGCTTTTCGCGCCGGGGAAGCCGTCGCCGCCACGCGCGTCGTACATGCACAGCGCCTTGTACTCAGGCACGAACACGTCCTTCGCCACCACCGTCATGCTGCCCGTGGAACGCATGCCGAGCACGTGCCAGTCGTCCACCACCTCGTATTCGGACTTGTGCAGCAGGCACATGCGGTGATCGACGATCTTCTCGCCGTCGCGCACCGTCACCGCCAGCATGTTCCAGTCGGCGACATTGACGCCGCTAGAGAAATTCCAGCGACCGGAGATCAGGAAGCCGCCGTCCACTTTCTTGCCGCTGCCCTGCGGGTAAGCGATGCCGGAGGCGATCATCGCCTCCGGGTCCTTGCCCCAGACTTCCTGCTGCGCGCGCTCGTCGTAGAGCGCCAGCATCCAGTGATGGATGAGCAGGTTGCCGACGTTCCAGCCGGTGGAGGCGCAACCGCGCGCCAGCATCTCGGAGAAATCCACGTAGGCGACGTAGTCGAGTTCCATGCCGCCCCAGCGTTTGGGCTGGAGCACGCGCAGCACGCCGATACGGTGCAGGTCGGCAAGCGTCTCGGGAAGCATGACGCGCTCTTCTTCGGCACGCGCTGCGCGCTCGCGCATCGCGGGCACGAGCGAACGCGCGCCCGCCAGCGCCTCCTCGTAGCCGACGCCCGCGAAGCTGGGCGCCTTCGCTGGTACCGCCTTCGGAGCGCTCATCGCGCGGCCACCCGCTCCATCTTCGAGTAGTCCTCGCCGCCCCAGTCCGGCGCCTGCTTGATGCCGAAGAAATTCAGTTCGATGGTCAGGCCGTTCGGGTCCTTGATGAAGAGCTGGAACAACTCCGACTCCGGCAGGCTGCGCGGCCGGAATTCCATGCCCAGCGACTTGAAGCGCTTGACGAAGCCTTCCGGTTCGGAGGCAAGGAAGGCGATGTGGTCCACCACCCCGGCATGGTCGGCGGCGGCGTTCTTCGGCGTCCCCAGGTAGTACCTCTCCTGGTTCGGGATGCCGGCCGGCCCCATGTGCACCTGGATCTTGCCGTTGATGCCCAGCCAGTAGCCGGGAAACGGGAAATCCGGCCGCGGCATCACTTCGAAACCCAGGACATCGACGTAGAAGTCCTTGGTCTGCTCCAGATTGTTGGCGCGGACGAAGTAGTGGTTCAGTTCAGTCAGAGGCATGGCTGCTCACCGATTCTATTTACCTGCATAGGGTACCGCGTCCGAGACCACATTCCATATATGGCGTGCGGAAGGATCAGTCTGTTCCTCGCGGATATGCCCCACCAGCCCCGCGGCGCGGCTTACCACCGCGATGCCGCGCGCAACTTCGCGCGGAATGCCGATTTCACCCAGCAACGCGGCGACCGCGCCGGTGGCGTTGATGG
>JANYII010000269.1 GCA_025358705.1 Betaproteobacteria bacterium | reverse complement strand
CCGCGAAGCCCTGCCCGTTCTGCACCACCAGCACCGTGATCGCGAGCGGCACCACCAGCTCGATCATCGCCTGCCAGGAAAACACCGGCTGGTAGAGATTGGGAAAGGAAAGCATCAGCGCCTTTCCTTCCATCTGGAATTTCCCCAGAAGAACGATGGCGGCAACGCCCACGACCAGGGCGCCGATCAGGGGCGGCACGATCCGCGCTAGCGTTTTCCAGAAGGAAAGGACCAGGAACGCCAGCACCATGGGCGCCGCGACCCCGATTTCGTCGCGCACCGCATGCACGAGGCCGGTGCCGAAGCGCAGGAACACGCCCGCCACCATCGCCATCACGATCGGCATCGGCGCCGCCTCGGTGCAGCGCCGCACCCAACCCGAGAGCCCGAGCGCCAGCATCAGCACGCCGGTGGCAATGAACGCGCCGATCACTTCGGGGAAGGTCAGGTGGCCGAGCGCAGGCCCCACCAGCACCGCGCCGGGAATGGTCCAGAAGAACACCAGCGGCTGGCGGTAGAAGAGGCAGAACGCAATGCTGATCAGCCCGTTGATGAAGAACGCGCCGAATACCCAGGACGACAGGTCGGACTCGGAGAGCCCGCCCTGCGCGCCGACCGCGAGGACGATCGCCACCGGGCCGGTGGCGGCGAAGATGAACCCGACCAGGCCGCTGGCCGCATAGGAAGAGCCGAAGTCGGCGAGGAACCGGCGCATCACCTGGCGCGCAATTTCTCGAGCGCGGGGCGCAGGTACGCGAGGAACAGTTCCGGGTTTTCCGCCATCGGGAAATGTCCCATGCCCCGCATGACCTCGAATTGCGCGCCGGGTATCTTCGCCGCGGTGGCGCGCGATATCTCCGGCGTGCAGGAATAGTCGTACTCCCCGGTCAACATGATGACCGGGCATTTCTTCGTGTCGATCTTGCCGACGCGCTCGCGTGCATCCCACTCCTTGCCGTAGAAGCGGATATCGCCCCAGAACACGCCGTAGCCGCCCTGCGAATATTCCCACCACACCTCGCGCGCGCGCTCCGGCGGACTCTGCGGCGCCATCAGCCCGTGCACCCATTCGGGGACGAAGGTCGATTCGTTCACTTGGGGGTTTCGCGTCCAGGGCACTTCGCGTCCAACGATGCGCTCGCTCGCCTCGCAGGCGATCACGCCGCCGAGGCGCTCGCCCCAGCGCAGCGCCATTTCCAGGCAGATCTGCCCCGCCATCGAAGAGCCGAGCAGCACCGGGCGTTGCAGGCCCAACGCCCCGATCACCGCTTCGATCGCCGCGACGTAGCGTTCCGTGGTCAGGTCCCACTCGCCGATCGGCGCGCCCTCCGGGGGCAGGCTCTTGCCGTGCCAGGGCAGGTCGAAGGCGACCATGCGCCATTCGGCAGCAAGGCCGGCATCATTCAGCAATTTGTAGAACTGGCGTGAATCCGATCCGGCGGTGTGCAGGCACAGCAGGTCGCGCCCGGCGCCGGCTTCCTCGTAGTAGATGCGATTTGGCCGGCCCTCAAGTTCGACCCAGACATAGCCGCCGCGAACTGGCTCCTTTGTTCCTGGTTTTTCAATCAAATGCTTTTTAAATTTGAAACCGAGGCCACCATTCACAACGTCCCTGCCAATCTCCAGGACTCGCCGCACCAGGTGCATGTTCTGCGCCAGCGCCAGCTCGCTGCCCGTGACCTTGAACTCGGGCACGCGCATCTTCATCGCGTAGATGCCGTGGTAGGGGGCCGGCGGAGGAAAGGAGAAGAATTTCTCCCAGATCGCGACGGGCGCTTCGAGGATAAAAAACGGGTTTCCCGTTTGATCTTCAGAAACCGTGAGCAGAGAACCAAAGGCAAAATCAGCAGTGCGTTCGCCCGCCGCCAGACGGAAGCGGCAATCCGCATTTGCCGAGAATGCCGCGAGTTCCGCGTCGGTGCGCGCCGCCGCCTGCAGCGCAGCCAGGAACGCGGACCAGCGCGTCCCCAGGAAGTCCTGCATTACTTCAACGCGGAATTCAGCAGCTTCCCCATTTCGGCCGGGTTCTTGGTGACCCGGATGCCGCAGGACTCCATCACCGCCAGCTTCTCCTGCGCCGTGCCCTTGCCGCCGGAGATGATCGCGCCGGCGTGGCCCATGCGCTTGCCCGGCGGCGCGGTGACGCCGGCGATGAAGCCGACCACGGGTTTCTTCATGTTGGCCTTGACCCACTGCGCCGCGGTTTCCTCATCGGAACCGCCGATCTCGCCGATCATGATCACCGCGTCGGTGTCCGGATCGTCATTGAACATCTTCAGCACGTCGATGTGCTTCAGCCCGTTGACCGGGTCGCCGCCGATGCCGACCGCGGTGGACTGACCGATCCCGAGCTCCGTGAGCTGCCCGACCGCTTCGTAGGTGAGCGTGCCCGAGCGCGACACGACGCCGACGCGCCCTTTCAGGTGGATGTGGCCCGGCATGATGCCGATCTTGATCTCATCGGGCGTGATCACGCCGGGGCAGTTTGGCCCGAGCACCAGCGTGCGACGCTTTTCCTTCTTCATGCGCTCGCGCAGGTGGACCATGTCGCGCACCGGGATGCCCTCGGTGATGCAGATCGCGAGGTCGAGGTCGGCTTCCACCGCTTCCCAGATCGCGGCAGCGGCGAACGGCGGGGGAACGTAGATGACCGAGACATTCACTCCGGTCTGCTTTTTTGCCTCGGAAACATTCTTGAATATCGGAATTCCCTCGAAGCTTTCCCCGGCTTTCTTTGGGTTCACCCCCGCCACATAGCAATTCTTGCCGTTGGCGTAGGCGCGGCTGGTCTGGGTATGGAACTGGCCAGTCTTGCCGGTGATTCCCTGCGTGACCACCTTGGTGTTCTTGTTGATGAGGATGCTCATGATTTCAGCCCTTTCACCGCTGCCACTGCCTTTTGCCCTGCTTCGCCCATGTTGGCGGCGGAGATGATCGGCAGGCCCGAATCGGCGAGGATTTTCTTGCCGAGGTCTTCGTTAGTGCCCTTCATGCGCACCACCAGAGGCACCGAAAGCTTGGTTTCGCGCGCCGCCGTCACCACGCCCGCGGCGATCGTGTCGCACTTCATGATGCCGCCGAAGATGTTCACGAGCACGCCCTTGACGTTGGGCGTGCTTAACAGGATGCGGAAGGCTTCGAGGACCTGGTCCTTGTTCGCCCCGCCGCCCACGTCGAGGAAGTTCGCGGGCTCGCCGCCGTGGTACTTGATGAGGTCCATCGTCGACATCGCTAGCCCCGCGCCGTTGACCAGGCAGGCGATGTCGCCATCAAGCTGGACGTAGCTCAGGCCGCTCTTGGCCGC
>JANYII010000017.1 GCA_025358705.1 Betaproteobacteria bacterium | reverse complement strand
TCGGCGGCGTGCCGGCGCGGCCCCCCGGTTTCTGTGTCGGTTGCCCCGAGCGGCCGGTATTTGCTGCGATGAAAGTCGCCGAAAAAACGACCGGCGCCTTCCACATCTCCGCCGACATCGGCTGCCACACCTTCGCAACACTGCCGCCGTTCAACATCGGCCATACCGTGCTCGGCTACGGCCTGGGGCTCGCCTCGAATTCGGCGGTCCACACGATGTTCGGCAAGCGCACGCTCACCATCATGGGCGACGGCGGCTTCTGGCATAACGGCCTCACCTCGGGGATCGCGAATTCCGTCTTCAACAAGGACGACGGCATTCTCGTCATCATGAAGAACGGCTACAGCTCGGCGACCGGCACGCAGGAGCTGCCCTCGAGCCCGCAGCACAGTGAATTCAAGTCAGGCGACATGGCGATCGAGCGAGCGCTCGAAGGCGTCGGCGTCGGCTGGGTCAAGACGGTGGACAACTACCGCGTCGGCGACGTGGCCAAGGTGCTGAAGGAGGCAATGTCCACTGATTATCAGGGCTTGAAAGTAATCATCGCCGAGGGCGAATGCCAGCTCGAGCGCCAACGCAAACTGCGGCCAATCGTTGCAAAGAATTTATCTGAAGGAAAAAGAACCGTCCGCGTCAAATATGGCGTCGACGAGGACACCTGCACCGGCGACCATTCCTGCATCCGCCTGTCGGGCTGCCCCACCCTCACCGTCAAGGACAACCCGGACCCGCTGCGGCGCGATCCGGTGGCCACCGTGATCGACGGCTGCGTCGGCTGCGGCCTGTGCGGCGAGAACGCCCACGCCGCGGTGCTGTGCCCCTCTTTCTATCGGGCGGAAGTCATTCAAAACCCCAACCTTTGGGACAGGCTCATTTTCCGAGTATGGAACGGCAATTCACCAGGGAAATAGAGTCCCTTCGCCTCGGCGACGGCGAAACCTTCCACGGCGAAGGCATCCTCGCCGTGACCAAGGCGCTGCTGCAGTCGGGCGTGTCCTACGTGGGCGGCTACCAGGGCGCGCCCGTATCGCACCTGCTGGACGTGATGGTGCAGGCGCGCGACTACCTCGACGACCTGGGCGTGCACGTGGAAGCCTGCACCAGCGAAGCCTCCGCCGCGGCAATGCTCGGCGCTTCGATCAACTACCCCGCGCGCGGCGCGGTGACCTGGAAATCGGTTGTCGGCACCAATGTCGCGGCCGACGCGCTCTCTTACCTCGCGAGCGCAGGCGTCATGGGCGGCACGCTGATCGTGCTGGGCGAGGACTACGGCGAAGGCGGCGTGGTGGCGCAGGAGCGCAGCCATTCCTTCGCCATGAAGTCGCTGATGTGGCTGCTCGACCCGCGGCCCAACCTGACCACCATCGTCGACATGGTGGAGCACGGCTTCGCGCTGTCGGAGGCGTCCAACACGCCGGTGATGATGGAACTGAGGATTCGCGCCTGCCATGTGCAAGGCAGCTTTACCGCCAAGAACAATATCGCGCCGGCGGTGTCGATGCGCCACATGCTCGAAGGCCCGCCGAAGGAATTCATCTACGACCGCCTGGCGCATCCACCGGCCATTTTCCGGCAGGAAAAACTGAAGAACGACGTGCGCCTGCCCGCGGCGCGCAAGTACATCGCCGAGCACAAACTGAACGAGGTGTTCGCGGGCGACGTGGCCGACGTCGGGCTGGTCGTGCAGGGCGGCCTGTACAACGGCCTCATGCGCGCGCTGCGGCTGCTGGGCCTCGCAGACGATTTCGGCGGCTGCCGCATCCCCATCTACGTATTGAACGCGGTCTACCCGATCCTGCCGGAGGAAGTCGCTTCGTTCGCAGGCAGCAAGAAGGCCATCTTCGTCCTGGAGGAAGGCCAGCCCGAATTCATCGAGCAGGAGATCGCCACCCACCTGCGCCGCGCGGACCTGCAGACGAAGCTGCACGGCAAGGACTTCCTGCAGATGGCGGGCGACTACAACACCGAGCTGCTGGTAAGCGGCTTGACGAAATTCCTCGCGCAGCACGCGCCGCAACTAGATTTATCTTCAGGTTCTCGTTGGTTAAATTCAATTCAAAGTACGAAGGAAAAAGCAGCCGCGTCTCTTGGCGCGATGCCCCAGCGCCCGCCAACCTTCTGCGTTGGCTGCCCGGAGCGGCCGGTGTTCTCGGCGATGAAGCTGGTGGCGCAGGACATCGGCCGGCCGCACGTCTCGATGGACGTCGGCTGCCATGCGTTCGCCTCGTTCGAACCCTTCTCCCAGGGCAACACCCTGCTTGGCTACGGCATGAGCCTGGCGAGCGCCGCCGGCGTTACGCCGATGTCGGCCCGGCGGCCGGTTGCGGTGATGGGCGACGGCGGCTTCTGGCACAACGGCCTCCTTTCGGGCGTCGCCTCCAACCTCATGAACAAGGGCGATGGCGTGCTCGTCATCATGAAGAACGGCTACGCCTCCGCTACCGGCACCCAGGAATTGCTTTCTTCTCCAAAAAATTCGGAACATTCGATCGAGGACACGCTCCACGGCATCGGCGTCAAATGGCTGCGCACGGTCGACAACTACGATGTCGGCGCGATGACGAAAACCTACCGGGAGGCGATGACCACGGAACAGAAAGGCCTCAAGGTCATCGTTGCCGAGGGCGAATGCCAACTCGAGCGCCAGCGCAGGTTACGTCCCGTGGTCGCAAAGGACCTGTCCGAAGGAAAAAGAACCGTCCGGGTCAAATACGGCGTCGACGAGGACACCTGCACGGGGGACCACTCCTGCATCCGCCTGTCGGGCTGCCCCACCCTCACCGTCAAGGACAATCCGGACCCGCTGCGGCGTGACCCGGTAGCCACCGTGATCGACGGCTGCGTCGGTTGCGGCCTGTGCGGCGAAAACGCGCACGCCGCGATTCTGTGCCCGTCGTTCTACCGGGCGGAGGTTGTCCAGAATCCGAATTTGCTGGACAGAACGCTGCAGTCCATACGGAACATTTTCAAATGAACCTTCCTGAGCGCCCCATCACCATCTTGATCGCCGCGCTCGGCGGCGAAGGCGGCGGCGTCATGGCCGACTGGCTAATCGACGCCGCGGCCAGGTCCGGCTTCCCGTCGCAAAGCACTTCGATTCCCGGCGTGGCGCAGCGCACGGGCGCGACGACCTACTATCTCGAAATCTTCCCGGCGACGCTGGGCCAGCTGAACGGCAGGCAGCCGGTGTTCTCGCTCACCCCCAGTCCCGGCAATGTCGACATCATGGTCGCCTCCGAGCTGATCGAGGCCGGGCGCGCGATGCTGAACGGCTACGTCAGCCCGGAGCGCACCACGCTGGTGGCTTCCACGCACCGCATCTACGCCACCATCGAGAAAATGCAGATGGCCGACGGCCGCTTCGATAGTGAGCGCGTGATCGAAGCCGCCAAACAACTTGCAAAACAGGCGACGCTGTTCGACATGCGCAAGCTGGCGCAGGACAGCGGCACAGTGATAAACGCCGTGCTGTTCGGCGCCATGGCGGGCAGCGGCGTCCTGCCCCTGACGCGCGAAGCCTGTGAGCAGGCGATCCGCGGCGGCGGGCGCGGCGCCGAGGCGAGCCTGCGCGGCTTTGCCGCCGGCTGCGAGATCGCCGCAGGGACCCGCGCGACACCGCAGCCGCCGGCGCCGCCGAAACAGGCTACGGAAATCGACGAAATCATGCGGCTTGGCGTCGAACGGCTCACGGACTACCAGGGCGCGGCTTATGCGGACCTGTTTTTGGAACGAATGAAATTTTTCCAGGACAAGGACAGGAAACTTTCATCCGAAACGGCAAGACATCTCGCTCTCTGGATGGCGTATGAAGACATCATCCGCGTCGCCGACCTCAAGACTCGCGCCTCGCGCTTCGAGCGTGTGCGCAAGGAAGTGGGCGCGAAGGACGGCGAGCCGGTCGTGGTGATCGACTTCCTCAAGCCCGGCGTGGAAGAACTCGCCTCCCTGCTGCCCCCGTTCCTCGGCCGGCCTCTCATCCAGTGGGCGGAAAAGAACGGCAAGCTGGATGCCTACAACGTCGGCATGCACCTCAAGACCTCCGGTGTGTTCGGTTACCTGCTCGTGCGCTCGCTCGCCTGGCTGAAACCCTGGCGGCCCCATTCCTACCGCTACGGGGAAGAGCAGAAACTCATCGAGCATTGGCTCACGCGAGTACGCGATGCCGCCGCGCGCAGCGTGCCGCTCGC
>JANYII010000228.1 GCA_025358705.1 Betaproteobacteria bacterium | reverse complement strand
CCAAGGCGCGCCCGAGCGCGTGGCCGCGTAGCGGCCGCATCAGCGCGTCCGCCAAAAGCCACACCCCGCCCCCACCACCCGACCGTGATCAATGCGAGCGGAGCCAATCGGAGAGGTGACAAGTCTTGAGAGCGCCAGGCTAGCGCGGGCCTGCCCGGGCGCCGTGGTAGCCTTCGCTGGTCGGACCTTGTACCTCGTCATTGCGATCCTGGCGGCGCTTGTCACGGTGGCCCTTGTCGCCTACCGCAGACTGCGCCACCGCCACGACCGCGGCCAGACCGACATCATCGTCGCCGAACGCAAACGCATCGCGCGTGATCTGCACGATTCGCTGGCCCAGGGCCTGGCCGGCATCAGTTACCAACTTGAACGTCTCGCCCGCCAGCTGGGCGTCGACGCGGCCCCGGCCCTACACGACACGGTCGCCCAGTCGCTGCGCATGGTCGGCCAGATGCGCCTCGATGCCCGCCAGATCATCTGGAACCTGCGCGCCCGCAAAGGCCAACTAACGACCCTGCGGGCCGCGCTGGAGGACGTCGCCCGAAACCTGGAACTGCTGGCTGATCCGGACGTCCGTGTGCGCATCGACGGCGACGAACGCCCCCTGCCCGAATCCACGACGGCAGAATTTCTGCGCATCGCCCAAGAAGCGACAACGAATGCCATTGCGCACGGCCAGGCACGGCAGGTGGACATCATCGTCTCGTTCGAAAGTGACGCCGTCGCCCTGCGCGTCGACAATGACGGCATCGGTTTCGACGGCGTCGAGAAGGACGACACGCCGATGCATTTTGGCCTGCTCGGCATGCGCGAACGGGCTGAACGGCTGGGCGGAACCTTCACCGTCGAAAGCGCGCCCGACCAGGGCACGTCCGTGCAAGTTCGCATACCAACAACCAGATCCCACCGCGCGAAGACACCGCCGCCATGATCGCGGGCCGGCGCATCAGGATTCTGGTCGCCGAGGATCACGTGATCGCACGCTTCGGCCTGCGGGGTCTGGTCGACCAGGAACCCGATATGCAAGTCGTGGCCGAGGCCAAGCACGGCGGCGAGGCCGTCGAAAAGTTTCGCACCCACCGCCCGGACCTGGTCTTGATGGATCTCCGCATGCCCGAGATGGACGGAATCCAGGCGACCACGACGATCCGACATGAGGATCCGACCGCCCGAATCCTGGTGCTCTCCAGCTACGACGCCGACGACGAGATCCGACGCGCCTTCGACGCTGGCGCCGCGGGATACATCATGAAAGAGGCTGACGCCGTCGAACTGTTCCACGCCATCCGCGTGGTCCAGGGGGGCGGTCCCTATGTGCCGCCCCGGATCGCGGCGCGACTGGCGGCCCGCGTCGGTGAAACCCGCCTGACCTCGCACGAAAGGCGCATCCTGCAATTGATATCGAAGGGCCTGAGCAACCGCGAGATCGCCGGCCGCGTGTCGCTTGCCCCGGGCACCGTGCGCATCTACGTCAGCAACATCCTGTCCAAGCTGGGCGCCGGAAACCGCGCCGAGGCCGTGGCGCGCGCGCTAGAGCACGGCATCATCCGGAACGACTGAATCAGGGCGCCGCCGTGTCCACCATCGGCAACACCACTGCCGACGGTCGCATGCGATCGTGCCAGACCACGTTATTCGCCTTCACGAAGCGGGCCGAAAACGCCGCGCTTTCGCCGGTGTTCAGATTGCGATCAAAGCGCGGGTGGTTGCTGCTGGACACTTCCAGGCGAATGCGGTGTCCGGTGCGAAACACGTTGCTGGTGGCCAACAAGTCGACCGTGATGGGGTAGGTCTGCCCAGGATTGACCAGTTCGGCCTTCTCGGGCGACGCGCGGTAGCGCATGCGCAAAATACCGTCGGTGAGATTCTGCGCGTAGCCGTTCGGCCAGACGTCGACCAGCTTGGCCGTGAAATCCGTGTCGACCGCCGACGACTCGACGAACAGTTCGACGCTGATCGGGCCCGTCACCTCTGTATCGCGGGACACCGGCGTCGTCGTATACACGAGCACGTCAGGACGGTTCTCGGTCGCGCGCTGATCCCACGGGCCGACCGGCTGCACATTGTTCATGCAGCACAGACCACCACCACGCGTCGGCACCGGATCCGCGGGATCGTATGTAAACCGGTCCGCCGGCTCGGTGACAGGGGCAGCCGTCGACAACGTGCCATCCCCGCGCAGGCCATTGGCCTTGCCCGCCGAGCGCAGGAAGAAGCGCGTCGGCCGCGCCCGCGCCAGGGGCCAGTTGTCCTCCTGCCGCCAAACGTTGGTTCCCATCACGAAGATTTTCACCGGCTTGTCGTGCGCGAAAGGATTGGGCTCACCGCTGAAAAGACGGTCGTAGTACCCGACGATGACGTCGTCCAAGGCGAACTCGGCCGCCGGGCCGAAATCCAACTCGCCGACCTTCGGGACAAGACCGGCGTGGCCCCAGGGCCCCATGATCAAGCGTTGGCCAGCGCGCGCGGCGGCGCTCGCGCTCTTGTTGCGAAGGCCGACATAGTTCCGCCAGGTGCCGCCCTGAAAGATGTCGTACCAGCCACCGATGTGCAGCGCCGGCACCGTGATGTCCGCGTGGTGCGTGTCGACAGAAATTGCGCGCCAGTAATCGTCGGAAGCCGGATGCTCAAGCCAGTCTCGGTAGTACGGCATCAGCCCGTCGCTGGGACCAGGTTCAAGACCCGCAAATCGACTGAGCGGCAACAGGCTGTTCCAGTCGGCCCACGGCCGCGGCTGCCGGGCGCGCCTGTCCAGCGTGTCCTCGGCCAGGCCGGACGCCCAGGATTGATTGAACCACTGGGCGAATGCCCCACCCTGGTAGGTCCAGCCCTCGTGGTAATTGGATGCGGTGAGAAGCGGGCAGATCCCTGCCAGATGCGGCGGGTGTGCGGTGCTGGCCAGCATCTGCGTGGCACCGACGTAGGATCCGCCGAACATCCCCACCTGCCCGTTGCCGTAGGGCAGCGCCGCCGCCCATTCCACGGTGTCGTAGCCGTCGAGAGCTTCGAATCGGAAGGGGTTCCATTCGCCGGCCGACGAATAGCGGCCACGCACGTCTTGCACCACCACCACATAACCCCGTGCGGCCATGCGCAGGGCCGACGCCGCGCCGTTGCGCCGGTTGTAAGGCGTTCGCGTCAGCAGCACCGGCCGCTTGCCGTCGACCTTCGGGCGGTACACGTCCGCGCGCAGAATCGTCCCGTCGCGCATCTTCGTCTCGACCTGCTCGGGGACGATGACGTTGGCGGGACTGCCATCTGCGCGCGCCGCCCCGGGGGCCGCAGCGGCAAGAACCGGAAACACAAGAACCGGAAACAAAAGAAGGGAGCGAAAAGGCCGAAGTTTACGAAAAACCATCGCACGGCATTATGGCACGGGCGCGGCGGCGTCGACGATTTTGCCAGGGTTCATCACCGCCTGCGGATCCAGCGCGCGCTTGATCGTCCGCATCAGGCCCAGCGCCACGGGCGACTGATAGCGCTGCAGTTCGTCCCGTTTGAGCTGGCCGATGCCGTGCTCGGCACTGATGCTGCCGCCGAAGCCGTCGACGACGTCGTGAACCACGCGCCAGACTTGATTGCGCAGCGGCGCGGGAATGGGTTGACGATCCTGCCCAGGCAGCACGACGTTGTAGTGCAGGCTGCCGTCGCCGAGGTGCCCAAACATGATGATGCGGGCGCCGGGAAACGCGGTCTCGACGGCGGTGCGCGTGGCCGCAAGAAAGGCCGGAATCTGCCCCGGGCGCACACTGATGTCGTGTTTGACCGCGTAGCCACTTTTGCGTTCGGCCTCGGGGACTTGTTCGCGCAGCCGCCACAGGGCCTGCGCCTTGTCCTCGCTGTCCGCCACCGTCGCATCCAGCACCAGACCGACGTCCGCCGCGCGCGACAGGCTGTCCACCACCGCGTCGCGGGCGGCAAATCCCCGCCAGTAACTGGCCACCTCCAACAGAACATGAAAAGGCGACGCCGGGTCCAGCGGCGCCACGGACCCCGGAATCAACGACAACACCAGCCCCAGCGCCTCGGTCGAGACGAGCTCGAAAGTCGTCACCTGGTCGCCCGCGTCCTGTTGCAGGTGACGCAACAGCCCCACCGCCGCGGCCGCGTCGGGCACCGCCACCCAGGCCGTGACGGTTTCACGCGGCTGCGGGAACAGCTTGAGCGCGGCGGCCGTGACGACGCCCAGCGTGCCCTCGGCGCCGACGAAAAGCTGTTTGAGATCGTAACCCGTGTTGTTCTTGCGCAATCCGCGCAGGTCCGAGAACAGCTCGCCCGACGGCAGGACCGCCTCGATGCCCATGACCAGATCGCGCGTCATCCCATAGCGCAAGACCGCGGTGCCGCCGGCGTTGGTGCCGATGACGCCCCCGATCTGACAGGTGCCCTCGGCCGCAAGACTCAACGGGAACAATCTGCCCACGCTGGCCGCCGCGTCCTGGACATTCGACAGGACGCAGCCCGACTCGACCACCATCAGATTGTCCGCAGGCTCGAGCGCGCGAATGCGGTTCATGCGCGCGAGGCTCAGCACGACCGCGCGCCCCGAAACGTCAGGCGTGGCCGCGCCGCACAGACTGGTGTTGCCACCCTGAGGAACCATCGGCAGCCCGCGGTCCGCCAGCAACCGCACCACGGCCCTTACCTCGGCGGTGTTGGCTGGCCGGACGATGCAGGCCGCCTGACCGCGGTACGACCGGCGCCAATCTTCCAGAAAAGGCGCCATGTCATCGGCCGCCGTGACCAGGCCATCGGGCCCGACAACACCTTGCAGCGCTGAAAGAAGATCCATGCGGTTTCGGAGGATCCACGGGAAGCCGGCCCGGCGCAACCGCCCCGCCACCACGAGCCGGGCATAAAAAAAGGGACCCCTTGCGGAGTCCCCTTCTTCAAACCGTATGGTTCTTGTCGGGTCGGTCTACCAGCGACCGCGCCCGCCGCCACCGCCGCCACCGCCACCGCCACCACCACCACGACCGCCGCCGCCGCCGCCGCTCGAGCGCTCCTGCGCCTCGTTAACGGTGAGGGCCCGGCCCTGAAACTCGCGGCCGTTCAGACTTTCGATAGCCGCGCTGGCTTCCGCGTCGCTCGACATCTCGACGAAGCCGAAGCCGC
>JANYII010000216.1 GCA_025358705.1 Betaproteobacteria bacterium | reverse complement strand
CCGGCGAGCGTGGCGTCGTAGGCGATGTAATGGTGCGCGCCGCGGAATTCGACCCGGCGCTCGTTCAGGGAAAAGATCGGCATGGATGGCCGGTATGATAACGCCCGCCATGAAACCCAGTGAATCGCTTTTCTTCGACATCCGCGGCCTGCGCTATCACGTCCGGCACTGGCGGGGAAAACCGGAGCGAAAGATCGTCCTGCTGCACGGCTGGAGGGATGTCTCCGCGTCCTTCCAGTTCCTCGTCGATGCAATGGCGCAGGATTGGGACGTCTATGCGCCCGATTGGCGCGGCTACGGGCTGAGCGCCTGGTCGGGTTCCGACAACTACTGGTTCCCGGACTACATCGGCGACCTGGACGCGCTGCTCGACCGGATCCAGCCCGGCGAACCGGTCAACCTCGTCGGCCACAGCCTGGGCGGCAACGTCGGCGGGTTGTACGTGGGCATACGGCCCGGGCGCGTCGCGCGGTTCGTGAACCTCGAAGGTTTCGGCATGCCCGTAACGCGGGCAGGGCAGGCGCCGAAACGCTATGCGCGCTGGATGGACGAATTGAAGGAGACGCCGCGCTGGAAGCCCTATGCCGACTATGCTGAGCTTGCCAACCGGCTGCAGAAGAACAATCCGCGCCTGAAGCGCGATCGCGCTGAATTCCTGGCGCGCCATTGGGGCAAGGACGTGGAGGGCGGCGGCGTCGTCCTGCGCAGCGATCCCGCGCACAAGCTGGTGAATGCCACGCTTTACCGGCTGGACGAGGCGAGCGCCTGCTGGGGGCAAGCAACCGCGCCCGTGCTATGGGTGGATGCCGAGCATTCGGAGACGATGGCGCGCATGAAGCTCACCGCTGCAGATCTCGCCGAACGGCGTTCGGCGTTCAAGGACCTGCGCCACCACACGGTGAAGGACGCGGGCCACATGCTGCATCACGACCAGCCCGAGCAGGTGGCCCGCCTGATCGAGGAGTTCCTGGTCTGATAAAATTTTCTTCTCGATGGATGTCAGCAACTTAGTTCAAACCGTCGCCATCTATGCGCTCCCGGTCCTGTTCGCGATCACGCTGCACGAGGCGGCGCACGGGTACGTCGCGCGCCACTTCGGCGACATGACGGCCTACGCGCAGGGACGCATCAGCCTCAACCCTGCGCGGCACATCGACCTGGTGGGCACCATCATCGTGCCCATCGCCATCCTTCTCGCGAGCAAGTTCGCGGGTGCGAGCGGGTTCCTGTTCGGTTGGGCCAAGCCGGTGCCGGTGAACTACTCCGCACTCAAGCACCCGAAGCGCGACATGCTGTGGGTCGCGGCCGCGGGCCCGGCCTCCAACCTGGTGATGGCGCTGGGCTGGGCCGGGCTTTACAAGATTGGCGCGTCCTTTCCTCCGGGGGACTACGCGACGCCCCTGAAGCTGATGAGCGTCGCCGGCGTCGAAGTGAACCTGGTGCTGATGCTGCTCAACCTGCTGCCGATCCTGCCGCTGGACGGCGGGCGCATCGTTGCCAGCCTGCTGCCGGCGAGGATGTCCTGGCAATACTCGAAACTTGAGCGTTGGGGCTTCCCGATCCTGCTGCTGCTGATGTTCTCCGGCTACCTCGGCGTGATCCTGGGGCCGATGATCCGGACTTCCTTCAATATCATCGGCGCGGTGTTCCGGTTTTGAGCCATGTTTGAAACCCGCGTCCTCTCCGGCATGCGTCCCACTGGTGCGTTGCACCTCGGGCACTACCACGGCGTGCTCAAGAACTGGGTCAAGCTGCAGGCGGAATATCCGTGCCTGTTCTTTGTCGCCGACTGGCACGCGCTGACCACGGACTACGAGAAGCCGGGCGCACTGCAGGATGTCGGCACCGACATGGTGATCGACTGGTTGGCCTCCGGCGTGGATCCGAACCAGGCGACGATCTTCGTGCAGTCGCTGGTGCCCGAGCACGCCGAGCTGCACCTGCTGCTGTCGATGATGACGCCGCTCGGCTGGCTGGAGCGCGTGCCGACCTACAAGGACCAGCAGGAAAAGCTCGCCGACAAGGATCTCACCACCTACGGCTTCCTCGGCTATCCGCTGCTGCAGGCGGCGGACATCATGATCTACCGGGCGAAGTACGTGCCCGTGGGTGAGGACCAGGTGCCGCACATCGAATTCACCCGTGAACTGGCGCGCCGCTTCAACCACCTGTATGGCCGCGAGGCCGGCTATGAAGACAAGGCCAAGGCCGCGGTGAAGAAAATGGGCAGCAAGAAGGCGCGCCTGTTCAACGAACTGCGCACCAAGTTCCTCGAGAGCGGGGACGGGGAGGCGCTCAAGCGGGCCCAGGCGCTGCTCGACGAGCAGCAGAACATCCCGCGCGGCGACCGCGAGCGCCTCTACGGCTGGCTCGAAGGCAGCGGCAGGAAAATCCTCGTCGAAGCCGAGGCACTGCTCACGGAAGCGTCCAAGCTCACCGGCCTGGACGGACAGAAGATGTCCAAGTCCTACGGCAATGCGATCGGCCTGCGCGAGGAGCCGGAGTCCGTGGCGAAGAAGATCAAAACCATGCCCACCGACCCGGCGCGCGTGAAGCGCACGGATCCGGGCACGCCGGAGAAATGCCCGGTCTGGAACATGCATCTGGTGTACTCGGACGAGGACAGGCAGAAGTGGGTGCGCAAGGGCTGCACCACCGCCGGCATCGGCTGCCTGGAGTGCAAGCAGCCGGTGATCGACGCCGTGCTCGCCGAACTGGCGCCGATACGCGAACGCGCGCAGGCCTACTTGGACGATCCGACGCTGGTGAAGAACATCCTCGCCGACGGTTGCGACAAGGCGCGCGCGCTGGCGACCGAGACGATGCGCGAAGTGCGCGAGGCCATGGGCCTCTCGTACAACTAAGCCATGGGACGCTCCTACACGTGATCGACGCCACCGCCCCGGAACTTCCTCTTTCGCCGCGCTTCGCGACGATCTATGGCGAGCCGCTGACCGAGATTCCGGTCGATCTCTACATTCCGCCCGATGCGCTGGAAATCCTGCTGGACGCATTCCAGGGGCCGCTCGACCTGCTGCTGTACCTGATCCGCAAGCAGAACCTGGACGTGCTCGACATTCCGATGGCGCCGCTGACGCGCCAGTACCTGGAGTACGTCGAGCTGATGCGTACCAAGAACCTCGAACTCGCGGCCGAGTACCTGGTGATGGCGGCCATGCTGATCGAGATCAAGTCGCGCATGCTGCTGCCGCGCCCGCCGGTGGTGAACGAGGAAGAGGATCCCCGCGCCGAGCTGGTGCGCCGGCTGCTCGAGTACGAGCAGATGAAGAAGGCGGCGCAGCAGCTGGACGCCATGCCGCAGGTCGGGCGCGACGTGTTCGCGGTCTCGGTGCTGGTCGAGCGCACCGCGCTCGAGCGCCTGCCGGACGTGCACCCGCGCGACCTGGCCGAGGCCTGGCGCTCGCTGCTGTTTCGCGCGCGCATGACAAAGCATCACCGCGTCTCGCGCGAGGAACTCTCGGTGCGGGAGCACATGAGCCAGATCCTGCGCCAGCTGAAGGAGAGCAGGGTGCTCGAATTCACCGAATTGTTCGATCCGTCGCTCGGGGTGCCGGTTCTGGTCGTGACCTTCCTCGCGCTGCTCGAACTCGCGCGCGAGACGCTGATCGATGTCACGCAGTCGGAGGGTTTCGCGCCCATCTATATAAGAATTGCCCATGTCGAGCCCCTATGAGGCCAAATGCCGAATCCTGCTGAAGTCAAACGCATCATCGAGGCAGCCTTGCTGTCGTCGCAGGAGCCACTGTCGCTCGCCGACCTGAAGCGGCTGTTCGAGGAAGAGATCGGTCCCGATACGCTGCGCCGGCTGCTGGACGAGTTGCGCGAGGCCTGGTCGGAGCGCGCCGTGGAACTCGTCAACACGGCGAGTGGCTGGCGCTTCCAGACCAAACCCGAATTCCAGCCATTCGTCGAGCGGCTCAATCCGGACAAGCGCCCGCGCTACTCGCGCGCCGTGATGGAGACGCTTTCGATCATCGCCTACCGCCAGCCGGTGACGCGCGGCGACGTCGAGGATATCCGCGGCGTGGCGGTGTCGGCGCAGATCATCCAGGCGCTGGAGAGTCGCGGCTGGATCGACGTCGTCGGCAATCGCGATACGCCGGGGCGGCCGGCGCTCTACGCCACCACCAAGTCGTTCCTCGACGACCTGGGGCTGCTGTCGCTGCAGGAGTTGCCGCCCCTCGAGGAAATCGCCCGGACGCTGCAGCTAGAGCCGGCGACCGCCCAGCCCGCATCCAACGAGTCCGCCAACGAACCCGCAGCACCGTCCGCCAGCGCCAGCCAGTAACGCGCCCGCGGGCGAGCGGCTGCAGAAGCTTCTTGCCGCCGCGGGCTTCGGCTCGCGCAGGGAAATCGAGACCTGGATCACGGCCGGGCGCGTTTCCGTGCGCGGCCAGGTCGCGAAGCTGGGCGATCGCGCCAGTCCCGGCGACCTGATCCTGCTCGATGGAAAGGAAATAAAGTTCAGCGCGCACAAGAGCGAACCGCGCGTCATCCTCTATCACAAGCCCGTGGGCGAACTGGTCACGCGCAGCGACCCCGAAGGCCGGCAGACGGTGTTCGACAAGCTGCCCAAGCTGAGCCCCGGGCGCTGGGTCGCGATCGGCAGGCTGGACCTGAATTCCTCGGGGCTGCTCCTGTTCACCGATTCCGGCGAGCTCGCTAACCAGCTCATGCATCCGCGCCAGGAGATCGAACGCGAGTACGAGGTGCGGGTGCAGGGTGGGCTGGGTACGGAAGCGATCCAGAAGCTGCTGGCGGGCGTGGAACTCGAAGACGGCCCGGCGAAGTTCAAGAGAATCGATGCGTTGCAGGGAAAGAAAGACAGCGGCACGAACCGCTGGTATCGCGTCGTCCTCGCGGAAGGGCGCAATCGCGAGGTGCGGCGCATGGTGGAGGCGGCGGGTGGCCGGGTGAGCCGCCTGGTACGCGTGCGGTTCGGGTCGATCTCCTTGCCGCTCGACCTGGCGGCAGGACGGTGTATTGAAGTCGATGCCGGGAAGACGCGCGACCTTATCAAGTCGGTGCAGAGCTGATGTCTGACCTGAGGATCGAAAAAATCAACGGACCGATGCCTTACGGCAGGGATCTGCTGATCCAAAATGGAATTTAAGGCATCAATTGCGGCTGCGGCAAGTCGCTCGCTGCCGGATGCCTGAACGTCGATCAACTGTCCTTTTCGGATCGCCTGGGTACGTCCTCCGAACCGGGGAAAATATTGCGCATCCATCACGGGGGGCAGGTCCTGTACTACATGCAGCACGACCTGACCCAGGCGTTTCCGATTGCCGGCCAGAGCTTTTCCTGGGGGTATTCAGAACACTTCATAGAGCACGTCGCGTTGAAGGATGCGATCAACTGGCTGAGGGAAATGCGCCGCCTGATCGTTCCCGGCGGCCTGCTGCGGGTGACGACGCCGGACCTGAAGAAATATATTGATGGCTACGCGGATCCCGCGCAGCGATTTTTCGATCTCCACAGGAAAGAGCTGGAAAAAATCGAAGTCGACAAGGCATGGGTGTCGCCCAGGCGCGCGTGGATGGTCAACCAGATCTTCCAGTACTACGGTCACCAGTGGATCTACGACTTCGAGGAAGTCGTGCATGCGGCCAGCGCTGCCGGATTCAATCCGGATCGAATCGCACAGAAGGAATTTCGATCCGGCGCGCGCGAGGAGGTGTCCATGCTGGACTCGGATATGCGCAGGGATGAGTCGCTGTACGTCGAAATGATGGCCTGAATGGTGGTTGTCCCGATGGCAAAAAGCTGTTAAACTTCAAGTCGTTTCAGATGCAAATGGGCCTCGGCCCATTTTTTGTTTGCAGGGTTGGAAACAGCATGGCGGCGATGGCAGAAGTGGTGGAAATGACCCTGGCAGGCATGGGGTTTGAGCTGGTGGATGCCCGTGCCTCTGGCGGGGGGCGGCTGCTGGCCATATTCATAGACCGGCCTGGCGGCATCACGGTCGATCACTGCGCCGACGTGAGCCGGCAGTTGTCGCGGGTGTTTGAAGTCGAGGGCATCGACTACGACCGCCTGGAAGTGTCGTCGCCGGGGCTGGACCGGCCGCTGCGCAAGGCGGCCGATTTCGAGCGTTTCGCGGGCAGCAATGTGGACGTGAAGATGCGGACGCCGGATGCCAGCGGCCGCAGGCGCTTCGCCGGCGTGCTGCGCGGTGCGCGGGACGGCGTGGCGATGCTGGAAATGGACGGGCGCGAAGTGGCGCTGGAGCTGAACGATATCGACAAGGCTCGGCTGGTGCCGGATGTTCCGGCGGCAGCGGGGCCTGCACGGAAGGGAAAGAAATGAGCCGGGAAATCCTGTTGCTGGTGGACGCGCTGGCGCGCGAAAAGAACGTGAACCGGGACGTGGTCTTCGGTGCGCTCGAGCTCGCGCTCGCCTCCGCGACCAAGAAGCGATTCACCGAGGACGTGGACGTGCGGGTCGCGATCGACCGCGACACGGGCGACTACCAGGCGTTCCGCCGCTGGCGGGTGCTGCCGGACGACGCGCCCGACTGGATCAACGCGCAGATGCTGTCGGTCGAGGAAGCCCAGGACCGCAAGCCAGACGCCAAGCTGGACGACGTGCTCGAGGAGCAGATTGAGAACGTGCCCTTCGGCCGCATTGGTGCGCAGACCGCCAAGCAGGTGATCCTGCAGCGCATCCGCGACGCGGAGCGCGAGCAGATCCTGAATGACTTCCTCGCGCGCGACGAGCAGCTCGTGACCGGCACCGTCAAGCGCATGGAGCGCGGCAGCGCGATCGTCGAATCCGGCCGCCTGGAAGCGCAATTGCCCCGGGAGCACATGATTCCGAAGGAAAACCTGCGCGTGGGCGACCGCGTGCGCGCCTGGGTGGCGAAAATCGACCGCGGCGCCCGCGGCCCGCAGCTGATCCTGTCGCGCACCGCGCCGCAGTTCATCATGAAATTGTTCGAACTCGAGGTTCCCGAGATCGAGGAAGGCCTGCTCGAGATCAAATCCGCCGCCCGCGACCCGGGCGTGCGCGCCAAGATCGCGGTGCACACCAACGACCGCCGCATCGATCCGATCGGCACCTGCGTCGGCATGCGCGGCTCGCGCGTGCAGGCCGTGACCCAGGAACTGGCGGGCGAGCGCGTTGACATCGTGCTCTGGTCGGCCGATCCGGCGACCTTCGTCATCGGCGCCCTGGCGCCGGCCGAGGTGAGCTCGATCCTGGTGGACGAGGAAAAGCACGCCATGGACGTGGTGGTCGACGAGGAAAACCTCGCCATTGCCATCGGCCGCAGCGGCCAGAACGTCAGGCTCGCCTCCGAACTCACCGGCTGGACCATCAACCTGATGACGCAGGAAGAGTCCACCAAGAAGCAGGAAGAGGAAGGCAGCCGCGTCAAGACGCTGTTCATGGAGAAACTCGACGTCGACGAGGAAGTGGCCGACATCCTGGCGCAGGAGGGCTTCTCCACGCTGGAGGAAATCGCCTACGTGCCGATCACGGAGATGAACGAGATCGAGGCGTTCGACGAGAACACGGTGAACGAACTGCGCAGCCGCGCGCGCAACGCGCTGCTGGTGCAGGCGATCGCGAGCGAAGAGAGCATCGACGGCGTGGGGCAGGACATGCTGCAGCTCGAAGGCATGGACAACCAGCTCGCGGCGAAGCTCGCGGCGCAAGGCGTCAAGACGCGCGACGATCTCGCCGACCTTTCGGTGGACGAGCTTTCGGAGATGACCGGCATGGACGCGGAGCGCGCCAAGGGCCTGATCATGGCCGCGCGCGCGCACTGGTTCGCGGATGAAGCAGGAGCCGCGGGGACCGCGGCTGCCGCCGCCGTCGCGCTAAAAGGGGCCCAATAACGTGGCATTGACCAGCGTCGCCCAGTTTGCAAGCGAATTGAAGGTTCCGCCCTCGGTGCTGCTCGAGCAGCTGCGCGCGGCCGGAGTCGAGAAACGCATTGCCGACGATTCCCTTTCGGAACAGGACAAGGCGAGGCTGCTCGAATACCTGCGCAAGTCGCACGGCTCGGTGGAATCCAAGAACAAGATCACCCTGACGCGCAGGCAGACCAGCGAGATCAAGAAATCCGACGCCATGGGCAAGGCGCGCACCATCCAGGTCGAAGTGCGCAAGAAGCGCGTCTTCGTCAAGCGCGACCCGTCCGAGCTTGCCGCTGCGGCCACTGCGGCGGAGCTGCCGCCACCCGCCCCCGCACCGGCGCCGGTTGTCGTGCCGCCGCCTGCTCCGGCTCCGGCCGCCGCCGCCCCGGGTGGTCCCGGCGCGAAGGAGCTGGAACTGCGCCAGGAGGAATACCGGCGCCAGCAGCAGCTGTCCGAAATCCAGGCCAACGAGCTGCGCGAGAAGCAGGAGCGCGAAAAGCGCGAGGCGGAACAGAAGCAGGCCGAACGCGCGGCACCGGCTGCGGCACCGGAAGCCGTCAAGGATGGCACGCTGCACGCGCCCAGGGCGGGCGAGCCCAAGAGCGACAAGAAGGCGAAAAAGGTCAAGCAGACGACCATCCTGCGGGACGACTCCGCGCGCCGCAGGACGATCAAGACCCGCGGCGACATGGGCGGCGGCGTCGGCGGTTGGCACGGCAGGGGCGGTTCGCGCTCGCGGTCGGGCGGTGCGGCGGCCGGGGAACCGACGTTCGCGCAGCCCACCGAGCCGGTCATTCGGGACATTGCCGTCCCGGAGACGATCACGGTGGGCGAGCTGGCCCACCGCATGTCGGTCAAGGCCGTTGAAGTCATCAAGGTCCTGATGAAGCTGGGCTCGATGGCGACGATCAACCAGGTCCTCGACCAGGAGACGGCGATGATCGTCGTCCAGGACATGGGGCATACGGCGAGAGCGGCCAAGCTGGAGGATCCCGAGGCATTCCTCGTGGAAGATGCGGTCGATGTTCCTGCCGATGCAGTAGCGCGTCCGCCGGTGGTCACCGTCATGGGCCACGTCGACCACGGCAAGACCTCGCTGCTCGACTATATCCGCACGACCAAGGTCGCCGCCGGCGAGGCGGGCGGTATCACGCAGCACATCGGCGCCTATCACGTGCAAACGCCGCGCGGCGTGATCACTTTCCTCGATACGCCCGGCCATGAAGCATTCACCGCCATGCGCGCGCGCGGCGCGAAGGTTACCGACATCGTCGTGCTGGTGGTAGCGGCGGACGATGGCGCGATGCCGCAGACCATCGAGGCGATCGCGCACGCCAAGGCGGCCGAGGTGCCGCTCGTGGTCGCGATCAACAAGATCGACAAGCACGAAGCCAATCCGGAGCGGGTCAAGAACGACCTGCTGCAGCACGGCGTGGTGCCCGAGGACCTCGGCGGCGAATCGCCGGTGGTTCCCGTCTCGGCGAAGACCGGCGAGGGCATCGACGCGCTGCTGGAGCAGATCCTGCTGCAGGCCGAGGTGCTGGAACTCAAGGCGCCGATCGACGCGCCCGCGAAGGGCGTGGTCATCGAGGCCCGCCTCGACAAGGGACGCGGACCGGTGGCGACGCTGCTGGTGCAGTCCGGCACGCTGAAGCGCGGCGATATCGTCGTCGTTGGCGCGGTGTACGGCCGCGTGCGCGCGATGCTGGACGAGAACGGCAAGCCGGTGCAAAGCGCCGGCCCGTCGATCCCGGTCGAGATCCAGGGCCTGTCCGACGTGCCGCGCGCGGGCGAGGAAATGGTCGTGCTCGCCGATGAGAAGAAGGCGCGTGAAGTCGCGCTGTTCCGCCAGGGCAAGTACCGCGAGGTCAAGCTCTCGAAGCAGCGCGCGGCCAACCTGGAGAATATGTTCAGCAACATGAGCGAAGGCGGCGCCGGGCCCGGCGGCAAGAAGACCCTTGCCCTGCTGATCAAGGCCGACGTGCAGGGTTCGCAGGAAGCGCTCGCGCACGCGCTGACGCGCCTTGCGACCGAGGAAGTCAAGGTCGGCGTGGTGCACGCGGGCGTCGGCGGGATTACCGAATCCGACGTCAACCTCGCGCTGGCGTCGGGCGCGGTGATCATCGGCTTCAATTCGCGAGCCGACGCGACCGCGCGCAAGCTGATCGAATCCTCCGGCGTGGACGTGCGCTACTACAACGTCATTTACGACGCCGTCGAGGAAGTGAAGGCGGCGCTGTCCGGGATGCTCGCGCCGGAGCGCAAGGAGAGCGTCATCGGCCTGGTCGAGGTGCGGCAGGTATTCAAGATCTCCAAGATCGGCACCGTCGCCGGCTGCTTCGTGCAGGAAGGCATGGTCAAGCGCAACGCGCAGGTGCGCGTGCTGCGCGACAGCGTGGTCATCCACACCGGCGAGCTGGAGGCGCTCAAGCGCTTCAAGGACGACGTGCGCGAGGTGAAGTCCGGCTTCGAATGCGGCATCTCGCTCAAGTCCTTCCAGGACCTCAAGGAAGGCGACCAGTTCGAGGTGTTCGAAATCCTCGAGGTCGCCCGCACACTGTGAGCAGGGGGCGGCCGCGCAAGGTCGCCGACCTGATCCAGCGCGAAATTGCCGACCTGCTGCGGCACGACGTGCGCGATCCGCGCGTCGGGATGGTGACGCTGACCTCGGTCGACGTCGCTCCCGACCTGTCGCACGCGAAGGTCTATTTCACGATCCTCGACAAGGAAAAGCAGGGCGAAACGGCCAAGGCCCTGCAGCGCGCCGCCGGCTTCCTTCGCGCGCAGCTCTCGCACCGGATGTCCATGTACACCACTCCCGAGCTGCGCTTCGTCTACGACGAGTCGGTGGAGCGCGGCGACCGGATCTCCCAGCTCATCGACAGCGTCGTTCCTCCGAAGCGCTGATGGGAAAATGCGGCGCCTGAAGCTGAACGGCGTGCTCCTGCTGGACAAGCCGGTCGGACCGAGTTCCAGCGCGGTGCTGCAGGCGGTCAAGCGGCTCCTGAACGCCGACAAGGCGGGCCATGCCGGCACCCTCGATCCTCTCGCCTCCGGATTGCTGCCGCTGCTTTTCGGCGAGGCCACAAAATTCGCCCAGTTCGGGCTGGATTCGGTCAAGGAGTACCGCGCGGAAGTCAGGCTCGGCGTGTCCACGGATTCAGGCGATGCCGAGGGGCAGGTGCTCGAACAGCTTCCGGTTAATGTGGACGAGGCCGGGCTGGCGCAGGGGCTGAACCGCTTTCGCGGCGCTATCGAGCAGGTGCCGCCGATGTACTCTGCGTTGAAGCACGCCGGGCAACCCTTGTACGAGCTGGCGCGTGCCGGCAAGACGGTGGAACGCGCTGCGAGGCACGTGACGGTGCATGAGCTTGAGCTGCTGGGCCGTGCGGGAGACATACTCAGCCTGCGGGTCAAATGCAGCAAGGGGACCTATGTGCGCCAGTTGGCCACCGATCTTGGCCTGGCGCTGGGCACGGTCGCGCACCTCGCGGCCCTTCGCCGCACCGCGGTCGCCGGCTTCCGGCTGGACCGGGCCGTGACCCTGGACGACCTGCAGGCACTGGGAGAGGAGTCCCGGCTGGCATGGCTGCTGCCCCCGGACAGCCTTTTGGAGGAACTACCCCGTATGGACCTCCCGGCGGCGTTGGCCGAACGCTTCCTCATGGGCCAGGCGGTGACGCTTCAGGCCGCGTCGGCGGCGCCCGGAGGCCCCTGCCGCGTATACCGGGACGCAGGGGTGCTGCTGGGCGTGGGGGAGGCCGGCCCGGGCAACGAACTACATCCGGTAAGACTTCTTGCAAGCGGCTGAAATAGCGAGAAAAAAGTTGTGATTCGACATCGTTTTGGCTAGAATGCCCGCCTCACATATCGAGCCTAAAAAGAGAGAAAAGCATGAGTTTGCAGGTTGCGCAGAAAGCGCAGGTCGTCAAGCAGCATCAGCGGGCCGGGAACTATACCGGCTCTCCGGAAGTGCAGGTTGCGCTGCTCACCGAGCGCATCAACGGCCTTGCCGAGCACTTCAAGTCCCACGTCAAGGATTTCCATTCGCGCCGCGGCTTGCTGAAGATGGTCAGCCAGCGCCGCAAGCTTCTGGATTACCTGAAGCGCAATGACGCGGATAAATACCGGTCGCTGATCGAGCGGCTCGGGCTGCGCAAGTAACAGCCTCGCAGTTCCTGTCCACTTTCCGAATGCCGTAGCAAAAAACGCTCATCGCCACGATGAGCGTTTTTGCTTGCGTCCCCACACAGAGGATCTCCTTTGAACCCGATCAAGAAAACCTTCACCCTCGGCACGCAGCAGGTCACGCTGGAAACCGGCGAAATCGCCCGCCAGGCGCATGGCGCCGTCATTTGCACGGTGGATGACACCGTGGTG
>JANYII010000161.1 GCA_025358705.1 Betaproteobacteria bacterium | reverse complement strand
CCGCGACACGCCAGCCTGTCCGGCCAGCCTTACTGCCTCTCGCTTGAACTCCGCTGCATATTTCTTGCGTTCCATCTGACACCTCCGATAGCATCTTCGCACCTATCAAAAGTGTCCGGAATATCGGGGGAAGCCCACTGCGGATCCGCAAACGAGCCGTTCCTGCTTCCTCCGGACCACGCATGACCGGCGCCGTGCACCAGCCAATGCTCCATGGCGGGCTTGCCGGATTCGCCGGCCTGGATGGTCCGCGTGTACGGCCGGCCGCTTTCCTCGCCGCTTTCCAGGGTCCGGGACGCAAACACCCGCTCGCCATTGCTCGGATGCACTGTGCTATCGACGTCGCCGTGAAACACGATGGTGGGAACCGGATGGGACATCGACTCGCCGCATAGCGGGCCCGGATGCAATTTGAGTCCGCGCATCGCCGCGAACGCGGACGCGACGTCATGTGCGGCGGCGTAAGGCAGGCCTGAATGGACGCCTACCGCCGCGTACAACTCCGGATAGGTGTGCGCCATGATTTCCGCCATCGCCCCGCCGGCCGAAAGTCCGGCGATGTAGACGCGACGCGGATCCACGTCGTGGCGCGCGATGACATCGCGCGTGATGCCCGCGATGAGAGATGGCTCGCCGCGCTCTCGTTGCTGATCTGCCGCCTGGAACCAGTTCCAGCAGCGCGATGCATTGGCGGTTGCGGGCTGCTCGGGATATACAACGATGAATCCGTGCTCGTCCGCCAGCGCGTTCATTCGCGTTCCGGCGGCAAAATCATCCGGATCCTGCTTGCATCCGTGGAGCATCACGATGAGCGGCCGCTGCTGCCCCGCGTCGCGCGCGGGGATGTACATCTTGTACGCGCGAGCGCCGAAGCTGTTGGTATGCGTGGCGCGTACGTATCGGCCGGCAAGATCTGCGAGGGGCGCCGCAACCCCAGCCGAGGGAATCGCGGGCCTTGCCGAGTGAAAGCCGGCACGGCTGACGGCGCGCTTCAACCACCCCGCAGGCGTGCGCAGCGCGGCGGCGATCGATCCGGGAAGGTCGGGAAACATGCTTGAGTGCCTCATGCGCAGTATGACAACTTCCATAGAGGAATGTTGCATTGCAGCATGTATTTTTTCTAATCCACAGCGTGACGCTTTAGCGCCTCCAGCGGCAGCATGGCCAGCGTTTCCTCGTGCGTGGCCGCCAGTACCACGGGTGGTGCGACGCCGGCATCCAGTGCTTCCTTCCAGCGTCCGGCGCAAAGGCACCATTGGTCGCCGGGCTTGAGTCCGGGAAAGCCGAACTCCGGCATCGGAGTGCTAAGGTCGTTGCCGCGCTGTTTCGAGAACGCGAGGAATTTGGCGGTAGCCCGAATGCACACGGTATGGATCCCGGTGTCGTCGTACCCCGTATTGCAGCAGCCATCGCGGTAGAAGCCCGTAAGCGGATCGAGGCCGCAGGGCACGAGCGGCTGTCCGAACACGTTCAGCGCCTGCTCGATTTGCTTGGGCTGCTTCATCCGGTCATCCTCTTCTCAACGCGGCGCGCGAACACGGTCATTTCCTTCTCCGCCTGTTTGTCGCCTTTCTTCTGCGCGGCGGCGATGCCCTTGCGGTAGGCGTCAAGCGCCTCGGCAGCATGTCCGGCTGTTTCGAGCGCCTTGCCGAGCGCGCGCCAGGCGGCCGAATAGCCCGCGTCCGTGGCGACTGCATCGCGAAAAAATGCGATTGCTTTTCCAGTGTCCTCCAATTTCAGGTACTCCAGGCCGAGCGAAAACCGCAGCAGGGACCCGTCGCGCGGCGTTTCCAGCAGCTTTTCGAGGCGCTCGATGGAGGGCGATGTCATTGGGCTAAGATACCCCCATATGAAGACGCCGATCCATTCCGATGGCGCGCCGGCGGCGATCGGCACCTATTCGCAGGCGGTACGCGCCGGGGACACGGTCTACGTTTCCGGCCAGATCGGTTTCGATCCAGCAACCATGCAGCTGGTCGAAGGCATCGACGCCCAGATCCATCGCGTGTTCGGCAATCTTGCCGCGATCGCGCAAGCCGCGGGGCTGGGGCTGGACCGCGCCGTGCGCATGACGGTCTATCTCACCGACCTGGGCCATTTCGCGAAGGTGAACGAGATCATGGCGCAGTACGTCGGCCAGCCGTATCCCTCGCGCGCGGCGATCGGAGTCGCGAGCCTGCCACGTGGCGCGCTGGTGGAGATCGACTGCATCCTGTACGCCGCCTGACGCGCGGGCGCGTTCCTTGGCAATGAAGGAACCCGCGCCCGCAGTCGCTAAAAAACTCGCCAAGCTCGGCTTGCGTTCTGCCGATGATCTTGCTCTCCACCTGCCGCATCGTTACGAGGACGAAACCCGGCTTACGCCACCTGAATCCGCCCTTCCTGGCACGCCCGCGCTGGTCGAAGCTCGGGTGCTGAATGCCGAAGTGAAGTACCGCCCGAAGCGCCAGCTCGTGGTCCATGCCGAGGGCCTGGTGCTGCGCTTCCTGAATTTCTACGGCAGCCAGTTGAAGCAGTGCCAGCGCGCGGCGGATGAAGGGCAGCTCGTGCGTGCCTTCGGCGAGGTTCGCCCCGGCTTCTTCGGCGCGGAGATGGTGCATCCGCGCTACCGCATCGTATCCGCCGGCGAACCGCTCGCGCAGGCGCTGACGCCGGTGTATCCCACCACCGCCGGCCTGTCGCAGTACGCGCTGCGCAAGCTCGTGCACGAGGCGCTCGATGAAGCGGTGCTGGACGATACCTTGCCCGAGCCGGTGCGGCGCCGCCACGCGCTTGCCGGAATCGCCGAAAGCATTCGCTCGCTGCACCGCCCCGCGCCGGACGCGCCTGCCGCGGAACTCGTCGAGCGCACCGGAGCCGCGTGGCGGCGCGTCAAGTTCGACGAACTCCTCGCGCAACAATTGTCGATGCGCATGGCGTATCGGGCGAGGCGCGCGCGCGATGCGCTGCCCCTGCCCGCAACCGGGCCGTTGCTCAAGCGCTTCCTCGGCAAATTGCCGTTCCGCCTGACGCGCGCGCAGAGCCGTTCGATGGCGGAAATCCTGCGGGATCTCGCGCAACCGCATCCGATGCAGCGGCTGCTGCAAGGCGATGTCGGCAGCGGCAAGACCATCGTCGCCGCGATCGCCTGCCTTGCCGCCATCGACGCCGGTTGCCAGGCGGCGGTGATGGCGCCCACGGAAATACTCGCCGAGCAGAACCACCGCAAGTTCTCCGATTGGCTCGGCCCGCTGGGCGTTCGCATGGTCTGGTTGCATGGCGGCCTGTCGGCGGCGGAGAAGAAGCTCGTGGCGAAGCGGCTGCAGGCGCCGGCGCCGGTCGTCGCCATCGGCACGCACGCGCTGTTCCAGGAGAAAGTGGTGTTCTCGCGGCTGGCGCTCGCGATCGTGGACGAGCAGCACCGCTTCGGCGTGCAGCAGCGGCTTGCGCTTAGAAAGAAGGCCCAGGCGGAATTCGCGCCGCACCAGTTGATGATGAGCGCGACCCCGATCCCGCGCACGCTGTCGATGAGCTATTTCGCCGACCTGGATATCTCGACCATCGGCGAACTTCCGCCGGGACGCCGCGGCGTCACGACGCGCCTGGTCGCCGACAGGCGTCGCGCGGAAGTGCTGAAACGGATCCGCGAAGCCTGCGCCGAGGGGCAGCAGGCGTATTGGGTGTGCCCTGTCATCGAAGAGTCGAAGGAAGGAGACCTGCAGACCGCGGTCGATACGTTTGAATTGCTGCGCAAGGAACTCAAGGGCCTGCGCGTGGGGCTGCTGCACGGCCGCCTTGCGGCGGAAGAAAAGTCCTCCGTGATGAAGGCATTCGTCAAAGGGCAGTTGCATCTGCTGGTTGCGACCACCGTCATCGAGGTGGGTGTGGACGTGCCGAATGCATCGCTGATGGTCATCGAGCACGCGGAGCGCTTCGGCCTTGCCCAGCTGCACCAGCTGCGCGGCCGCATCGGTCGCGGTTCGCGCGAGAGCGTCTGCATCCTGCTTTACGCCTCGCCGTTGTCGGAAACGGCGCGCGCGCGGTTGAAGGTGATATTCGAGACCCGCGATGGATTCGAGATCGCGCGCCAGGATCTGCTGCAACGCGGCCCGGGGGAATTTCTCGGCCAGCGCCAGAGCGGCATGCCGCTGCTGCGCTACGCCGATCTCGAGAAGGATGCCCCGCTCGCGCTGGAGGCGCGCGAGGCGGCGGAGCAGCTGCTGGACAACGATCCTCAGGCGGCACGGCGCCATGTCGAGCGCTGGCTGGCTTCGCGCCACGAATATTCACGCGCCTGATATTCTCGCGCATCCTTCCTCGCCTGCCCATGAACTACGCTTCCGCCGCCAAGCGCATCAATGCCTACGAGCGACTGATCCGGCTGGACAAGCCGGTCGGCGCGCTGCTGCTGCTCTGGCCGACGCTATGGGCGGTCTGGATCGCCGCGAGCGGCCGGCCGGCAATTTATATCGTCCTGATCTTCGTCATCGGCACATTTCTCATGCGCTCGGCCGGCTGCGCGATGAACGATTGGGCCGACCGGGATTTCGACGGTCGCGTCGCGCGCACCCGGGATCGGCCGCTTGCCGCCGGCGAGATTGCACCCAGGGAGGCGCTCATTCTGGCCGCGGTACTGGCGGCGCTCGCATTCTGCTTCGTGCTGTTCCTCAACGAGTTCGCGATCCTGCTTTCGTTCGTCGCGCTCGCGATCGCCTGCGCCTACCCGTTCGCGAAGCGATTCGTGCCCTTGCCGCAGCTTGGCCTGAGCATCGCCTTCAGCTTCGGCATCCCGATGGCGTTCGCTGCGATCCGCGGCGAACTACCGTGGGAATGCTGGGCGCTATTCGCCGCGAACGCGTGCTATGCCTTCGCCTACGACACCGAGTACGCGATGGTGGATCGCGACGACGACCTGAAGGTCGGCATCCATACCTCCGCGATCACGCTGGGCCGTCACGATGTCGCGGCGGTGATGGCAAGCTATGCCCTGATGCTCGCATTTCTGGCCTGGATCGGCATTGCGCTGCGCCTCGGCTGGCCATTCCTCGCGGGTCTGGCCGTCGCGGCGGCCATCATGCTCTACCATTACACGCTGATCCGCGGGCGCTCGCGCGAGGGCTGCTTCCGCGCGTTCCGGCACAACAACTGGGTTGGCTTCGTCATCTTCGCCGGCATCGTGTTCTCCTACCTCCTGCCCGAGTTCCCGTGACTCCGGAAACTCCGATCGCCGAATTCGAAATCAGTTCCGGCGCGCAGCGCGGTTCGCGACTCACCCTTTACGCCAACCGGCTGGCGCACCAGGGCGGCGATTCGATGGAGGCGGTGCCGCTCGCGCAGCTCGCGGCGGTGGGCGTCGCGTTCGAGCGCGACCCGCGCAAGCTCAACTGGGCGATCGGGCTGCTGCTCGCCGCGCTCGTCCTCGCGGCAATTTCCGGCCCGTTGCAAAGCTGGATCGCGTCGGTGGCGTCGAAAGTCGGCGATCCCGCGCGGCGCGAATCGCTTGATGCCATGCTGTCCGGCGTGTTCAACGTTCTTGCGGGACTTGCCAGCCTCCTGCCGGGGATTGCCGCGGCGCTTGCCGTGGCCGCCACGGCGCTGCTGGTTTTCTTCTGGCTGGGTGCGACGGTGCTGACGCTCGCGTTCGCGGCGACGGAACGCAGCTACGCGGTGCGCGGGCGCAATCGCCTGCTCATCGATTTCGCGCATGTCGTGGCCGAGCAGCTCGCAAGGCGCGGGAACTAGAGATGCATTACGCGGACCTGCGCGATTTTCTCCGCCAGCTCGAGGGTATGGGCGAGCTGAAGCGCATTCAGGCGGAGGTTTCGCCGCGCCTGGAAATGACCGAGATCTGCGACCGCGTGCTGCGCCAGGGCGGTCCGGCCATGGTGTTCGAGCGGCCCGCAGGGCATTCAATGCCGGTGCTGGGGAACCTGTTTGGCACGGTGCGGCGCATCTGCCTTGCGATGGGCGTCGAGGATCCCGCGTCCCTGCGCGAGATAGGAAAGTTGCTGGCCGTGCTGCGCGAACCGGAGCCGCCGAAGGGCCTGCGCGATTTGTGGCAGCGGCTGCCGGAACTCAAAGGCATGGCCTCGAAGGTGTACGACATGGTGCCGAAGGAACTTTCCTCGGGCCCCTGCCAGGAAATCGTCTGGGAAGGAAAGGACGTCGATCTCTCGAGGCTGCCGGTGCAGACCTGCTGGCCCGAGGATGCGGGGCCGCTCATCACCTGGGGCCTGACCGTGACACGCGGCCCGAACAAGGCGCGGCAGAACCTCGGCATCTATCGCCAGCAGGTGATCGCACCCAACCGCGTCATCATGCGCTGGCTCGCCCATCGCGGCGGCGCGCTCGATTTTCGCGACCACTGCCTCGCGCACCCGGGCGAGCCGTTCCCGGTCGCGGTGGCGCTGGGCGCCGATCCGGCCACCATGCTTGGCGCGGTGACGCCGGTGCCGGACTCGCTCGGCGAATACCAGTTTGCCGGCCTGCTGCGCGGCGCGCGCACCGAGGTGGTGAAGTGCCTCGGCGCTCCGCTGCAGGTTCCGGCACACGCGGAAATCGTGCTCGAGGGCGTCATCAAACCGGATGACGTCGCGCTCGAAGGGCCGCATGGCGACCACACCGGCTATTACAACGAGGCCGAGAAGTTCCCGGTCCTCACGGTGGAGCGCATTACCCTGCGCAAAGATGCGATTTACCACAGCACCTACACCGGCAAGCCGCCGGACGAGCCGGCGATGCTGGGCGTGGCGCTGAACGAAGTGTTCGTGCCGCTGATCGCGAAGCAATTTCCCGAGATCACGGACTTCTACCTGCCGCCCGAGGGTTGCTCCTACCGCATGGCAGTGGTGAGCATGAAAAAGCAATATCCCGGCCACGCCAAGCGCGTGATGTTCGGCGTCTGGAGCTACCTGCGGCAGTTCATGTACACCAAGTTCATCGTCGTGGTGGACGATGATGTCAACGCACGGGACTGGAAGGAAGTCATCTGGGCGATCACCACGCGCGTCGATCCCGCGCGCGACACGCTGATCGCGGAAAACACGCCGATCGATTACCTCGATTTCGCCAGCCCGGTCGCGGGCCTGGGCTCGAAGATGGGCATCGACGCGACCCACAAGTGGCCCGGGGAAACCTCTCGCACCTGGGGCCGGCCCATCGCCATGGATGCCGACGTGAAGCGCCGCGTGGACGCGCTCTGGAAGGAACTGAAGCTCTAGCTAGCGTTCGTAAACCCAGCGCAGCAGCGCATCCATCGCGGGCTGCGCCTCATGCGCGCTCGGGTGATTGACGATCATCACCACTACGTGGCGGCGCCCGCCGCGATCGAGCACGTAACCTGCCATCGCGCGCGCATCGATTAGCAGTCCCGTCTTGATGTGCGCCTGGCCCGCCACGCCTTCGCCTTTCATGCGCCGGCGCATGGTGCCGTCGACGGCGGCCACGGGAAGCGAGGCGATGAATTCGGGCATCACGGGGCTGCGCCACGCAGCCTGCAGCAGGTTCGCCAGATTGGCGGCGCTGATGCGCTCGATGCGCGACAGCCCCGAGCCGTTTTCCATGATCAGCTCGGGTGCAGTGATCCCCTTGCGTGCGATCCACGCCTTGATCGTGGCGGCGGACTTGTCGACGGTCGCCGGAGGGCCGGCGTCTTCGACACCCAGGGTGAGATAGAGGTGGCGCGCCATCACGTTATTTGAAAACTTGTTCGTATCGCGCACGATTTCCGCAAGGGCGGCGGAATCCATCGAGTGCAACAGGCGCGCGCCCGGCGGCAGCGGGCCTTCGCGCGCGGCGCCGCCCCAGGTTCCGCCCAGCTCGGCCCAGAGTTGGCGCACCGTGCCCGCGACGTGGTCGTTGGGTTCGAGCAGCGCGACGTTCAGGTCTTTTTCGCCGCAGCTGACCGGATAGCGGCCGGCAAAAATCGCGCGCTGGCGCGCGGGCTCGAAGGTCGCCCTCAGCAGTTCGCGGAACGCGGATCCTTCGGGGCAGGGGCCCTCGGCCAGCTTTAGCACATTGACTACGTCCAATGCGGGTGGCCGCGGCTCCACATACAGGCCCACGGTGCCACGCTCGGGATCCGGCGCGAACGCGAAGCGCAGCGATTTGTAGTTCACCAGCAGCGCGTCGGGCAGGACGTTGTAGGGACGGAACGCATCGCCGTCGAAGCGCCCGGCATCGCCCGGGGCGCGCTCGAAATGGCTGCGGTCGAGCACCAGGTCGCCGCGGATTTCGCGCAGCCCCTTGCCGCGCAGCGCGCGCAGCAGGATCCAGAACGCCTCGAGATCGAGCTTGGGGTCGCCGTACCCCTTGAGCACCAGATCGCCATCGAGAACGCCATCGCGCACTAGCCCCGTTGCATAGGCCTCTGTCTTCCAGCGGTATGCGGGGCCAAGAAGATCGAGTGCCGCGTAAGTAGTCACCAGCTTCATCACTGAGGCCGGGTTCATGGGCGCAGCGGGATTGATGCTGAGCAAGGCGCGAGTGGTGCCAACCTCCTGCACGATTGCAGAAACACTGACTGCGGGAATTTTTGCGGCAGCCAGCGCCTGCGCCACGGAAGGTGGAAACGGGATCTGGGCTCGAACGGGGGACGTTGTTCCGCCAGACAGAAGAATGAGAAGGGCTAGAAGGCGGGCGGCGGACACTGCTGGATTCTATTGAAGACTTGAAATTGGGCGGGTCAGGCACTATCATTAGCACTCCTTAAGGCCGAGTGCTAACAATACGGCCAGCCAGCACTCCCTTATTTCAACTTAAGTCGTTGTAAATACTAACGATTAATACTGGAGACCTGTATGAAGATCCGTCCATTGCATGACCGAGTCATCGTCAAGCGCATCGAAGAAGAGCGCAAAACCGCCGGTGGCATTGTGATTCCCGATACCGCGGCCGAAAAGCCGGACCAGGGCGAAATCGTCGCCGTGGGCAAGGGCAAGAAAGACGACAACGGCAAGCTGATCGCGATCGACGTCAAGGTCGGCGACAAGGTGTTGTTCGGCAAGTACTCGGGCCAGACCGTGAAGGTCAAGGGCGATGAGCTCCTCGTCATGCGCGAGGAAGACCTCATGGGCGTGATCGAAGGCCATTGATCCGGCCGTTCCCGATCCGCAAATACGCCGTACGAACACGCCACAGACAAGTCAGATTTAGCACACAGGAGAATTTCGAATGCCAGCCAAAGAGGTACGTTTTCACGAGGGCGCGCGCTCCAAGATGGTTCATGGACTGAACATCCTGGCCGACGCCGTCAAAGTCACGCTAGGTCCCAAGGGCCGCAACGTGGTGCTCGAGCGCTCGTTCGGCGCCCCCACCGTCACCAAGGACGGTGTCTCGGTCGCCAAGGAAATCGAACTGAAGGACAAGTTCGAGAACATGGGCGCGCAAATGGTCAAGGAAGTCGCTTCCAAGACTTCCGACGTTGCCGGTGACGGCACCACGACCGCCACGGTTCTGGCGCAAGCCATTGTCCGCGAAGGCATGAAGTACGTTGCCTCCGGCATGAACCCGATGGACCTTAAGCGCGGCATCGACAAGGCGGTCATCGCTGTCGTCGAAGAGCTGAAGAAGATCTCGCAGCCCTGCAAGACCTCCAAGGAAATCGCCCAGGTCGGCTCGATCTCGGCGAACTCCGACGCGGACATCGGCAAGATCATCGCCGACGCGATGGACAAGGTCGGCAAGGAAGGCGTGATCACGGTCGAGGACGGCAAAACCCTCCAGAACGAGCTTGATGTCGTTGAAGGCATGCAGTTTGATCGCGGCTACCTGTCGCCCTACTTCATCAACAATGCCGAGAAGCAGATTGCGGTTCTGGAAGATCCGTACATCCTGCTGCACGACAAGAAAATCAGCTCGATCCGCGAGCTTCTGCCGTTGCTGGAGCAGGTCGCGAAGGCGGGCAAGCCGCTGCTGATTATCGCCGAGGAGGTCGAGGGCGAAGCGCTCGCGACACTGGTGGTGAACAACATCCGCGGCATTCTCAAGACGGTGGCCGTCAAGGCGCCGGGCTTTGGTGATCGTCGCAAGGCGATGCTGGAAGACATGGCGACCCTCACGGGCGCCGAAGTGATCAGCGAAGAAATGGGCCACAAGCTCGAGAACGTGACGCTGAAGCAGCTCGGCCGCGCTAAGAAGATTGAAGCGGGCAAGGAAAACACCACCATCATCGACGGCGCCGGCGTGAAGAAGGACATCGAAAGCCGCGTCAAGATGATCCGCGTGCAGATCGACGAAGCCACCAGCGACTACGACCGTGAGAAGCTCCAGGAGCGCGTGGCCAAGCTGGCCGGCGGCGTGGCGCTAATCAAGGTCGGCGCGGCGACCGAAGTCGAGATGAAGGAAAAGAAGGCCCGCGTCGAAGACGCCCTGCACGCGACCCGTGCGGCGGTGGAAGAAGGCGTGGTTCCCGGCGGTGGCGTGGCGTTCCTGCGCGCACGCAAGGCGCTCGAAGGCAAGATCAAGGTAGCGAACGACGACCAGCAGGCGGGCATCAAGATCGTGATGCGCGCCCTGGAAGAGCCGATGCGCCAGATCGTGGCCAACTCCGGTGCCGAGCCCTCGGTGGTCCTGAACAAGGTCGCCGAAGGCAAGGGCGTGAACTACGGCTACAACGCGCAGACCGACGAGTTCGGCGACCTGGTCGAGATGGGTGTCATCGATCCGACCAAGGTGGCTCGCACCGCGCTGCAGAACGCGGCTTCGGTTGCCTCCCTGATGCTCACCACCGACGCAATGGTTGCGGAACTGGTGGAAGAGAAAAAGGGCGGCGGCGGCGGCCATGACCACGGCGGCATGGGTGGCATGGGCGGCATGGGCGGCATGGACATGTAATTCCCTTCATCGGGAATGTCCTGAAAGGGGGCGCTTCGGCGCCCCTTTTCTTTTGGGTTTACACTCATCTCGAGGGAGGAATGCGATGCGGATACTCGTCGCGGAAGACGATGCGATCCTGGCCGATGGCCTGACGCGCACGCTGCGCCAGTCCGGCTACGCGGTGGACTGGGTCAAGACCGGCATCGAAGCAGACAGCGCGCTCGACGCCAACGATTTCGACCTCCTGATCCTCGATATCGGCCTGCCGAAGAAATCCGGCCTCGAAGTGCTGCGCCGCCTGCGCGGGCGCGATTCGCGCATGCCGGTGCTGATCCTCACGGCGCTCGACGGGGTGAACGACCGGGTGCGCGGCCTGGACGCAGGCGCGGACGACTACATGCCAAAACCTTTTGAGCTTGCGGAGCTCGAAGCGCGCGTGCGCGCGCTCACGCGCCGCGGCATGGCGGGCGGCCCGACGCTGCTCAAGCACGGTGCGCTCACCTACGACCAGGTCGGGCGCACGGCGCAGATGAATGGCACGTCGGTTGAACTGTCGGCGCGCGAAGTGAGCCTGCTGGAGATCTTCCTGCAGCGCGCCGGGCGCCTCGTTTCCAAGGACCAGCTGGTGGGCCACCTCTGTGAGTGGGGCGAGGAGGTCTCTGGCAACGCCATCGAGGTGTACGTGCACCGTTTGAGGAAGAAACTCGAGCCCGGCGGCGTGCGCATCGTGACCGTCCGGGGCCTGGGTTACAGCCTCGAAAAATCGCCCTCTTGATATAATTCGCCCCCTGCAAACCGCGCCCGCTGTCCGTACGTTCCGGGGCGCGTCCCCAAAGGCCAAGTAGCTCAGTTGGTAGAGCAGCGGACTGAAAATCCGCGTGTCGCTGGTTCGATTCCAGCCTTGGCCACCAATACTCAACGACTTACAGACTTACGATTTTGGCGACTGTGCCGAATTTGTGTCTATAAGCCCGTCCAAGACCTGTGCTCGATGCGCCAGGTGCGCCGGAGAAAGATGCGCGTATCGCCGCACCATCGCCGCCGTTTCCCATCCGCCCATCTCCTGAATGTCATTCAACGGTACGCCCTTCTGCGCCAGCCAGCTCGCCCAGGTATGTCGAAGGTCATGCCAGCGGAAGTTCTCGATGCCCGCCCGCTTTAGCGCCTTCATCCAAACC
>JANYII010000004.1 GCA_025358705.1 Betaproteobacteria bacterium | reverse complement strand
TGCAATGCATGGTCGGCATGGGATTTGTCCACGGCGCGAAACCCGAGCGCGTGGAGCAGCTGCTGGCCAGCCGCTACGAGATCGAGGTGTCGGGCTCCAGGATTGCCGCGCGCGCGACGCTGAAGGACGCGCACGGCTGATGGAGGGCCTGCTGCGCTCGCTGCGGGCCGCGCGCGATTCCGACGCGCGGCGCTACCTGCGGATTTTCCTGGGCGATCGCGGGATCGGGAGCGTTCGCCGCGATCAGGCTGGCAGGTTGCACGCGTGGCCCAGCTTGTTTGAAATTTCAGATATCAGGATTCAACTGCGGCCGGCGGACGAGCCTGCTCTGAGCGCCGCTTTCGCGCAGGTCGCGCGGGCGCTAGCGGACGATGGCGCGATCCGCGGCTGGCGCGGCGAAACATATGCCATCCGCGCGAGCGAAGGCACGCCTGTCCTTTTTCACCTCGAACGCGCGGCGGTGCGCTTTTTCGGCCTGACCTCCGCGGCGGCCCACCTGAACGGATTCACTATTGGAAATGAGTTTCCAGCCATCTGGATCGCGCGGCGCTCGGCGACGAAGGCCATCGATCCCGGGATGCTCGACAACCTGGTGGCGGGCGGCGTGACCTCCGGCGAGGATGCGTGGCGGACCCTGCTGCGCGAATGCGGCGAGGAGGCGGGGATCGATGCCGCGCTGGCGCGCGAGGCGCGGCCCGCAGGAACGCTTCACCTGCGCCGGGACACGCCGGATGGGCTGAACAGCGAAGTGATCCATGTCTACGACCTCGCGTTGCCGGCGCAATTCGCGCCGCGCAATACCGACGGGGAAGTGGGCGAATTCCTGGCCATGGATGCGCGCGCACTGCTGGAACGCATCGCACGAGGGGAATTGACGGTGGCGGCAGGGCTCGCGAGCGCGGACTTCGCATTGCGTCACGGCATGATCCAGGACGAAGGCGGGGCAATACGCGCCGCGATCGAGGCCTGCCGCGCGCCTACAGCGACCTGAGGTGCCAGGCTTTCGGCCGGGTGAAGGCCTGGATGCCGTAGGTGGATAGCGTGACGCCGACGCCGGAGTGCCCGACGCCCGACCATGGCAGCCGCGGGCTGACGCGATCGCAGCAGTTCCAGTAGACCGAACCGGAACGGATTTGCGCGAGGACGCGCCGCGCGCGTGCCTCGTCCGGCGTGTAGATGCCCGCGGTCAGGCCATACACCGTGTCGTTCATGAGGCGCACGGCTTCCGCGTCTCCGGCGACCTTCTGGATGCCGATCAGCGGGCCGAAGCTTTCCTCGCGCATCAGTTCCATCGAGTGGTCCACGCCGGAGAGCACGGTCGCCTCGAACCAGTTGCCTTGCTGCGCAACACGTTTGCCGCCCACGAGCAGCTTCGCGCCCTTCGCCGCGGCGTCCGCGACCTGGCGCTCGAGAACTGCCAGCTGCGGCGCGCGCGCGAGCGGGCCGAGGTAGGTCGTTTCGTCCATCGGATCGCCGCGCTTGTAGCCCTTGACGATGGCGGTGAACGTTTCCACGAAACTCTCGTAGCTGCGCTCGTGCACGTAGATACGCTCCACCGAGCAGCAGCTCTGCCCCGCGTTGTACATGGCGCCGTCGGCGAGGGATTCGGCCGCGGTCTTCACGTCCGCGTCCTCACAGACGTAGATCGGGTCCTTGCCGCCCAGTTCCAGCTGCAGCTTGAGCATGCGCGGCGCGCAGGCGGCGGCGATCCGCGCCCCGGTGGCATACGAGCCGGTGAAGAACACGCCGTCGACCGGCTGGTCCACGAGCGCCGCGCCAGTGGGCCCGGAACCGATGAGGACGGAGAAAACATCTGCAGGCACGCCTGCGGCGTGCAGCATCTCGCCGATCGCGAGGCCGGTAAGCGGGGCGAGTTCGGAGGGTTTGTAGAGCACCGCGTTGCCCGCCAGCAGCGCTGGCACGAACACGTTCGAGCCGACGAAGTACGGGTAGTTCCAGGCCGAGATGTTGGCCACCACGCCCAGCGGCTCGTGCGTGATCCGCTCGTGCATCTGCGGGTCGGCGAGCACAGTTTCCGGTGCAAGCGCGGCCTGCGCCTTGCCAAGGAAGAAATCGATGCGCCCGGCGAGCGCGTTCAGTTCATTGCGCGACTGGACGATCGGCTTGCCCGTTTCCTGTGTCAGCGTGCGGGCAAGCTGGGCCTTTCTTTTTTCCGTGACGTCCTTGAATTTTCTGACGGCATCAAGGCGATCGCCAAGCGCAACGGCAGCCCAATCTGGCTGCGCGGCGCGCGCCCGCGCGTATTTCGCCGCGACGGCCTGCGCGTCGTCCTCCGCGAGTTCGCGGATCAGCGAGCCGTCAGCGGGATTGAATATTTTCATGCGAAGCCCGGAGAAAATCCTGCAGCAGCGGCGCGGCATCCAGCACGCCGTCGTCGCGGCCATGCAGGAATTCGGGGTGCCACTGCACGCCGGCGACATACTGCGCGCCTTCGAGGCGGATCGCCTCGATGACGCCGTCCTCGGCCGCTTGTGCCTCGACCGCGAGTCCCTTGCCGAGGCGATTCACCGCCTGGTGGTGGAGCGAATTGACTTTTGCGTGCCCTATGCCCGGGTAGAGAGCGGCGAGCCGCGTGCCGGGCAGGATCTCGACATGGTGGTACTTGTCGTCATAGATCGCGACGTCCTGGTGCACTTGCGCCCCCGCCTTCTGGGTCGCGGTGTCCTGGTACAGCGTACCGCCGAGCGCGACGTTGATGAGTTGCTGGCCGCGGCATATACCGAGCACTGGCTTTTTTGAATCGAGGAACCGCCTGAGCAGATCAATCTCATAGCGGTCGCGCTCGGGGTCGCCCGCCCATTCGGGGCGCAGCGGTTCCTCGCCGTACATCTGCGGCGAGATGTCGGTGCCACCCTGCAGGACCAGACCGTCGAGCTCGGCCGCGTAGTCGGCGAGCGTGAGCGAGTTCGCGTCGCGGTCCACGACATCGGCGACGAGGTAGACCAGCGCGCCCGCCGACTGCAGCCAGCGCGCGAAGGACTGCTCGAGGTAGTAGATGTTCTTCTTCAGGTACCCGGGCTTCGCCGCATCGCCGTACTGGATGCGCGCCGAGACGCCGATCCGCAGCCGCCTGCTCATAGCGCCGAGGCGAACAGCTGCTCGAAGTCCTGCCGCGTGCAGGGGCGGGGATTGGTCTGGTGGCAGATGTCGGCGACGGCGATGTCGACGAGTTTCGGAATTTGATCCTTTCGCAGTCCCACCGCGCCGAGACGATCGGGAATTCCGATTTCCCTCTTCAAATTCGAAAGAAATGAAATGAGATCCGTGGCGCCGGCGACGCGCGCCAGTTCCTTCATCTTCACCTCCGCCGCAGGTAGGTTGAAGCGCATTACGTGGTCGATCATCAGGGCATTGGCAAGGCCGTGGTGCAGGTCGGCCACGGTGGAGAGCGCATGCGCGCAGGAATGCACCGCGCCGAGATCCTTCTGGAAAGCGATGGCGCCCATCATCGATCCCATGAGCATGTCGCCGCGTGCCTCGATGTCTTTTCCGTTTTTATGAACCAGGGGCAAGGCGCGGGCAACAATTCGCACGCCTTCCAGCGCGATGCCGTCGCACAGCGGGTGGTAGGCGGGCGAAAGATAGGACTCGATGTTGTGCGTCAGCGCGTCCATGCCGGTCGCGGCGGTGATGTTCGCGGGCAGGCTGAGCGTCAGTTCCGGGTCGGCAAACACCGCCTTGGCGAGCAGGGCGGCGGAGAACACGATGCGCTTGACGTGCGTATCGTCCTCGGAGATCACCGAGGAGCGGCCGACTTCGCTGCCGGTGCCCGCGGTGGTGGGCAGCGCGACGAAATGCGGCAGCGGCTTGTCGATCGGCCGCACTTTGGGGTGGTCCCAGGCGTACTCGAGCACGTCGCCCGGGTGCACCGCCATCAGAGCCACGACTTTCGCCACGTCGAGGGCGGCGCCGCCGCCGAAGCCGATCACCGAATCCGCCTTGTGCGCGCGGTACGCATCGGCGCCCGCGCGGGCCTGGGAAGCAGTTGGGTTGCCTTGAATTCCGGAGAAGACTTCCAGCGAAAATTCAGGGAATAAAGAACGAAATTCACTCATCACAGGCAAGGCGGCAAGCCCCTTGTCGGTGACCAGCAGCGGTCGCTTGCAGCCGGCCGCCTTGAGGTTCTCCGCGACAAGCCTTCTTGCCCCCGGACCGAAGTGAATCGTGGTCGGGAAGGCGAACTTGTGGATCGCCATCAGATGATCTCGAAGTAGCGCTTCATTTCCCAGTCCGTGACCGCGTCCTGGTACTGGCGCCACTCCCACTCGCGCGTGCGCACGAAATGGTCGACGAAGGTCGCGCCGAAGAGTTCCGGCGCCACTTTCGAGCGCTTGAGGTTGGCGGTGGCGTCATCCAGGCTGCGCGGCAGGCGCGGGATTTTCGCCGCCTTGGCGGCGTCGCCCGTCAGCGGCGCATCCTTCAGCTTGAGTTTCTTCTCGATGCCCCACAGGCCCGCGCCGACGCAGGCGGCGAGCGCGAGGTAGGGATTGGAATCCGAGCCCGGGCAGCGCGTCTCGAGGCGCGTGGACTTGGGCGAGCCCGGGATCACGCGCAGGCTCGCGGTGCGGTTGTCCGCGGCCCAGGTGCGCTTCACCGGCGCCCACATGCCGTCCACCAGGCGCTTGTAGCTGTTCACCGTCGGCGCGAACATGCACTGGATGTCTTCCAGCAGCGCGAGCTGCCCGGCGAGGTAGCTCTCGAAGAGCTTCGACATGCGGTACGGGTTGCGCGCGTCGTAGAACACGTTCTTCTTGCCGTCGGACAGGCTCTGGTGCACGTGGCCGCTGCAGCCAGGGTATTGCGTGCTCCACTTCGCCATGAAACTCGGCATGATGCCGAAGCGCTGGCCGATTTCCTTCGCCGATTGCTTGAACAAAACGCCCCGGTCGCCGGACTCCACGCCCGCCGCGTACAGGATCGCCGCCTCGTACACGCCCGGCCCGGTCTCGGTATGCAGGCCTTCGATCGGCACGCGGAATTCCTGCAGTTCCTCCATCAGCGCCTGGAAGTAGGGCTGGTTCTGCCCGGCGCGCGTGAGCGAATAGCCGAACATTCCCGGCGTGATCGGCGTCGGCGCGACGTAGTGCTTCGCCGCCATGCTCTGCGGCGTTTCGCGGAAATTGAACCACTCGTATTCCAGGCCGGTCAGCACCTCGAAGCCGAGTTTTTCGGCGCGTGCGAGCACGCGCTTGTAAACCTGGCGCGGGCAGACGGCGCCAGGCGCGCCCGAGGGTTCGACGAAATCGCCGAGGAAAAACGGCACGCCGCCATCCCAGGGCACGCGCCGGAAGGTGGCGAGGTCGAGCTGCACCATCGCATCCGGAAATCCCGTGTGCCAGCCCGTCCACACCGTGTTGTCGTAGGGCTGGTCGTTGGCGTCCCAGCCGAACACGACGTTGCAGAAGCCGAAGCCGGTCTCGGCGGCGGAAATGAACTTGTCCTTGTGCAGGTACTTGCCGCGCAGCACGCCGTCGATGTCGGTCACGGCCACCTTCACGCGCGTGCTCGGCAGGCGGCGGACTTCGTCGATGACGCGGCGTGCGGCGGCGGTCATTTTTTGCGGCATGGTTTCCCCTTGCATGTTTCCCATATTGTCGCGCAGGCCGGCATTATCGCGCTTAAAATTTCGGCTATGAGCTGGGAAAAAGAGATCGAGGAGCTGCGCCGCCGCGAGGATCTCGCCGGGCGCATGGGCGGGCCGGACAAGGTCAAGCGCCAGCATGACGGCGGCAAGCTCACGGTGCGCGAGCGCGTCGACCAGTTGCTGGACAAAGGTTCCTTCCACGAAATCGGCGGCCTCGCCGGCGTCGCGCAGTACGGCGCGGACGGGGCGCTCGCGGATTTCACGCCCGCCAACCTGATATTCGGCCGAGGGCTCGTCAACGGCCGGCCGGTGGCGGTCACGGGCGACGATTTCACCGTGCGCGGCGGCGCCAACGACGGCGGCATCAAGAACAAGCTCCTCGCCGTGGAGCGCATGGCCTGCGACCTGCGCCTGCCGCTGGTGCGCCTGGTCGACGGCACGGGCGGCGGCGGCTCGGTGAAAAACCTGGAACTGCAGGGCCATTCGCCGATGCCGAAGGCTTTTCTCTGGGACTGGTGGACCAGCAACCTGTCGGAAGTCCCGGTGGTGTCGCTCGCGCTCGGCTCGGTGGCGGGATTGGGCGCGGCGCGCGTGGTCGCGAGCCATTACTCGGTGATGGTCAAGGGCAGCTCGCAGATGTTCGTCGCCGGCCCGCCAGTGGTCGAGTGGACGCACGGCAAGTTCGAGAAGAACGAACTCGGCGGCAGCCACATCCACACGCGCAACGGCGCGGTGGACGACGAGGCCTCGAGCGAGGCCGATGCCTTCGAGTGCGCGCGAAAATTTTTGTCTTACCTGCCGAATTCCGTCCATGAGGTTCCGGAGAGAAAAGAAAACAGGGACGATCCGGAGCGTGCGGATCCTTGGCTGATCGAAGCCGTGCCGCGCGACCCGCGCAAGGTCTACAACATGCGCAAGATCATCGGCGCGGTCATGGACGAGGGTTCCTTTTTCGAGATCGGCAAGTTCTGGGGCCGCTCGATCGTGACGGGATTTGCGCGCCTGTCGGGCTGGCCGGTGGCGGTCATGGCGGGTGACCCGATGCAGTACGGCGGCGCCTGGACGGCGCGCACCTCCGAGAAAATCACGCGCTTCGTCGACCTGGCGCAGACCTTCCACCTGCCAGTGGTGCACATGGTCGATTGCCCCGGCTTCCTCATCGGGCCGCAGGCCGAGGCCGAGGGCACGATCCGCTTCGGCATGCGCGCGGCGGCCGCGATCCTTCAATCCACCGTGCCCTGGTGTTCGGTGATCGTGCGCAAGGTGTTCGGTGTCGCCGGAGCCCTGCACCAGAATTCTTCCCGCTACGGCATGCGCATGGCCTGGCCCTCCGCGGAATGGGGCTCGCTGCCGATCGCGGGCGGCCTGGAGGCCGCCTACCGGGCGGAAATCGAGGCTGCGCCAGATCCAGCCGCGAAACGCACCGAAATCGAGCAGCGCATCCGCAAGTTCGCCTCGCCCATGCGCGGTGCGGAGCGCTTCGACGTCGAGGAGATCATTGACCCTCGGCATACCCGCAAGCTACTGTGCGAATTCGCCGACCTTGCCGCGCCGTTGCGCACGCCGGGGCGCAGTTTCTTCGGCGTTCGTCCGTAGGAATGCGCCGCTGGTCGGATTGCGGGTGAACAAAGGTGAAAAGCGGGGGATCGCACAGAGCGGCAGGTGCAATTCCTAGTAGCTTGCAGGCTGGAGGCAGGCAAACCGTGAACGAAGAGAACGAAACGCTTAGATGGCCGACAAACCTTGACCGCGCCGCGATCGTCGAGCGGCTGGTCCAGGTTCGGGTACTCGCCGAGGAAGCCGGGCTGGAAGACCTCGCCGCGCGCTTCGCCGACGTGGAGAACATGCCCTCGGGGCAGATCGGCACCAGCGTGGTCTCCGCCCTGACCTGGATCCAGGAAAAGACCGAGTACCCGGCGATTACGTCGCAGCTTGCCATGGTGGCGATGAACCTCAAGAACTTGAAATAGAATTGCGGCATGGCTACCAGACAGGACGAACGCATGATCGAGCCGGACATGAATCCGGCGGACCTCTGGCTCGAGGAGATATTCACCGACCGACGCGTGGGCACCATCCGCCGCATGACGCCGGTGGACGGCACCGGGGCGCGCGATCCCGGCCGCGAAATCCTCTTCATCGGCGAGACGCAGGTGATGAGCCAGATGGGCGCGCTGCCGATCAATTTCGTGCTCGAGGCCAAGACGCTGGAAGAGGCGGCGAAGATGTTCGGTCCCGCCGCCAAGGCCGGCATCGAGCGCACGGTGAGGGAACTGCAGGAACTGCGCCGCCAGCAGGCGTCCTCGATCGTCGTGCCGCAGGGCGGCCTGCCGCCGATGGGGCCGGGCGGCGGCGGCAAAATACAGATGCCGTAGAAAAATCGGGGTCAGAGCCCGATTTTTCCAAGCTAGACTTCGAGCCACTCCTTTCGCATTGCCGCGTTCTCGCGCACGTCGCGCGGCGCGCCCTCGAACACGATGCGGCCGTGGCCCATGACGTAGAGGCGCTCGGAAATATCGAGCGCGATCGCGAGCTTCTGTTCCACCAGCAGGATCGAGACGCCGCGGTTCCTGATTTCCTTGAACAGGCCGGCGACCAGTTCGACGATCTTGGGCGCGAGTCCCTCCGTCGGCTCGTCGATCATCACCAGGTCGGGATCGCCCATCAGCGTGCGGCAGATGGTGAGCATCTGCTGCTCGCCGCCCGAGAGCACGCCGCCGGCCGTGTCGGCGCGCTCGCGCAGCCGCGGAAACAGCGTGAACATGTCCTCCATCGACCAGCGCCCGCCCGGCTGGTTCGATTTCATGCCGAGGATCAGGTTCTCGCGCACCGTCAGCCCGGGAAAGATGTCGCGGTTCTCGGGCACGTAGCCCAGGCCGCAATGCGCCACCTGGTGCGGCTTCAGGCCGCCGATTTCGCGTCCCTTGAACTGGATCGAGCCGCGTCGCTCGACGTCGCCCATGATCGCCTTGATGGTGGTCGAGCGGCCGACGCCGTTGCGGCCGAGCAGTGAAACGATCTCGCCCTTGCCCACGCGGAAGTCGACACCTTGCAGGATGTGGCTCTTGCCGTAGAAGGCGTGCAGGTCGCGTACCTCAAGCATCGGCGTGCTCCAGGCTGGCGGCAGTGCCGAGATAGGCTTCGCGCACCGCCGGATTGGCGCGAATCCGCTCGGGCGTGTCGCTCGCGATGACCTGGCCATAGACCAGCACCGAGATGCGGTCGGCGAGGTCGAACACCACGCTCATGTCGTGCTCGACCACCACCAGCGTCTTGCCTTCGCTTACCCGGCGGATCAGTTCGACCGCGTGCTCGGTTTCCGAGCGGTTCATGCCGGCGGTGGGCTCGTCCAGCATGATCACGTCGGCGCCACCGGCGATGGTGATGCCGATCTCCAGCGCGCGCTGCTCGGCATAGGACAGCAATCCGGCCTGCACGTCGCGCCGCGCCGCCAGGTTGATCTGCTCCAGGATCGACTCGGCGCGCTCGCGCGCATCGCGCAGGCGCTCGATCAGGTGCCAGAAGGAGTAGCGGTAGCCGAGCGACCAGAGCACGCCGCAGCGGATGTTCTCGAACACGCTCAGGCGCGGGAAAATGTTGGTGACCTGGAAACTGCGCGACAGGCCGCGGCGATTGATCAGGTAGGGCGGCAGGCCGGTGATGTCGCCGCCCTTGAGCAGCACCTTGCCCGAGGTGGCGGGAAAGCGGCCGCTGATCAAGTGGAACAGCGTCGACTTGCCGGCGCCGTTGGGGCCGATGATGGCGTGCCGCTCGCCCAGCGCCACGTCCAGGCTGACGCCGCGGATGATCGGCGTGACGCCGAAGCTCTTGTGCAGGTCGACCAGCTGCAGGGCGGGCGCGCTCATTTGGCCAGCTTTCGCCGCGCCTCGAGCGTCGCCTCGTGCCACGCGCCGGACACGACCGGCCAGGTGCGGCGGAACGCGAGGAAGCCGGTTGCGATCAGGGCCGCGAATACCGTCCACGCGACCGGCGAATTCGCGTCATAGCTGACCCAGAACACGCGCATGGCAGGGCCGTCGGAAGCCTTCACCAGCAGGTGATGCGCGGTCTCGATGACCAGCACCGCGCCCGCGAACAGCGCCAGCGCCGGAACCGCGGCGAGCGCATAGCCGGGCAGCAGCCGCGAGAACACGCCTGCGGAAATCAGCGGCCGGTGCATCAGCAGCAGCCCGGCCAACCCCAGGGGCGCGTACATCACCATCAGGACGAACATCAGCCCGACGTAGAGCTGCCAGGCGCCGGTGTAGTCCGACAAGGAGATCTGCAATGCCGTCATCAGGATGGCGCCGATGATCGGCCCGATGAAGAACGCGACGCCGCCGATGTACGCCATGAGGAGGACGAATCCCGAGGGCGCGGCGCCGACCACGCTGGCGGTGACGATCTCGTAGTGGATCGCCGCCAGCCCGCCCGCGACGCCGGCGAAAAAGCCCGAGGTGCAGAAGGCGATGAAGCGCACCATCTGCGTGCTGTAGCCGACGAACTCGGCGCGTTCGGGGTTGTCCCGCACCGCGTTGCACATGCGGCCCATGGGCGTGCGCGTGAAGGCGTACATCGCGCCGACGCAGGCCAGGGACCAGGCGGCGATCAGGTAATAGACCTGGATCTGCGGCCCGAAGCTCAGGCCGAAGAGCTGCAGCGTCGAGGTGCGGCTGGTCGAGACGCCGCCCTCGCCGCCGAAGAATCCCCTAAGTATCAGCGAGCATGCCGCCACCAGTTCGCCGACGCCCAGGGAAATCATGGCGAACGCCGTGCCGGCGCGCTTGGTGGAGACCCAGCCGAAAATGATGGCGAACGACAGGCCTGCCAGCCCGCCGACCAGCGGCAGCACGGGCAGCGGTATCGGCAGCTTGCCCGCGCCGATGATGTTGAGCGCGTGCGCGGTGATGAAGCCGCCCAGGCCGTAGTAAACGGCGTGCCCGAACGAGAGCATGCCGGTCTGCCCGAGCAGCATGTTGTAGGACAGCGCGAAGATCACGGCGAAGCCCATCAGGCTCATCATGGTGATCGACGCGCCGCTGGAAAATATGTGCGGCAGCGCGACCAGCGCCAGCGCAGCGGCGATCCAGGCCCAGTAGCGCGCGATCGTGCTCATGTCGTGTTCACGTGTCGCGGTTGCCCATGAGTCCGTGTGGCCGGAAGATCAGCACCAGCACGAGCAGCAGGTAGGGGATGATCGGCGCCACCTGCGCCACGGTCGCCATCCACAGGTCGCCGCCGAAGGACTCGCGCGTCAAGGTCACGCCGAGATGCGCCATCACGTCGGCGAGCGAAATGTTCAGCGCCACCGCGAAGGTCTGTATCAGGCCGATCAGCAGCGAGGCAACGAAAGCGCCCGACAGCGAGCCCAGCCCTCCCACCACCACGACGACGAACAGGATCGGCCCGAGCGACGCCGCCATCGCGGGCTGGGTGACCAGCGCCGGCCCGGCGATCACGCCCGCCAGCGCGGCCAGGCCGCAGCCGACGCCGAATACCATCATGAACACCAGCGGCACGTTATGGCCCAGAGTGCCCACGATGTTGGGATGCGTCAGCGCCGCCTGGATGATGAGGCCCACGCGCGTGCGCGTCAGCAGCACGAGCAGGCCGAGGAAGATGCCGATCGACATCAGCAGCATGAACATGCGGTAGGCCGGGAACGTGGTGTCGAACAGCGTGAACGCGGAGAAGTTCAGCGCGCCGGGAATCCGGTAGTCGACCGGGATCTTGCCCCACACCATCTGCACCAGCTCTTCGACGATGAAGGCGAGGCCGAAGGTGAACAGCAGTTCGGCGACGTGGCCGTGCTTGTGCACGGTGCGCAACCCGTAGCGCTCCACCAGCGCACCGATGACGCCCACCAGCAGCGGCGCCACCACCAGGCCGGGCCAGAAGCCGATGTAGCGGCTGATCTGGAAGCCGAAATAGGCGCCCAGCATGTAGAAGCTGGCATGGGCGAAATTCAGCACGCCCATCATGCTGAAGATGAGTGTCAGGCCACTGGCGAGCAGGAACAGCAGCATGCCGTAGAGCACGCCGTTGAGCGACGAAAAAACGACGAGCTCTAGCACGGACCTGCTGGCCGCTGCCTCCGCAGATCCGTCTAGGTCAGGACGGCGTAACCATCTTGCAGCTGGTCGGGATGACCGTGTCCTGCGCCTTGATCACGCCCATCGTCTTCCAGCCCCAGCCGGTCTTCTCTTCGTCGTGCTTGGTACCCGAGCCGAACGAGGAGATGTACATGTCCTGGAACAGCGAGTGGTCGGACGCGCGCATGAAGGTCTCGGCGCCGAGCTCGTTCTTGAACTTCATCTGGCTCAATGCCACCGCGACCTTCTTCGGGTCGGCCGACTTGGCCTGGTTCAGCGCGCCGGCGAACATGTCCATCTGGTTCTTCATGCGCAGGTACCACCAGCCCTGGCCGCTGTCGCCACCGTATTTCTTGAGGAACGAGTCGGCGAAGGCTTCCATGGAGGGCGAGGGCACGTTGGTGTGCCACTCGCTGATCTGGAACACACGATGGTCGAGTCCGGTCTGCTTGATCGCGGTCGGCCCGCCGGCGCCGCCGGCGTAGTAGGTGTACCAGTTGACCTGCAGGCCGGCGTCGGCCGCGGCCTTCAGCAGCAGCGACATGTCGTTGCCCCAGTTGCCGGTGATCACCGAATCCGCGCCCGAGGCCTTGATCTTGGTGATGTAGGGCGTGAAGTCCGTGATCTTCAGCAGCGGGTGCAGTTCGTCGCCCACCACCTGGATGTCGGGACGCTTCTGCTTGAGCATCGCGACCGCGGCGCCGCGCACGGCGTGACCGAACGAGTAGTCCTGGCCGATGATGTAGACCTTCTTGATTTCCTTGCGGTCCTTCATGAAGTTGGTCAGCGCGGCCATCTTGATGTCGGAATTGGCGTCCCAGCGGAAATGCCAATAGCTGCACTTCTCGTTGGTCAGCGCGGGATCGACCGCCGCGTAGTTGAAATACAGCACTTCCTTGCCCGGGTTGCGCTCGTTGTACTTGGAGATGAATTCCGAGATCGCGATCGCCGCGCCCGAACCATTGCCCTGGGTGATGAAGCGCACGCCGGCGTCGATCGCCTTCTGCACCTGCACCAGGCTCTCCTGCGGGCTGCCCTTGTTATCGTAGGCCACCGCCTCGAGCTTCTGGCCGCCCAGCACGCCGCCCTTGGCGTTTATGGTGTCGACCAGGAACTGCAGGTGCTTCAGGCCGTGTTCGCCGATGGTGGCGCCGCCGCCCGAAAGCGGGTCGATGTAGGCGATCTTGATGTTCTGGGCGCCGGCGCCGAAAGACGCGAGCGAAGCGGCTGCGGCAAGCGCGGCCGCGCGCAGGAACTGCATGGTGCCTTGTTTCATGGATCCTCCTCCTTGAGAGGGGAAAAATGTTATAGGCCGCCCGGGAACCGGTCAAGGCGGGGCGCTTGCCAGCGAAGCCCTGCCACGGTAACTTGGGCCGACCCCAGATCGAAGGCAAGTTCCGGAGGGAACCCATGCAAGGCCTGATGATGGACATGCCGCTCTTGATCAGCGACCTGATCAAGCACGCGGCCCGCAACCATGGCGAGACCGAGATCGTCTCCAAGACGGTTGAAGGGAATATCCACCGCTACACGTACAGCGACGCGCACGCGCGCGCGCGCAGGCTGGCCAAGGTGCTGCAGGCGCTTGGCGTGAAGAATTCCGACCGGGTCGGCACGCTCGCCTGGAACGGCTACCGCCACTACGAGCTCTACTACGCCATTTCCGGCATCGGCGGCGTCATCAACACGCTAAACCCGCGCCTCTTTCCGGAACAGATCACCTACATCTCGAACCACGCCGAGAACTCGGTGCTGTTTTTCGAGCTCACGTTCGTGCCGCTGGTGGAAAAGCTCGCTCCGCTGCTGAAGACGGTGAAGCATTTCGTGCTGATGACCGACCGCGCGCGCATGCCCGCAAGCTCGACGATCCCGAACCTGCAGTGCTACGAAGACCTGATGGCGAAGCAGGATGACCGCTTAGAGTGGCCGAGCTTCGACGAGCGCACGGCGGCGGCGCTTTGCTACACCTCGGGCACCACGGGCAATCCGAAGGGCGTGCTCTACAGCCACCGCTCGACGGTGATCCACGCCCTGGCCGCGACGATGCCCGATACGCTGAACCTCTCCGCGCGCGATTCGATCCTGCCCGTGGTGCCGATGTTCCACGCCAACGCCTGGAGCCTGCCGTATGCCTGCACGCTGGTGGGGGCAAAGATGGTGTTTCCGGGGCCGCATCTGGACGGCAAGAGCGTCTACGACCTGATCGAGCAGGAAAAGGTCACGCTGTCGGCCGGCGTGCCGACCGTCTGGCTGATGCTGCTGCAGCACCTGTCGTCCAACAAGCTGAAGTTCTCGACGCTGAATCGCACCGTGATCGGCGGCTCGGCCTGCCCGCCGGCGATGATCCGCGCCTTCCAGGACGACT
>JANYII010000313.1 GCA_025358705.1 Betaproteobacteria bacterium | reverse complement strand
GCTCCAGGAGCGGCTCTTGGCGATGCGGGCACACAAAAACCATGGTGGGAGCCGCTCTCAGGCCAATAGGGTGTGCGGATCAGGCATTCGGCTTGATATTGCCCGCCTTGACGATGCGCGCCCATTTGGCGATTTCCGCCTCGATGCGCGTCTTGAATTCTGCCGACGTGCTGCCGACCGGCGTGAAGCCCATCTCGATGAGCCGCGCCTGCGGCGGCCCGCACCGCACCGCGCCTGCGGCAGGCGCGCGGGGCGATCAGGCCGAACAGCGGTGTTGCATCCACCGCCGGCAACCCGCTTCCGCCATCGTCGGCACGTTCGGCAACTGCGCGGCACGTGTGCCGCCGGTGACGGCGAAGCCGCGCACCGTGCCGGCGCGAATGTGTTCCACCATGGTCGGCACCGTCGTGAACGCGAACGGGATGTGGCCCGCGAGCAGGTCGCTGAGGATTACAATCGCCAGCGGGAAACACAAAGACAAAGGCGCGCAAAGTGGAAGGCGTGCGCCACACAACAGAGGAGACATGGCCATGAAACTGCAACGGCTCGCGGGTGCGCTTTTGGGTATGGCGGTCACCTGCCTGATCTGCACCGCACCGGCAATCGCGCAAGACATCAGGTTCGGCGCCAACCTGCCGATGAGCGGACCCAACGCAGAATACGGCGAGCTGTTCTCAAGCGCTGCCGCCATCGCGGTCGAGCACGCCAACGCAGACAAGATGCTGTCGAAAAAACTGGTGATGCTGATCGAGGACAGCCAGGCCACGCCGCAAGGCGGCGTGGTGGCGATGAACAAGCTGGTCAGTGTCGAGAAGGTGCCCTATGTGCTGTCCGCCTTTACCGGTGTCTCGAAGGCGATCGCGCCGGTCGGCGACAAGGCCCATGTGGTGTCGGTCAACGGCGGCGGCATCGGGCCGGATCTCGCCGAGCTGGGCGATTATTTCTGGAACGTGATCCCGCTGGTCAACCTCGAAGTGCTGGCGCTGGCGCCTTATCTCGTCAAGGAACGCGGCTGGAAAAAAATCGCGCTGCTCTATGTGGATGATCCGGCCGGCGAAGCGATCAAGAAGGAACTCGACATCCACGTGCCGAAAAACGGCGGCACCATGGTGAGCTCGTTGCAGGTGCCGCGCGCCTCGCAGCAATTCTCCGGCGTCGCCGCCAAGGTGCGCGAGTCGCAGCCCGACGCCGTGTTCATCGCCTCGTTCGGCACCCAGCAGGCGCAGATCGTCAAGCAGTTGCGCGACAACGGCGTCAAACAGCAACTGGTCGGCTACTCGGCGTTCTCCTCGCCGACGGTGACGCAACTGCCGGAAGCGCGCGGCGCGCTGTTCCCGACCCAGACCATCAACTGGGAGGGCGATGCCGTCAGCCAGCGCCTGGCGCGCGACTGGAAGGCGAAAAAGAACAAGGACCCGAATGCCTACGTCGCCAACTATTACAACGCGGTCATGGTGTTCGTGAAACTGGCGCAGGCGCTCGAAAAATCGGGCCAGCCGATCACCGGCGAAAACCTGCTCAAGCAGCGCAAGGCGACCGGCACGTTTGACGTGGTCGGCGGCAAGATGCAGTTCCTGCCCAACGGCACGGTGTCAATGCCGCTCGGCATCTATGAAATCGACGGCGGCGCCGGCAAACTGGTCAAGGGCAACATCGTCGTCAAATAAAGCCACGGCCTCGCGCGCGGCGCATGACGCGCCACGGGGGCCATCGCAGTCCACTGAGGCCCATCGGCGTGCTGCTCCTGCAACTGTTCATCAACGGCCTGCAGCTGGGCGCGATCTACGCGCTCACGGCGGTCGGCTTTGCGCTCATTTTCGGCTCGACCAAAGTTTTTCACGTGGCCCACGGCGCGGCGTTCACCCTGGCCGGCTACCTGTTCTGGTGGAGCATCACGGCGCTCAAGTGGCACTGGACCGCCGGCATCGTGCTGGCCATCCTGGCGGTGGTGGCGTTCGGGATGTTCATGGAGCGCTGGATTTACCGGCCGATCCAGCGCCACGAGGGCGCGTTTTTCACCGTCTTCATCGCCTCGTTCGGTACCCAGATCATGGTGCAGAACCTGGTCGGCATGGTGTTCGGCCGCGGTTTCGAGACCGTGACGGTGGAGTTGTCGCGCGCGGTGGAAATCGCGCCGGGCCTGTTCGTCGCGCCGATTGCGGGGGTCGCCATCGTGGTGGCTGCTGCCCTGTTCACCGGCCTGCATTTCTTCCTCGCGCGCACCCAGGCCGGCACCGGCCTGCGCGCACTGGCCGACAATCCGGACCTGGTGCGCATCTTCGGGCTCGAACCCACACGCCTCGCGCAAGTGGCGTTCGCCCTCGGCTCGGCGCTGGTGGTGCCGGCCGCAGCGCTCACCGCCGTGTCGCAGGGCATCAACCCCGGCATCGGCGCGCACATCATGCTGATCAGCCTGGCGGCCACCATCGTCGGCGGCATCGGCTCGTTGAAGGGCGCGGCCTGCGGCGGCATGCTGCTGGGACTGGCCGAGAGCTTGGCCGTATGGAAGCTCGACCCGCAGTGGAGCGAGGCGGTTACCTTCATCATCCTGTTCGTGTTCATCATCTTTCGTCCCGCCGGTTTTCTCGGCCGCGCCGTGGGGTCGAAATGAGGGATCGAATCGAGGACGCGCGGTAAGCACACGACACCACCATGCTGGCCTACCTCAACAATCTGGCAGTGCTGATCACGATCAACGCGATCCTCGCGGTGACGCTCAACTTCGTGCTCGGTTACGCCGGCATTTTCTCGATGGCGCATGCGGTGTTTTTCGGCATCGGCGCCTACACCGCGACGCTGGTGGCGATGAAGCTGGGGGCGGGCTTTCTGCTCTCGACCGCGGCCGGCATGGGGGTGGCGGCGCTGATTTCGCTGGCGCTGGCGCTGCCGGCCCTGCGTGTGCGCGGCGAATATTTCGTGGCCGCCTCGCTCGGCCTGCAAATGCTGGCGATGACGCTGTTCGCGGAGTGGAAAGGCTTCACCGGCGGCATCGGCGGCATCACCAACATTCCGCCGGCGCGCTTTCCCGGGTTCGTGATCGACAGCCCGGCGCAATACCTGGTGCTCACCCTGGTGTGCCTGGCGCTGGTGATGCTGGCGGTGGCGACGCTGGTGCGCTCCAGTTTCGGGCGCAGCCTGAAGGCGATCCGCGATGACGAAACCGCGGCCTCGGCGTTCGGCAAAAACGTCGCGGTGATCAAGACCATCGCGGTGGCGGTGTCGTCCGCGCTGGCCGCGGTGGCCGGTTCGCTCTATGCGTTTTACCTGAGCTTCGTCAACGTCGAGAGCTTCACGCTCGACACTTCCGTCTATCTGATGGCGATGGTGATCATCGGCGGTACCGCCACCCTGGCCGGGCCGGTGGTCGGCACCGTGCTGATCCTGCTGCTGCCGGCGGGC
>JANYII010000284.1 GCA_025358705.1 Betaproteobacteria bacterium | reverse complement strand
GGCGATCCTTGATCGAACCGAGGGGGTTGAAGGCCTCGATCTTGACGTACAGGTTCACGCCCGCCGGCGCCAGGCGGTTGACGCGCACCACCGGCGTGTGACCGATGGTTTCAAGAATGCTCGCGTATCTTTTTGCCATCTGGATCTCCTTGGTCAGTCGGGCAGTCCCGCTTTTCTCAGGTTCGCCGCGATCCGTTCCAGGGTCGCCGGCGTGAAAACCATCGCCTTGATGAACTTCGAAGCTGTGTAGTCGGGATAAACGGCCAGCAGGCGCGCCATTTCCGCGCCGACTTCGTCCATGCGCCCTGCGCCGACGAGGGAAGAAACCGTATGGCGATACAACCAGGTCGCCTGCGGCCGCTCCTGCAGCGCGCGCCGATACTGGGACACCGCTTCGTCGTAGCGCCCGGCGATTTCGTGCGCCGAGGCGATGCCGACGTAGTTGTTGAAGTTCATCGGATCGAGGGGCGAGAGCCGCAGGGCGCGCTCGAAAAGTTCGATCGCCCGATCGGGCCGATCGGAATAATTCTCGATCCACGCCAGCCGGCTCCAGCCCCAGGCGGAGTTCGGGTCGAGCGCGACGGCCCGCTCGAGCAGCAGGCGCGCACTGCCTTTGTTGCTGAGAATGGTGTGCACGGCGCCGAGTACCGCGAGTATCAGAGGGTCGTCGCCGCCGCCCACCTCGACGGCTTTTTCCGCATGATGTTGGGCATCCCGGCGCGCCGCGACAACATCGTCGGCGAAGTTATAGACCGAACGTTGGGCATGGCACCAGCCTGCGAGCGAGTGGGCGAGCGGATAGTCCGGATCGATCTCGATCGCTTTTTGCAGCAGCCCGAGCGCCTTTGCACAGGCTTCCTTTTCCAGGAGCCATACGTGCGGCATTGCGCGCATGGTGTAGTCGTAGGCCCCGAGTTCCTGCGGCCGCTTGCGGCGTGCGCGCTCAATTTCGGCCAGGCGGATCGACGGCTGCAGCGCGCCAGCGACGCGCTCGGTGATGCGGTCCTGGAGGTCGAAGACGTCCTCCAGCGAGCCGTCCACGCGGTCGGCCCAGACGTGCGCGCCATTGGTGGTGTCGATCAGCTGCACCGTGATGCGCAGCCGGTTGCCGGCCTTCTGCACGCTGCCCTCGAGCAGGTAACGCACGCCCAAGTCACGCCCTACCTGCTGCACGTCGACGGCCTTGCCCTTGTAGAGAAACGCCGAATTGCGCGCGATCACGAAGAACGAGCGGATGCGCGAAAGTGTGGCGGTGATCGCCTCGACCACGCCGTCCGCGAAGAATTCCTGTTCCGGGTCCTTCGACATGTTGTCGAACGGCAGGACAACGATCGACGGCTTGTCGGGAAGCGCGAGGGGAGGGGCGCCAGGCCGCGCCGACGCAAGCGCAGGGAGCGCATCCTGCGCCCGGATGCGGAATGCGCGCACTGGATGCGGAATGTTTTTCACCGCATGCTCGCCCTGGTCGTCATAGGCGACCGGCTGGCGGTTGCGTTGCGAGACCTGCACCGCCTCCGACACCGTGATGCCGCCCGGCTCGGCCAGGCTTTCCAGGCGCGCGGCGATGTTTACGCCGTCGCCATAGATCGTGCCGTCCAATTTCTCCATGACGTCGCCAAGGTGCACGCCGATACGAAAGCGCATGCGGTGCTCTTCCGGCACCGCAGCGCAGACCTGCGACAGCTCATTCTGGATTGCCAGCGACGCGCTCACCGCGCCGCCAGCGGTCTCGAATACGGCGAGCACCGAATCCCCGGCCATGTCGACGACGCGTCCCTGATTGGATTCGATCCAGCGGCGGAATACCGCGCGCGCCTGGTCGAGCGCGGCCACGGTCGCTCGCTCGTCCGCGGACATCAGCCGCGAATACCCCGCCACATCAGCCGCCAGGATGGCTGCGAGGCGCTGTTTCAATGTGCTGTCGTTCAAGGTCTACCCCTTGAGGGAGCCGAAAGTCTACGCTCGAATGGCGCCTCCTGGTCGACAGCGGTCATTCCCGCAGGTTCCCGCAAAGTGACCTATTCGGGCTGCAACCCGATCTGCTTCACCAGTTTCGCCCAACGATCGCGCTCGGCGCGAAGAAATTCATTCAGCGATTCGGGCGTGCCGGCGCCTTCGTTGACAAGGCCAAAGTCGAAAAGCCGCTGCGCTATCTCCGGATCGGATAGCACGCGGTCCATGTCGCGATTTACTCGCTGGATTACTGCAGGGGGCGTGCCGGTGGGGGCGAGAAGGGCGAACCAGCCGACATACTCGAAACCGGGATAGGTTTCGGAGAGGGTGGGGACGTCTTCGAGGCCGCGCACGCGCTTGCCGGCGCTTACCGCGAGCGGCCGGAGTTCATTGCGCTTGAGGAAGGGCAGCAGCGCGGCGGAGCTGACGAGCACGACTTGGGTGCGGCCGGCGATGGTGTCCTGGATCGCGGGGGTGACGCCGTTGTAGGGCACTTGCAGCAGCTGCATGCCGGCGCTGTGGTTCAGGAGCTGGCTCATCATGCCGCTGAAAGTCTTGGCGCCTTCGTTGGCGGCGGCGAGTTTTCCGGGTTGGGCTTTGTCGAGGGCGATGAGTTCGGCGAGCGTTTTCGCGGGAACCGAGGGATTCACCGCGACCACCATTGGCGACTTGGCGATCATCGCCACTGGGACGAAATCCTTCGCAGGATCGTAGGGCAGGGCCTTGAAGGTGACGGGGTTGGAGACGATCGCGGCGGTGGTGGCGTAGAAGAAGTTGTACCCGTCCGGCGCGGATTTGGCGGCGGCCTGGGCGCCGGGAACGTTCTGGCCGCCGGGGCGATTCTCCACCACGACCTGCTGATTCCACAGTTTGGAAAGACGGTCGGCGATCAGGCGGGCGGTAATGTCGGGCGAGGTGCCGGGGGCCTGCGAGACGATGAACTTCACGGGCCGTGCGGGCCACTCTTGAGAGAAAACAACATTGCAGAAAAACAAAAGATAAACAAAGAGCAGGGAGCGCCTCATGCCGGTATCTCCTCGAGTGCCGGCTTGACAAGGCTCGAGAATAAATCCACGGAATGCATCGATTCCTCCAGCGTCAGGTCGCCGAAGGCGAAGCGCAGCAGCATGTAATTCAGCCCCGCGTCTTTTGCCTGCGATGCGATGGTTTCGCGCACGATGGCGGGCGAGCCGACGATAGCCTGTCCATTCTTGAGCACTGCGTCGAAGTCCTCGGTGTAGGTGGTGAAGGGCGGGGTCTGCCCGCGAAGGCGCCAGAGGAAAATGAAGCTCTCGAACCAGCGCGCGTAGGCGCGGCGAGCGAGTTTCATGGCTTCCTCGTCGGTATCGGCGATCACCACGTGCCGCGCCATGCCGATGAACGGGATGCGCTTCGGATCGTTGTCCTTCTTCGCCCACTCGGCGCGGTAGCGGTCGGTGATGACGCGCACTGCCTTGGGCGCCGCGTTGCTGACGACGTTGAACTTGTTCTCGGCGGCGAATTCCGCGCTTTCCGGGTTCGACAGACCATACCAGATGGGCGGGTGCGGGCTCTGGAACGGTCTGAGGTGCAACGGCACGTCCTTGAAGCGGTAATAGCTTCCCTCGAAATTCAGTGTGCCGCCGCGCAACGCCTGAAGAATGACTTGGTAGGCCTCGAGGTACATGGCTTGCGATTTCGCCGGATCGAAGCCGAAATACTCGATCTCGATCGGCGAGATGCCGCGGCCGACGCCGAGCTCGAAGCGCCCGCCGCTCAACTGGTCGAGCATGCAGATTTCGTCGGCGAGGCGAAGTGGGTGGTAGAGCGCAAGCGTGTAAACGAGCGGGCCGAGACGCAGGTGTTTCGTGCGCTGCGCCACCGCCGAGAGGAATACCGAGGGCGATGGCGACATGCCCAGCGGCGTCGCGTGGTGCTCCGCG
>JANYII010000276.1 GCA_025358705.1 Betaproteobacteria bacterium | reverse complement strand
GCGGGACCAGGGCCGCGATCGTCGATGCGGCGGCGATGATCGCGGCGGTGAACGGCGCGCCGTAGCCCTCTTTTTTCATCGGGCCGCCCAGCACGCGGCTGATCACCGCGACGTCGGCGGTCGTCGAGCCGGACATTTCCGAAAAGAACATGCTGAACACGGTCACGACCTGCGACAGCCCGCCGCGGATATGCCCGACCAGCGCCAGCGAAAGGTTGGTAATCCGGCTGACGACGTTTGCCGAGCTCATCAGTTCGCCGACCAGCAGGAAAAACGGAATCGCGAGCAGCGCTTCCGAATCCATGCCGTCGAACATTTTCTGGACAATGGCCGGAAAGGTCACATCGGTGAACGCGGCGCCGATGAAGACGCCGGCCATCAGCGAAAACGCGACAGGCACGCCCAGATACCCGAAAAACAGGAACAGGACCGTCATCAAAACGAGGATTGCCGCGGTGCTCATTGCTGTCTTCCGTCGGGCGCCACGGTGGCGATCGGGGTGACGGCAACCGGTTCCTCCATTTTTTCCGGATGGTCAAAGCCCTTGCGACAGCCATTCACCAACTGCTCGATGGTGAACAGCCCGATCAGCGCGCCGGAGATCGGGATCGCGGCATAGAGCGACGCAATCGGCGTCAGCGAGGGCATCCTGAAGCTGGAAAATCCCCGCAGGAAATTCTTGTAGCCGAAGTAGACGAGGCAGAAGGCCACGCCCAGAACCACCAGGCGGATCACGATCTCCGCGATCAGGCGCGGCAGCCCGTGCAGCGCCTCGGAAACGGCGGTCAGGTAGAGGTGGTCATTGCGCCGGGTCGCGACCGCTGCGCCGATGAATATGCCGTAGATGAAAAAGGTCTGTGTGACCTCCTGCAGCCACAACCACGGGTGGCCGATGGTCCGGGTGATGATGTCGAACGTCACCGTGGACGCGGTGCCGAACAGCAGCAGGCCGCACAGGATCATGAGGCCCAATTCGAGCTTGTCGAACGCGCGCCACTTCAGATGACGCTGCCGCGTCAGGACCAGCTTGTCGGCGATGCTCACCGTCTACTTGACGGCGCCGATCAGGTCCTTGATCTTCACCGCGTGGGGACCCAGTTCCTTCGCCAGCTTGTCCAGGTAGGGCGCGGCGACCTTGATGAAGCCGGACTTGTCGACGTCGTTCACGATCTTGACGCCGATGGCCTTCAGTTTGGCGGCCGATTGATGTTCCAGTTCGAGGGATCTGGCGGGCTGCGTCCTGCCGACTTCGTCAGCGGCCGCGGTGACCCATTTCTTCTGTTCCGCGCTCAGGCTCTTCCAGAGCTTGTCGCTGATCCAGATGAAATTGTTGTTGGCTTCATGCTCGGTCATCGACAAAACCGGCGCGACTTCGTAGTGCTTGTTGACCAGGTAGACGTTCACGCCGTTTTCGGCGACATCCACCACGCCGGTCTGCAGCGAGGTGTAGACGCTACCGAACGGCATATGGACCGTCTGCGCTCCGTAGGCGGGAAACATCGTGTCCTCCGTCACGGTCGCCTGCACGCGGACCTTGAGGCCCTTCATGTCTTCGAGCTTGCGCACTTCCTTCTTGCTGTACATGTTGCGCAGCCCGAGCGTGATCAGCGCGAGCACGTGCCCGCCCTGTACCGTCTCCTCGATCATGTCCTTGACCGCCGCCACGACCTTGGGATCGGCGAGCGATTTCTTCAGGTGGTCTTCGGAACGGAACAAGAAATGCAGCGACATCACGCCGGCCTGCGGCGAGAGCGTCGCGGCGTTCGCCGCCGCGCTGATGCAGAACTCGATGTCGCCCGATTTCATCAGCTGCAGCACCTGCGGTTCCTGGCCGAGCTGCGCACCCGGGTACTGGTCGATCAGCATCGTGCCCTTGCTCAGTTCCTTGAGCTTGTCGGCGAAGATGTCACCGGCGATGCCGTAGCCTGTGCCGCGCGGCTGATCGTAGGCGAACCGGAAGTGGCGGACCTCCTGGCTAAATGCGGTGGACGACCAGCTTGCGACCAGCAGCGCCAGGGCGGCGACGTGGATGCTGCGCGAGACTCTAAGCATGTTTCCTCCTCCAAGGATGGAAATTCATTATCCTAAGAACTGCGGATGAATGCCAATACTGAATTTCGCTGGCCTTTTGCCCTCCGGCCGCTGACGCCCAAGCTGGGCGCCGAGATCTCGGGGGTGAATCTGGCCGAGGACCTGTCGGAAGACCTCTTTCGCGCGATCTACCGGGCCTGGCTGCGCTACCAGGTCCTGCTCTTTCCGCCGCTCGACCTGCCCCCCGGCAGCCAGGTCGAATTTGCCCGCCGCTTCGGCGAAGTGCAGGTGCACGTCATGAACCAGTACCACGCGGATGGCTACCCGGAGCTCTACCGGCTGTCGAACCTGGATGCGCACGGCAGGCCCAACGGCAAACATCCGGACAAGGGTACGCTCGCGTGGCACACGGACGGCTCCTGGCAGCGCGTCACCGGGCAGGCGACCATCATCTACGGCGAAGTCATGCCGGACCGCGGCGCGGGCGGTGAGACGCATTTCTGCGACATGTATGGTGCCTACGAGCGCCTTGGCGCGCAGTGGAAGGCGCGCATCGCGAACATGCGCGCCGTGCACAACCTGGATTTTTCCCGCACCCGGCGCCATGGCGAAGACCCCATGACCGAGGAGCAGCGCCTGGCGAAACCGCCGGTCGACCATCCCGTGGTGCGCACGCATCCCGAAACCGGGCGCAAGTGCCTGTACCTCGGCGACCATGCCGAGTACATCGTCGGCATGCCCTATGACGAGGGGAGGGCCCTGATCGAGGAGTTGAACGCACTCGCGATCCACCAGGACCTCACCTACGAGCATCGCTGGACGACGCGCGAGCTGATCGTATGGGACAACCGCTGCGTACTGCACCGCGCTACGTCCTACGACGCGACCACGCAGGGTCGCGTGATACGCCGTTGCACGGTGCTCGGAGAGGTTCCTTCCTAAGACCCGGGCCGGGGCAGCATTGACGCCAATTCGGTGCCGTCCAGCACGCGAATTTTCTTTTCTGCCGCGAAAGCGCGCGCATTTTCGGTGATTTCGCCCGCGGCGACGTAGATGCTTTCGTGCGCTTCGCGCGCCTGCTTCACCGCATCGAGTTCCCTTAGGGGATCGACGCCCGCGCGCGCTACCTTCCAGCGCTTTCCGGCCACCAGCGTCACGCGTCCTGCCTTGCTGAGTTCGAGATCCGCTCCGGCGGTGCTCAGGCGGCTCACGGCGTAGCCGTCGCGGCGGAAGGCGTCTTCCAGCGCCACTGAAAATTCATCCCAGGACAGGGCGCGCAGGGATTCCAGCGTTGCGGCGATGCGTTCGGCGCTGGGCGCGCGCAGCTGCTGCCAGGCGGCGACGCAGCCGATGACGATGAACGGCAGGGCGACGAAGACCGAGTAGAGCTCGGGCATGTCGAACCTCGCGAGCGCGAATCGCGACAGCGCGACGGTGCCCGCGGCGACGGCGAGGCTGACCCACCACGGCGAGCGCAGCAGGACCGCGAAAAGGGAGTTCTTGTTCACGTGCAGGAAAAAGGAGGACGAGCCTGCTTTTTTTCAATGCTGCAGTATTTTCGAGAGGAAAAGCTGCGCCCGCTCGGAGCGCGTGGTGCCGAAGAACTCGTCCTTGGTGCAGTCCTCGATGATCTTGCCGGCGTCCATGAAGATCACGCGGTGCGCGACTTTCTTGGCGAAGCCCATCTCATGCGTGACCACCATCATGGTCATGCCTTCCTGGGCGAGCTCGACCATGACATCGAGCACTTCGTTGATCATTTCCGGGTCGAGCGCCGAGGTCGGTTCGTCGAACAGCATCGCGATCGGATCCATGGACAGCGCGCGCGCAATGGCGACGCGCTGCTGCTGGCCGCCGGAGAGCTGGCCGGGGAACTTGTCCTTGTGCGCGATCAGGCCGACGCGGTCGAGGAGCTTCAAGCCCTTGTCACGTGCCGACTCCTCGGTCCGGCCGAGCACCTTGACCTGGGCGAGCGTCAGGTTCTCGGTGACCGACAGGTGCGGGAACAATTCGAAGTTCTGGAACACCATGCCGATGCGCGAGCGCAGCTTCGGCAGGTCGGTCTTCGAGTCGCCCACCGAAATGCCGTCCACGGTGATTTCGCCCTTCTGGAAGGGCTCGAGCGCGTTCACGCACTTGATGATGGTGGACTTGCCGCTGCCCGAGGGGCCGCAGACCACCACCACTTCGCCCTTTTTCACCTCGGTGGAACAATCGGTCAGGACCTGGAACGATCCATACCATTTGCTGATGTTTTTGATTGAGATCATGGACGGGTTTTCCTATACGTCTACCGGATGATGGCGATGCGGGCTTGCAGGTTCTTGACCAGGGACGAGAGGCCGAACGAAATGACGAAATAGACGACCGCGACGAAGGTGTACATCTCCACCAGGCGGTAGTCGCGGTTGGCGACCTTGGCGGCGGCGCCGAGGAAGTCGGTGGCGGAAATCACGTAGACCAGCGAGGTGTCCTGGAAGAGAACGATGGTCTGGGTCAGCAGCACCGGCAGCATGTTGCGGAAGGCCTGCGGCAGCACGATGCGGCCCATGGTCTGCCAGTAGTTGAGCCCGAGGGCGTAGCCCGCCCAGACCTGGCCGCGTGCGATGGACTGGATCCCGGCGCGCATGATCTCGCAGTAGTACGCCGCCTCGAACATGGTGAAGGTGATGAGCGCAGAGTAGAAGGCGCCGATGGGGATCGGCCTGCCATTCCCGGCGATCCAGCCGTAGATGTAGGGCACCAGGAAGAAGAACCAGAAGATCACCAGCACCAGCGGCAGCGAGCGCATCAGGTTGACGTACCCGCCGGCGACCATGGAGAGGATGCGGAAACTCGACAGCCGCATCATCGCCAGCAGCGTGCCGAAGAAGATCCCGCCCAGCATCGCCAGCGCGGTCAGCGTCAGCGTGAAGGTCATGCCGTCCCGGAACAGGTAGACCCAGGAGCGCTGGATGACGTCGAAGTCGTAGCCGGCGAACATCAGTGCCCCCCCGCCGTGGGCGAGGCGCTGATCAGGCCAGGCACGCGCACCTTCTTCTCCAGCGCGCGCATGCCGTAGACCACCAGCAGGTTGGTGAGCAGGTAGATCACCGTCGCGGCGGCGAACGCCTCGAACACCTTGAAGCTGAATTCCTGCATGGCGCGCGCGCGACCGGTCAGTTCGAGCAGCCCGATGGTCAGGGCGATCGAAGAGTTCTTGATCACGTTCATGAATTCCGAGGTGAGCGGCGGCAATATGATGCGGAAGGCCATCGGCAGCAGCACGAATCGGTAGGTTTGCGCGAGCGTGAGTCCGAGCGCGGTGCCGGCCATGCCCTGGCCGCGCGACAGCGCCTGGATGCCGGCCTTCACCTGCTCGGCCACGCGGATCGAGGTGAACAGGCCCAGGCACAGCACCGCAGGTATGTACGAACCCCAGGGCGGCGGCATCTGCTTGATGCGGTCGCCTAGCGCCGCGGGCAGCAGCTCCGGCATCACGAAGAACCACAGGAACATCTGCACGATGAGCGGCACGTTCCTGAAAATCTCCACGTAGCCGTTGCCCAGCCGCACTACCCACTTGTAGGGCGTGGTGCGCAGCGTGCCGATCACGGAACCGAGGAGCAGCGCGATGACCCAGGCCGCGAGAGCGGTGGCCAGCGTCCAGCCCAGGCCCACGACCAGGTATTTCAGGTAGGTGCCCGTGCCGCCCGGCTCGGCAGCGAGGAAAATACCCCAGTCCCAGTTGTAGTTCACGTGAAGCTCAACCTGTCCCCAATGAAAAACGGGGAACCGAAGTTCCCCGCTTGTCCTGGCTCAGCTTACTCGTAGGCCTTCGGATCGCCCGAGTCGGTGGGCTTGGCGACCACCTTCTTGAACGCCGCGGTCATCGGCAGGTTCATGTTGATGCCCTTGGGCGGGACCGGCTTGGTGAACCACTTGTCCCAGATGGCGTTGATCTGGCCTGACTTGTAGACCTCCGTCATCGCTTTGTCGGCGACGGCCTTGAAGGCCTTGTCGTCCTTGCGCAGCATGATGCCGTAGGGTTCGACCGACAGGCCGACTTCCGAGATTGCGTAGTCGCCAGGCGTGCGCGACTGCGCCGCGAGACCCGCGAGGATGATGTCATCCATCACGAACGCCACAGCGCGCCCGGTTTCCACCATCTGGAAGGCTTCCGGATGGCCGTTGGCCGAGATGATGTTCATGCCCAGGTTCTGCGCCGCGTTGATCTCGGTGATCTGCTTGATGTTGGTGGTGCCGGCGGTCGAGACGATGGTCTTGCCCTTGAGGTCCGCCAGCGAGTGGATGTTGGCAGACTTCTTCGCGACCCAGCGGTTGGCGGTGACGAAGTGCGTCATCGTGAACCAGACCTGCTCCTGACGCGCGACGTTGTTGGTGGTCGAGCCGCACTCGAGGTCGATGGTGCCGTTCGCCATCAGCGGGATGCGGTTGGCCGAGGTAACCAGCTGGTAGTTCACCTTGATCGCCGGCATCTTCAGATCAGCCTTCACTGCGTCGACGATCTTGGCGCAAAGGTCCATGGCGTAGCCGATGGGCTGCTGCTTGTCGTCGTAGTACGAAAGCGGCACGGAGGCGTCGCGGTGGCCGATGGTGATGGCGCCGCTGTCCTTGATCTTCTTGAGCGTGCCTTCCTGCGCGGCGGCGCCGAAGCTGGCCAGCGCGGCAAGCGAAATGATGCTGAGGGCAATACGTTTCATGCGGGAGGTCTCCTAGTGAGCAGGGAATTATTCTAATGATCCGATCAGGGATTGCCTAGGGCAACGCCCTCCCGGCGGGGGTCGGCGCCCCCTTGCAGCCCGCGGGGCGTGCGCACGATCCCGTGCGTGCCGCTCACCATGTCCATGGCCTCCACCGGGTGCTCCATGGCGCGCAGCGCCGCGGCGGTGCGCGCCAGGGCGGTGCCGCGCTCTATCTCGGTCTCGCGGTTGCGACTGCCCATGTTCGGTGCGGCGACGGCCTGCTGGATCCCCATCTTCCAGTCGATGACGCCGACCAGCGTCTTCGCGACATAGTTGATGATGGCGCTGCCGCCCGCCGAGCCCAAGGCCATATGCAATTCCCCTTTCGGGCCGAAGACAAAAGTCGGCGACATCGCGCTGCGCGGACGTTTGCCGGGTTCCACGCGGTTGGCGACCGGATGCCCGCTTTCCGCCGGAACGAAGGAAAAATCGGTGAGTTCATTGTTGAGCAGGAACCCGTTGACGAGAATGCGGCTGCCGAACGCAGACTCGACCGTGGTGGTCATCGACACTGCGTTGCCTTGCGCGTCGATCACGCAAAGATGGCTGGTGCCGGAGGATTCCACGGTCGCATCGGTGCCCAGGGTGACAGACGCCCCGATCGGCATTCCAGGAGATGCCTGGCCCATGCTCTTTTCTGTCTTCACCAACAATGCGCGATCGTGCAGATAGCCCGGCTCGATCAATCCGGCAGTCGGAACCTGGACGAAGGCCGGATCGCCGACGTAGTGATCGCGATCTGCGTAGGCAAGGCGCCCCGCTTCCGAAAACAGGTGCACCGCATGGCTCGAGCCCGGCCGCACTGTCGCCATCGGGAAACGCTCCAGCACGCCGAGGATCGCCAGCACCGCGATGCCTCCGGAACTCGGCGGCGGCATGCCGCAGACGCGGTATGCGCGGTAGCTGCCGCAAACCGCGTCGCGTTCCACCGCGCGGTAGTCCGCGAGATCCTGCTCCGTGAGGTCGCCCGGTTTCGGGTGTGCCGCGACCGCAGCGACCATATCGCGCGCCATGTCGCCGCGATAGAACGCATCGGCGCCTTCATCGGCCACGCGGCGCAGGACGGCGGCGAGCTCTGGATTCTTGAGGCGATGTCCCGCGGGCAACGGTTTGCCGTCCGGCAGGTAGAAATAGGCGCGCGCCGCCGCGTACCGTCCGAGCAGCGGGTCGGCCGCGATCAGCCGGTGCAGGCGCGGCGAGACCGCGAAACCCTGCTCGGCGAGGTGAATGGCCGGTTCGAACAGGCGCCGCCACGGCAGGCGGCCGTGCTTCGCGTGCGCCAGTTCGAGCGTGCGCAGCACGCCGGGGACGCCAATCGAGCGGCCCGAGCTGATGGCTTCGCCCAGGCCCATCGGCGTGCCGTCAGGGCGCAGGAACCGGTCGGCACGCGCGGCGGCCGGCGCGGTCTCGCGGCCGTCGAAGACGGAAATCCGCTTTGCGGCCGAGTCCCAGTGCAGCAGGAACGCGCCACCACCGATGCCGGAGGATTGCGGCTCGACCAGGTTGAGCACCATCTGGACCGCGATCGCCGCATCGAGCGCGTTGCCGCCGGCGCGCAGGATCTCGACGCCCGCGCGCGCGGCGTGGGGATTGGCAGCCACCACCATATATGGTGCGGCATGCGCCGGGACTGCCAGCGCGAGGAGAAGAACTTGAAGAAAAAGCTTCATGCAGGTCTAGAATCCCCTTCAGTATGAACCAGAGCGTCCGCATTGAGCACGACCTGATCGGCGATCGCCAGGTGCCGGCGGACGCCTACTACGGCGTGCATACCCTTCGGGCGCTTGAAAATTTTCCGATTACCGGGACCGCGATCTCGATCTACCCGGACCTGGTGGAGGCGCTCGCCTGCGTCAAGCAGGCCGCCGCGATCGCCAATCGCGAGCTGGGGCTGCTAGACGGCGAGCGCGCTGACGCCATCGTG
>JANYII010000327.1 GCA_025358705.1 Betaproteobacteria bacterium | reverse complement strand
AAGAAGTCCTGATCGCCATTCGTACCGCAACCGCACCATCCGGGACTTCCCGGGTGGTGCTTTTTTTTGAATGAACATACAGAAACTCCTCTTTGTCGCGGACCGCATCAGTACCTGGGCGGGCAAGCTCTCGGCCTGGCTGATCATCGCGCTCATGCTGGTGGTGTGCATCGAGGTGTTCAAGCGCTACATCCTGAATGCGCCGGACGCGTGGATCTACGACATCAACAACATGATGTACGGCACGCTGTTCATGATGTGCGGCGCCTATACGCTGTCCCAGGACGCGCATGTCAGGGGTGATTTCCTCTACGGCTCGATGAAGCCACGCACCCAGGCGGGGCTCGACCTGGCGCTCTACATCCTGTTCTTCCTGCCCGGCATCGCGGCCCTGGTTTACGCGGGGGTCGAGTACGCGGGCGAATCCTGGAGCATCCGGGAACACTCGAACGTGACCGCTGACGGCCCGCCGGTCTACCACTTCAAGACCGTGATCCCTATTGCCGGGACACTGGTGCTGCTGCAGGGTCTGGCGGAGATCGTGCGCTGCGTGGTGTGCCTCAGGACGGGCGCATGGCCGGAGCGGCTCAAGGACGCGGAAGAAATCGACGTCGTCGAGCAGCAGCTCGCCGGCAGCAAGTACGTGGACGACGAATCGCGCAAGCGCGCGATCGAAAGCGTGCACGACATCGACGAAGCCGCGCATGCGCGCGGACTGGGCGAGCGCGCGTCCGAGGAAACCGGGCGGCATCCGGACGGGGGACGCAAATGAGCGAGCCCGGGCTCGGACTGCTGATGCTCGCGCTCATCGTGGTCGTGATCATGATGGGCTTCCCGACGGCGTTCACGCTGATGGGCCTGGGCATGATGTTCGGCTTCATCGCGTTCTACGATCCGTCGCAGTCCTGGACGCAGAACAAGATCTTCTACCTGATGGTCGAGCGCACCTACGGCGCGATGACCAACGAAACGCTGCTGTCGATCCCGTTGTTCGTGCTGATGGGCTACGTGATGGAGCGCGGCGCGCTGGTGGACAAGATGTTCTATAGCATCCAGCTGGCGTTCCGCCGCGTGCCGGCCTCGCTCGCGGTCGCCACGCTGATCGTCTGCACGTTCTGGGGCATCGCCAGCGGCCTGGTCGGCGCCGTGGTGGTGCTGATGGGCGTGATTGCGTTCAACCCGATGCTCAAGGCTGGCTATGACGTGCGCCTGGCCTCGGGCGTGATCACCGCCGGCGGCACGCTTGGCATCCTGATCCCGCCTTCGGTCATGATCATTGTCTATGCCGCGGTAGCGGGCCAGTCGGTGGTGAAGCTGTACGCGTCCGCGATGTTCCCCGGGTTCTTCCTGTCGTTCCTGTACCTCGTGTACATCATCGGCTGGGCGCTGATCAATCCGAAAATTGCGCCGCCCTTGCCGGAGGCCGAGCAGCGGGTGCCGGTGCCGGACTGGATGCCGAAATTCCAGCAGGCGTATTCGAGCAACATGCTCGCGGGACTGGTCAAGTCGCTGTTCGCGCCGGCGAAGGCGCGCGCCATCCAGGCCGACGGGCGCGCCCTGACTTATGGCGCGCTGTGGAAGAACTTCGTCGCGGCGCTGTTTCCGCTGATCCTGTCCGCGATCACGCTCTGGGGCATCTGGTGGTATGTCGTGATCCACCAGCAGGCCGACGCGCGCGCGCTGGCCGAGGTGACCGCTGGAATCAAGAAACAGGCGCCGGCGGCGGCGCCGGTGGAGAAGTCGGCGGCCGAACAGGAAAAGCCGCAGGAGATGGGCGCCGCCGCGGCCGGGGACTCGGAAGAAGGCAAGGAAGAAAACAAGGAATCCGAGGGGATCCAGGAAATGGGCGACCCGGAACTGGCGAAGCTGCAGCAGGCGGCTCCCGCGGACGCCGGCCCGCCGCCCGAGTTCTTCAAGTGGTTCTGGGGCATCGTCGCCGCGACTGCGGCAGTGCTCATCTGGTATTACTGGATGCTGCGGGCCGAGCAGTTCGAACTGCTCAAGCTGCTGATTTCCTCAGTGATGCCGTTGGGCATCCTCACGACCGTGGTCCTTGCGGTCATCCTTTTCGGCATTACCACTGCCACCGAGTCGGCGGCCATCGGGGCTGCCGGGGCCTTCCTGCTGGCGATCCAGGCGAAGACGCTCGACTGGGAGCGCACCAAGCAGTCGGTGTTCCTGACCGCCAAGACCACCGCCATGGTGTGCTGGCTGTTCGTCGGCTCGGCGCTGTTTTCCGGCGTGTTCGCGATCCTGGGCGGGCAGCAACTGGTCGAGACGTGGGTGCTCAGCCTGAACATGTCGCCCATACAGTTCATGATCCTGTCGCAGGCGATCATCTTCGTGCTCGGTTGGCCGCTGGAATGGACCGAGATCATCGTCATCTTCGTGCCGATCTTCCTGCCGCTGCTGAAGCACTTCGGCATCGATCCGATCCTGTGGGGCACGCTGGTGTTCGTCAACCTGCAGGCCGCGTTCCTCAGCCCGCCGGTGGCGATGTCGGCCTTCTACCTGAAGGGCGTCGCGCCCAAGCACGTCACGCTGAACCAGATTTTTGCCGGCATGATGCCGTACATGCTGATCGTGATTCTGTGCATGGTCATCATGTACCTGTGGCCAGGCATGACGCTCTGGCTGCCGAATTACCTGTACGGAGGCGGCTAGCTCGGAACAGGGGAACCAGGGTTCCCCCGTGGCCCCTTCCTAAGGCGCCGCAGCGATAGACCGCAGTACTCGCAGTTCCTCGTGCATGCGCGCGATTTCGCCGCGATCGGCGAACGCGAGCACCCAATGCGTAAGCCGGCCGTCCACGCCGTGCACCATGCCGATCGACAGTTCGACGTCTGCGCTCGATCCGTCCTTGCGGCGCGCCCGCATCAGCAGCCGTACGGGCGCTTCGTTGAACATGCTCGCCGCGCCGTCGGCTTCCGGGAAAAGCAGGGTGATCGCCGGCTTGCCGAGCACATCGTCGGCGCGATAGCCGAAAAAAGCTTCAAAGGAAGGATTGACGTAAGTGAGCGGCCGTCCCTTGGCGCTCGCATCGGCGAGCGCGAGCGGAAAACCGCAGGCCGCAAGAGCGGCGCGGCTGAGCGCGCTGTCGGACAAAAACCGCGCAAGGGCGGGAGCGGCTACGGCACGGGTGCCGTCATGCCCGGGCTGTCTGGGCCCGTTTGGAACCTTGTCAGAAAGTGTCACGCCCCATTTTTGCCACGGCTGGGGCAGGGCGGCAAGTGGCAAAGCGGCAAATTCGGACTAAAAGCGAAGTAAATTCAGCGGGATGTGACAAACCCCACGAAATTCAAGCGGCTTTGACGTGCCGGCTGGAGAGGGAATAGCAGGTCCGGCGCAGCCGGTTCAGGTCCGCGCGCTCGATGGCCTCGCGCAGGAAGCGGAAGTTGGCGTCGATCTCCTCTTGGTAGAGGTTCGGGCCGTCGAAGTGGGCCTCCGCGTAGCGGTCGGCGGCGCCAAGCTTGCGGTTGATGCGGTCGCGCGCCACGTATTCGTAGCCGGGGGTCTTGTAGATCAGGTCCTCGGCCGACGTGTAGCGCACGATCTCGCGTCCGTCGGGCAGCGTCTCGCGCGCGATCGAGCCCAGCACGAACTCCTGGTAGAGGAACTCGCGGCATTTCTCGAGGTACATGCGGTCCGACATCTGCCCGATCAGGTCGGCGGTGCCGACCATGTGGCCGAGCAGGCGGTCCTTGGGGTCGTCCACCTTGATGTCGTCGACGTCCATCTCGTAGCCGGTGAAATGCACTACGCGGGAAGCCATCTCGGCCTCCGCGCCGAAGCCGATCGTCGGCAGGTAGCGGGCAAGGAAATCGGCGCTGCGGCTGACATGAACCTTGGTGAATATGGCGCCGTTCTCGACATGCGCTTCCGAAGCGCGGCGCAGGTAGCCTGAATCGTGCAACAGCGCGATCACCACGCCGAGCACCGCGCGGCGCCCGCCCAGCTGGTTGGCGGGAAGCTGCGTGCGATCGTGGCCCTCCACCAGGCGCGCCATGGCAAGCGTCATGTCCAGCGTATGGCGCGCATCGTGGTACAGGGTGTCGCAGGGCAGGTAGCCCGGGTAGTTGCCCTCGAACAGGGCGTTTACGTCATCGAAAGCGCGGGCGAGGGGGGCCAGGTCGAACCCGGGATAGCGGGCGGCGTAAATGGCAACAATGGCATCCCGGACCCGGCCGGCGTCCTCCACGTTTACGAGGTTGGTGACGTCGTTCTGGCTGAGGCGAGAGTGCATTCTTGGGTCAGTCCGGGGGCAATTATCCGCGCTAGCCCAGCCCCCGGGCAAGCGCATTTATCCCGTTGTCCCACAGTCTCTGACACGAATGGGCAGGTAAAAGCGGGAGCCGGCCGATAAGCCGGGTTCTGTGGCAGGGAATCCCCCGAAGGGGACACCCCCGACAGCCATTCCTCTGGTCCGGGAGTCACCCCCCGGATCGTCGGATTCGGCGCTTTCGCCCCGAACCCTGTTGCCACCTACCCGCAAGCCCGACCGAGCCGGCCTCCAGCGCCGAAGTTGCCCTCGGCACCATGCTTGCCTATTTGGTGTTGCTCCGGATGGAGGTTGCCGCGTTTCACCCGCACGCTCGAGCACCCTTGCGAGTGTTACTAGCCGTGCGACTCGTCTCTGTGGCCCTCTTCGTCGTGTCGCCACGCCGGGTGGTTATCCCGCATCCCGCTCTATGGAGCCCGGACTTTCCTCTGCCCCGCATTGACTGCCAACGGATACAGCGGCTGCCTGGCCGACTCCCACCATCATTTTACCGCGCTGCAGCGGACGAAAGTACCGTTCGTCGGAGTAAAAGCCCGCGCGTCCGCTGCCCTCGAACCAGCCGGGGTAGCCGAACACCGGCAATGGCGGCATGTCGCGAGGCGATGTTCCGACCGTCGAGAGCCATTGCGCAGCCTGCGCGTCGAGATCGCGCGAAGGATCCGCGAAGATGACTTTGCAGGTGATGCCGGGATGCGGCGCGAGCGCCTGTTCCAGCACGGCGTGGCCCACCACCGTGATGCGGAAGTTCTGGTGCTGGCGAAGAAACAGGTCTTGCCATCTTGCCTCGCGAATCATCAATGCAATTGAAGCATCCCCCGAAACAATCGCGCCACCTTCATCGAAGATGGTCAGCATGTCGCGCAAGCGACCGCGCTTGCCGCCCTCGCGGGGGATTTCCGCGGCATGCATGGCGTTGATGCGCGCTTTCGTTTTCGGAAACGCAAGCCAGGCCAAGGCATTGAACAGGTCGTGCTTGTTGTCCGCACGGGTCTGTACGTGCCCGGTCTCGAAGACATGGACTTCGTAATACGGATCGGAACTCGAGGGTGGAACGAAGCGGACGGGCTTGCCGCTTTCCGTCTGCAAGTTTGATGTTTCAGAGAGCAGATTCAACTGCTCAAGGGAAAAGTCACCGGCTTTCTCGATCCAGGGTCGGACCGGATCGAAGACCGGGTGAATCAGGCCAGCTGCCAAGGGATCGTTTCGCCGGCGCGCAGCGGCACGACTTCCTCGCCGCCGAAGCGCAGGGTCTTCGGCACGGTCCAGGTCTTGCGCAGCAGCGTGATGGTGTCCTGGTTGCGCGGCAGGCCGTAGAAGTCGGCGCCGAAGTGGCTCGCGAAGCCCTCCAGCTTGTCCAGCGCGCCGGCTTCCTCGAACGCGGTGGCGTAAAGCTCGATCGCGCCATGCGCGTTGTAGACGCCGGCGCAGCCGCAGTCCGCCTCCTTGGTGTTGCGCGCGTGCGGGGCGCTGTCGGTGCCGAGGAAGAACTTCGGGTTGCCCGAGGTCGCCGCCTCCACCAGCGCTTCGCGGTGTTCTTCGCGCTTGAGCACCGGCAGGCAGTAGTGATGCGGGCGGATGCCGCCGAGGAATAGCGCGTTGCGATTCAGCAGCAGGTGATGCGGGGTGATGGTCGCGCCGACGTTCGGCCCGGTAACTTCGATGTATTGCACCGCATCTCGCGTGGTGATGTGCTCCAGCACGATCTTCAGGCTGCTGAAGCGCTCGACGACGGGTCCGAGCACTTCGTCGATGAAGGCTTTCTCGCGATCGAACACGTCCACCATCGGGTCGGTCGCTTCGCCGTGGATCAGCAGCGGCAGGCCCAGTTGCTCCATTTTCTCCAGCGCGAGGAAGCAGCGGGAGATGCGGGTCACGCCCGCATCCGAGTGCGTGGTCGCGCCCGCCGGGTACAGCTTGACCGCCTTCACGTGCCCCGAGAGCCTGGCGCGCCCGATTTCCTCGGGCGGCGTGTCGTCGGTGAGGTAGAGGGTCATCAGCGGCTCGAAGGTCGAACCCTCCGGCAGTTCGCCGAGGATGCGTTCGCGGTAGTGCAGCGCCTGCTGGGTGGTGCGCACCGGCGGCTTCAGGTTCGGCATGACGATCGCGCGGCCGAAGCGCCGCACCGTGTCCTCGAGCACCGAGGCCATCGCCTGCCCGTCGCGCAGGTGCAGGTGCCAGTCGTCCGGGCGGGTGATGGTCAGCCGATCCATGAAGCGGATTTTACGTGGTTGTTCGCTTTGCCTACTTCACGCGCTTCACGGCGATGGCGTAGAGCTCCTTCTTGGGCACGCCGGTGATCTTCGACGAGAGCTTGGCCGCTTCGCTTGCCGGAAGGTGCTCGAGAAGAATGCCGAGGACGCGTTCGGCCTCCGCAAGCGCAGGGCGTTTTTGCTCTCCCGGCCCAAGGACGAGCACGAATTCCCCGTCCTGCCGGTGCGCTCCGGCGAGCCAGCCGGGGGCGTCCGCCAGTCTCATGCGCGCCACTTCCTCGAATTTCTTGGTGAGCTCGCGTGCGATCACCAGTTCCCGCTCCGGCCCGAAGTGCTCGAGCAGCGCCGCGACGGTTTCGAGCACGCGGTGCGGGGCTTCGTAGAGGACGACTGGCCAGGGAACGTCCAGTTCCTCGAGTGAATTTTTCTTTCTATTCGAAAGAAAACCCACGAACTGGAAGCTGTCGGCGGCAAAACCGGAGGCCGAGTAGGCGGCGATGGCGGCACTTGGCCCCGGCACCGGGATCACGCGCAACCCTTCGCGGTGCGCGGCGGCCACCAGCAGCGCACCGGGATCGGAGATCGCCGGCGTCCCGGCGTCGCTGACCAGCGCCACGTTGCTGCCCTCGCGCAGCGCGCGCAGCAGTTTTTCGCCCGCTTCGCGCTCGTTGTGCGCATGCAGCGCGACTGTGCGCGCATTGATGCCGTGGTGCGCGAGCAGCGTGCGCGAGGTGCGGGTGTCCTCGCAGGCCACGATGTCGGCCGAGCGCAGGATCTCAACGGAGCGGGGGCTCGAATCCGCGAGATTGCCGATCGGCGTTGCGACGATGTAAAGCGTACCGGTCACGGGTCAACCTTGCGCGGCATCCAATCGTTAAGACTGCCATGAACCGGGCCGCAGAGCGAGCGAAGCGAGCGATCCTAGGTCGAGCGAAGCGAGCGGAACTAGGTGTACGAGCCGAGGATCTGTGCGCCGAACTGCTGCGCAAGGCGGGGCTGCGGGTGCTGGCGCGCAATTGGCGCTGCAGGCATGGCGAAATCGACCTCGTCGCCGAGGAGGGCGGCACGCTGGTATTCGCCGAAGTGCGCTACCGGCGCAACGAGCGCTTCGGGGGCGCCGCGGAGAGCGTCACACTGGCGAAGCAGGGCCGCCTGATCGCCGCGGCGCGGCTCTATCTCATGCGGCGCCCAGATGCAGATTGCAGGTTCGACGTGCTGTTGCTGGATTCGCTCGAAACCGACCGGATCAGGTGGATCCGCAATGCGTTCACTGCTTAGCCTCTTGCTTCTCCTGGCGTTGCCGGCGCATGGCCAGAGCGTGCAATTGCTGGTGCAGAGTTCGCCGCTGGCGGGATTCCGCTACGGCGAAGCGGCGTCGGTAATGCCGCTGCTGCGGGCAGGCGACGCGCTCGACCTGGTGCGCGAGCCGGACAATCCCCACGATCCGGACGCGGTGCGCGTGGAATGGCGCGGCCGCAAGCTGGGCTACGTGCCGCGGCGCCAGAATGCGGCGCTTGCCTGGGGCCTCGAACGCGGCACGCCGCTGCGCGCGCGCGTCAGCCGGCTGGCCGAGGATCCCAATCCGGCGCGGCGGATCGAAATCGAGGTCTACCTCGAATGATCATTTTTGGCGACGGTGTAAACTGCGCCGCATGGGACACGCCGAGCACGCCGCATCGCTGGAAGCGCGGGTCGCGTCGCATTTTGCCGACAGCGCGAAACTGAAGGTCGACTCGGCCAAGCTGCTTTCGGCGCCGATTACGCGCGGCATCGAGCTGATGGCGGCGTCGCTCAAGGCGGGGGGCAAGGTCCTCGCCTGCGGCAATGGCGGCTCCGCGGCCGATGCCCAGCATTTTGCCGCCGAGCTGGTCAACCGTTTCGAGCGCGAACGGCCGCCGCTGGCCGGCCTGGCGCTGACCACCGATTCTTCGACGCTGACCTCGATCGGCAACGATTACGGCTATGAGCAGGTGTTCGAGAAGCAACTGCGCGCGCTGGGCCGCAAGGGCGACGTGCTGCTCGCGATTTCCACATCGGGCAATTCGGCCAACGTGATCGCGGCGATGCGCGCGGCACGGGAACTTGGCGTGAGGATCGTCGCTCTAACCGGCAACGGCGGCGGCAAGATGGCTGCGGCGCTTGCGGCCGACGACGTGCATGTATGCGTGCCGCACAAGCGCACCATGCGGATCCAGGAAGTTCACCTGCTGGCGCTGCACTGCCTGTGCGACGGCATCGATACCCAGCTTTTTGGAGAAAAGAAATGAAGAGAATCCGGTTTGCGTTGCTCGTGATTGTTCCCTTGTCCGCGCTCTTGCTGCAGGGTTGCATCGAGATGGCGGTGGTGGGGGCAGGAGGCGCCGTGCTTTCGGCCATCGACCGGCGGACGACCGGGACCCAGGTGGAGGACGAAGCCATCGAGTTGCGGACCAGCAACCGGGTCGGCGAAAGATTCGGCGACAAGGTGCACGTCAACATCAGTTCGTTCAACCGCAGCGTGCTGGTGACCGGCGAGGTGCCGGATGCGGCGACCAAGGCCGAGATCGAGAAGATCGTCGGCGGCAGCGTCAATGTGCGCGGTGTCACCAATGACCTGCAGGTCGCGGGCGGGGCGTCGCTCACCTCCCGCGCCGGCGATGCGACGATCACCGGCAAGGTCAAGGCGCGCCTGCTCGACTCGGGAAAGCTGAATCCGGTCCACGTCCGGGTGATCACCGAGTCTTCGGTCGTCTACCTGCTTGGCATCGTCACGGAGGCGGAAGCCGACGTGGCGGTGGAGGTGGCGCGCACCACGGGCGGCGTGCGCAAGGTGGTGAAGGTATTCGAATACTGCAAGCCGACCGACGCGGTCTGCGCCCCTCCCAAGTCCAAGGCCGAAGAACCGAAGAAGGCCGGGTCTTAGCCTGCGATTTGAAGAAAAAATCAGGCCGCCCGCAAGCGCGGCACAATGGGCCGCCGGCCTGCCGCGGCCGCTGGTGTTCACCAACGGCGTGTTCGATCTCCTGCATCGCGGCCATGTGACCTACCTTGCGCAGGCGCGCGCGCTTGGCGCCGCGCTGGTCGTCGCGCTGAACGGCGACGCGTCGGCGCGCCGGCTCGGCAAGGGCGAAGGCCGCCCGGTAAACGCGCTGGAGGACCGCATGGCGCTGGTCGCGGCGCTCGAGGCGGTGGATGCGGTGACCTGGTTCGACGAGGACACGCCCGCGGCGCTGATCGAGACATTGCGTCCGGAGGTCCTGGTCAAGGGCGGCGACTGGCCGGCGGAGAAAATCGTCGGCGCGGTAGCGACGCTCGCGCGCGGCGGGCGCGTGGTCTCGATCCCGTTCGAGCACCAGCGCTCCAGCACCGCGCTGCTCGAAAAAATCAGGAAACTTTGAGCTCGAAGCAGATCGCGCCCGGCGTCGGCGACGCCAGGTAGGGGCCGGTCTCGCGGAATCCGAGGTCGCGGTAGAGCGCAATTGCCGAAGCGAGTTTTGGCAGGGTGTCGAGCACCACGCGCTGGTAGCCCCTCGTTCTTGCCTCGTCGATGACCGCAACCGCAAGACGCCGGCCCAACCCGCTGCCGCGGTACGCCTCGCGCACGTACATGCGCTTCATCTCGCCGCTTGCGGCATCCAGGCGGCGCAGCGCGACGCAGCCCGCCGCCTTGTCGCCGTCGCGGGCGATCAACAGCCTGCCTCCCGGCGGGGCATACTGGCCGGGGAGCGCTTCGAGCTCCTGGTCGAATTTCTGGAAACGCAGCGCCTCGGCGACCAGGCCGGAATATTCCCCGAACAGGACGCGCACGTCCTCGAGGTCCTGCGCGGTAGCGGCGGGGGCGATTTCCAGCACCAAAGCATTCTACAATTCAGGCTCTGCCATGCGCCTGCACCAGCTCAAGATCGACTTCGACGCCGAGCAGGACCGGATGCTGATGCTGATCGCCGCCAGCGAGCAGGTCGAGGTGCGCATGTGGCTGACGCGGCGCTTTGTGAAGCTGCTCTGGCCGCTGCTGGTGAAGCTCGCCGAGGAAGGCAGCCCACGCATCCGCACCCAGTCCAATCCCGAGGCGCGCAAGGCCCTGCTCAACATCGAGCACGAGCAGGCCGTCTCGAAAGCGAATTTCTCGCAGCCCTACGACGACAGCATCCGCGCCACGCCGCTGGGCGCCGAGCCGCTGCTGCTGGCGCGCATCCAGACCGGCCACGATCCGAACGGCCATCCGGTGGTCGCGATGCACCCGTCCGAGGGACAGGGCGTGACTCTGACGCTTGATCCGGTGCTGCTGCACTCCGTATGCCGCCTGCTGCAGGCGGCGGTGAAGAAAAGCGACTGGGACATGGAGCTCAAGCTGCCCGGCGTCGAGCCGCAGGACGTGCAGCCAGAGCGCAGCCGGCGCACCATCAACTGATATGAACCTCTCAGCGGCAATTCAGGAGAAGGTCAAGGGTTTGCTGCCCGACCTGATGGGCATCGAGTTCACCGACGTGACGCCGGACAAGGTGGTCGCGAAGCTGCCGGTACGCAAGGACCTGTGCACGGTTGGCGACAACCTGCATGGCGGCGCGATCATGGCCTTTGCCGATACGCTGGGCGCAGTGGCGGCGATCCTCAACATGCCGCCGAATTCACGCACCACCACCATCGAGTCGAAGACCAATTTCATTGGTGGCGCGGCGGCCGGAACGAGCGTGATCGGCGAGTCGGTGCCGGTGCACAAAGGCCGTACCACGGTGGTCTGCCAGACCACCATCCGCAGCGAGGCGGGCAAGCTGGTGGCGCTGGTGACGCAGACGCAGCTTGTGATCGCCTCTAATCCCGCCCCCTAAAGGGGTATAATCCGACCTCTTTAGTTTTCAAGGCATTACGTCATTAGCTCAGGTTTCGAAAAACTGGGCTTGATCCCGCCGCTGCTGCAAGCGGTGAAAGACCTGGGCTACGAAAATCCAAGCCCGATCCAGGAACAAGCCATCCCTCTCGTCCTCGCGGGCCGCGATCTCATGGCGGGTGCCCAGACCGGCACCGGCAAGACCGCCGCATTTGCGTTGCCGACGCTGCAGAATCTCGCGCCGCACGCGAGTTCTTCCGCGTCCCCCGCGCGCCATCCGATCCGCGTGCTGGTGCTGACGCCGACGCGCGAGCTGGCGGTGCAGGTTGAGGAGAGCTTCCGCGATTACGCCAAGCACATGCCGATCCGCACCTGCATCGTCTACGGCGGCACGGACATGAACGCCCAGATCCTGGCGCTGCGCAAGGGCATCGAGATCCTCGTCGCCACGCCCGGCCGGCTGCTCGACCATGTGCAGAACAAGACGCTGATGCTGAACCAGGTCTCGGTGCTGATCCTGGATGAGGCCGACCGCATGCTGGACATGGGCTTCATGCCCGACATCAAGCGCATCATCGCGCTGCTGCCGCCGGTGCGGCAGAACCTGCTGTTCTCGGCGACTTTCCCCGACGAAATCCGCAAGCTCACCAAGACGCTGCTGAAGAATCCCGCCGAGGTGCAGATCGCGGCACGCAACGCCACCGCCGATTCCGTCACGCACGTGGTGCATCCGTGCGCGCGCGAGAAGAAGCGCGAGTTGCTCTGCCACATCATCCAGTCGCGCGGCCTGAAGCAGGTTCTCGTGTTCACGGGCACGCGCATTGGCGCGAATCGCCTCGCGCACCAGCTGCGCGCCAACCACATCCAGGTCGACGCCATCCACGGCGACAAGACCCAGTCCGAGCGCGAAGCCGCGTTGGAAGCTTTCAAGACCGGCAAGACGACGGTGCTGGTCGCCACCGACGTCGCCTCGCGCGGCCTCGATATCGAGAGCCTGCCGCAGGTGATCAATTTCGACATTCCACACTCGCCTGAGGATTACGTGCATCGCATCGGCCGCACCGGCCGGGCGGGCCTCACGGGCGAGGCGATTTCGCTGGTGGCCCCCGAGGACATGGAGGCGCTCGGCGCGATCGAGAAGCTCATCAACAAGAAACTGGAGCGCGTCCTGGTGGCGGGATATGCGAACGCCGGAACCGTCGCGACCATGGTGAGCGACGCGCGTGGCGGCGGCAGGAATCCGGGCAACGCGGGCCGCCCCCGTCAGGAAAACAGGCACAGGCCCGAGCGACATCCCCCCCAGCAAAAAGCCCAGCACGCAACCGCGCCGCAAAGCGCGCCGCACCACAGCCAGCCGAAGTCCCCGCAGAAACCGCACGATCCGATTTTTTCAAAGCCCTACGAGCCCGGTACCGGGCCGGTCGCAGTCAAAACGGCGGAAGAGCCGGCCAGTGGCCTCGGCAAACGGCGCGAACGGCCGGTCGCGTCCCTTCTCGGCGGACTGAAGCGCGCTTAGAACGTCCTTCTTCGGTATTTAGGTTCCTAATGTCCGCTTTCGACCCAAAGCGGACATTGCTGCAAACGCTATATCGGAAACACCCATGCATACCCACGACCTGACTCCTTGGATTCACGATCACCGATTCGACAGAGGCAGCGCCGCTGCCGAGCGCAGCACTAAGGCCGTCATGTGGATCACCGCCACGATGATGGTCATCGAGATTTGGGCGGGATGGGTCTTTAATTCTATGGCCCTGCTCGCAGATGGTTGGCACATGAGCTCGCATGCGTTGGCAATTGGGCTAAGCGCATTTGCGTATATAGCCGCTCGTCGCTATGCGGGGGACGCGACGTTCGCGTTCGGGACCTGGAAGATTGAAATACTGAGTGGCTTCTCTAGCGCCTTACTACTGCTCTGCATCGCCGCGCTGATGGCGTTCGGATCAGTTGAAAGACTTATTCAGCCACAGGTGGTCCACTTTCAGCAGGCGATTCCTGTCGCTGTTGTCGGGTTAATTGTGAATGTCGTATGTGCATTCATTCTGGAGCGCGGCCACGAGCACGGCCATCAGCATGACGGAGACGACCACGGACGTCATCACAACGACCTGAATCTGCGTTCAGCCTACGTCCATGTCGTTGCGGATGCTGCGACATCTGTTCTAGCCATCGTTGCGCTCGTCGGCGGCATGTTCTGGGGCTGGAATTGGCTTGATCCAGTCATGGGACTTGTAGGTGCCGCCTTAGTGGCGGTGTGGGCGTGGGGTCTCATCCGCTCGACTGCGCGAGTTCTTCTCGACAGGGAAATGGATCACCCAGTATCTGAGGAGATTCGGGAAGAGATTCGTGCGCACGGGCAGCAGAACGACACGACGATCAGCGACCTCCACGCATGGCGGGTAGGAAAGGACCGCTTCGCGTGCATCCTTAGCGTGGTCACTCACGATGCCGCGCTCACTCCGAACGCGGTCAAGCAATGGCTGAGCAAGCATGACGAATTGGCCCATGTGACCGTCGAAATTCACCTCTGTCCGACCGGTTCTCACCGCTCGAACTGAGTGTCCGCTTTTGGCCGAAAGCGGACATTGCGGGCTCCCAACAACGTCGAACCGGTCGGGCCCTAAAAAGGAAGCGGTGCAGACGGTTTGAGGGGTTGCAGGGTTTTTCTGAACTCTTCCTGAATGCGCTTTAGCGCGGCTTCGGTATCGCCCTCGAAACGCAGGACGATCACGGGTGTGGTGTTGGAGGCGCGGGCGAGGCCGAAACCGTCGGCATATTCGGCGCGCACTCCGTCGATTGTCAGTACGCGCTGCGCGCTGGGGAAGGGCGCGGATTTCTGCAGGCGTTCGATGAGCGCGTGCGGTTCGCCTTCCGCGAGCTTCCAGTTCTGCTCCGGAGTGGAAGGTGTATTCGGCAGGTCTTCCAGCACGCGATTCGGATCCTTTTCACGGCAGAGGATTTCGAGCAGCCGCGCACCGCAGTAGAGCGCGTCGTCGAAGCCATACCAGCGCTCCTTGAAGAAGATGTGGCCCGACATCTCGCCCGCGAGCGGCGCGCCGGTCTGCTTCAGTTTTGCCTTCACCAGCGAGTGCCCGGTCTTCCAGATCGTGGCGCGCCCGCCGTGCTGCTCGATCCAGGGCGCGAGCAGCCGCGTGCACTTCACGTCGTAGATGATCTCGGCGCCCGGGTTGCGCGACAGCACGTCTTTCGCGTACAGCATCAGCTGCCGGTCGGGAAAGATGATTTTCCCGCTCTTGGTGACCACGCCCAGGCGGTCGGCGTCGCCGTCGAACGCAAGGCCGATTTCTGGATCTTCCTGTTTTAGAACTTCCATCAAATCTTTCAAATTCTCCGGCCGCGAAGGATCCGGGTGGTGGTTCGGGAAATTCCCGTCCACTTCCGAGAACAGTTCCGTCACTTCGCAGCCCAGGCGGCGGAACAAGCGCGGCGCGATCACGCCGCCCACGCCGTTGCCGCAGTCGAGCGCCACCTTGATCGGCCGCGCGAGCTTGACGTCGCCCACGATGCGCTCCACGTACGCGTCGAGGACATTCGCGGAAGTCCTTTTTCCGGGCTGGCCGGCGTATCCGGCAATTCCGCCTTCGATGGTGCGCCGCAGGCCCTGGATCTCTTCGCCGGACAGGGTATCGCCGGCGACGACCATTTTCAGGCCGTTGTGGTCCCCGGGATTGTGGCTGCCCGTCACCATCACCGCGCTGTGGCAGCCGAGGTGGTGGGCGGCGAAATAGGTGACCGGCGTGGGCACCACGCCGATGTCGATCACGTCCGCGCCCGCGGCGGTCAATCCGTCCAGCAGCGCCGCGCTCAGTTCGGGGCCCGAAAGCCTGCCGTCCCTGCCCACCGCGAAGGTCGGAGCGCCGCGTTCGCGGGCGAGCATTGCCAACGCGCGCCCGACTTCGCGCACCACCGCCGCCGACAGCGCCTTGCCGGCGATGCCGCGGATGTCGTAGGCGCGAAAAATTTCTGCGGGTACTTTCATGGGGTGGAGAGAAACGGGGTCGACAGGAAATGCAGGACGCGCCTTGCGAGCCAATGGCCGCGGCCGGGAAATCCGGCGTGGCCACCAGCGTGGGGAAATTCTAGCATCACGTTCGCGGGCATTTTGCCGAGCGCCTCCAGGGACGATGCCGGCATGAACGGATCATTGCGCGCATTGATCACCAGCGTGGGCACGCGGATCTTCGCCAGCCAGGGACCGCTCGAGGAACGCGCCCAGTAGTCGTCGGCGCCGAGAAAGCCATGCAGCGGCGCGGTGACGGTGTCGTCGAACTCCCAGAACGTGCGCGCCCGCGCGAGGCGCTGGGCGTCGACGGCAATCTTCTGCCGCCTGATTTTTTCAAGGGTTTTTTTCTTCAGCGTCCGCAGGAAAATCCGCGTGTAGATTTCCCGGCTCAGGCCGGCATCGAGCGAACGGCCGGCGGCGGCAAGGTCGAGCGGCGCCGAAATCGAAACTGCTTTCCGGATCACGGCACGGCCGCCTTGTTCTCCCAGGTGTTTCAGCAATGCATTGCCTCCGAGGGAGATTCCGCAGCCATAAAGACTTTCAGTTTTTCTGGAAAGAGCATTGAGAACCCACCCGATTTCCTCGCTGTCGCCGGAGTGATAGGCGCGCGGCAGGCGGTTCAGTTCCCCGGAGCAGCCGCGAAAGTGCGGCACCACGCAGCGCCAGCCCAGGGCGAGCGCCCGCGCAGCAATGGCCCGCGCGTAGGGGCTGGAGGAACTGCCCTCCAGTCCGTGGAAGAGTGCGATCAAGGGTCCTTCCGGGTGTTCGTCCCCACCAGCCCAGTCGAGATCGATGAAATCGCCATCGGGCGTTTCCCAGCGTTCGCGCTTCCAGGCGATGCGCGGCGCCGGCAAAAGCGCCGCCACGATGGTCTGCAGGTGGCCGCCTGGCAGCCACCAGGGGGCCGTGTATGAACCTGCCTCAGGGTTCAATGCAGGATCTTGGGCGACGCAGGCGGCGGTTCCGCCGCCGCCGCCGGCTGGCCCGGCGCGGGCGAGGCGTGGTGCGCGATCATGCGCCAGCCCGCCGCGGTGCGCAGGTAGACGTTGGTCGCCACCATCGGCGGCCGGGGACGCTGCTCGCCGGCGACGGTGATGTTCTCGTGCACGCTGTGCACTTCGAGCATCACGCCCGCGACCACCACCTGCTGCGTGATGCGCACGCGCATGTCGGGCCCGCCGGCGAACATCTGGCGCCACACTTCCCGCACCTCGGCCTGGCCGGCCAGCCGCTGCCCCGCCGGATGCACGCAGACGATGTCCTCGTCCTCGGACCAGACCGCCATCATGCCTTCGAGGTCGCAGCGTTCCAGCGCCTCGTAGAAGGCGTTCTGCGCATCCTGCGCGGTGGTGAAGATCTTCGTGCTCACGACCGGGATTTTATTTCTTCCAGCACGCGTTCCACCGCAAGGCCGTTCATGCACTTGAAATGGCCGAGCGGGCAGCTGCGCTGGTAGCAGGGGCTGCAATCGACCCTGAGCCAGACGATGCGAGCCACGGTGGACTGCGGCGGCGTGTGCTCGGGGCTGGAGGAGCCGAACAGCGCCACCTGTCGCGTTGCGGTGGCGGCGGCCACGTGCATCAGGCCGGAATCGTTAGTGACCACCAGCGCCGCTCCCGCGATCAGGTCGATGGCTTCATCGATCGTGGTTTGTCCGATCAGGTTTTTGCCTGGAATTTTTTCCGCATCTTTTTTATCAGACAAAGATCCCAATAAAACAACTTCCCCATCCAGCTTTGCCGCAAGTTCGCCGAAATAAGGCCAGCGCTTGGCCGGCCCGTACTCGGCGCCCGGGCAAAGGACCGTGTAGGGAGCGGAGATGCCGAAGCGGGCCGCCGTTTCGTTGCCCTTTTCTCGCAAGCGCGGAACAGGCAAGGGCAGGGCCGGCTCGGTGCCGGGCATTTCGGACAGGCGCGCATAGTGGAGCGCCATGGCTTCGCGGCCCGGCTTTTCCGCGTGGACGATGTTCAGGAGCCCGAATCGCAGGTCGCCCGCATAGCCGACGCGAACTGGAATGCCCGCGAAGAAGGGAATCAGTGCGGATTTCCACGAATTCGGCAGCACCACGGCATGGTCGTAGGCGCGCTGCTTCAGCATCCGGCCCAGGCGCCAGCGCTCGCCCAGCTGCAGCGCGCCATGGCGCAGGTCGGCTTCGATCACTTCGTCCACTTCCGCCATGCGGCGCAACACCGGCGCCACCCAGGGCGGGGCGAGCACTTCGATGCGCGGGCCGCCGAGTCTTTCGCGCAGGCGAGAGAGCAGCGGCTGCGCCATCAGCGCGTCGCCGATCCAGTTCGGCGCGACGACGAGGATGCGCGCGGGGTTAATGATGTTTTTTTATTCCTTTAAATAAATATTTTGTCCCGCAATACGGGCAGAGCGCTTCTCCATGCGTCGCCACATCGAGAAATACGCGCGGGTGCCGCGCCCAGAGCGGCGAGCCCGTCATCGGGCAGTGCAACGGGAGATCCTTCTCGGTGAGTTCGACCTGCCGAGAATTGTCGTTGCTCATTTCTTTACCTTCTTCATCGGCACCGGCGTGAGCCAGTGCTTGTGCCTGCGGTCCTTGCCGGTGACCACGTCGAAGAACGCCTTCTGCAGCGCCTTGGTAATCGGCCCCGCCTTGCCGGCGCCGATCTGGCGCTGGTCGAGTTCGCGGATTGGCGTCACTTCGGCCGCGGTGCCGGTGAAGAAGCACTCGTCGGAAATGTAGATGTCGTCCCGGGTCAGGCGCTTGGCCTTGACCTTGTAGCCCAGGCCCTCGGCGAGCTCGATCACCGAGGTGCGCGTGATGCCCGTCAGCGCAGAGGTGAGCTCGGGCTCGTAGATCACGCCATCCTTGATGACGAAGATGTTCTCGCCCGCGCCCTCGGCGACGAAGCCGTCGACGTCGAGCAGCAGGCCCTCGTCGTAGCCGTGCTGGGTCGCTTCAAGCGTCGCCAGCACCGAGTTCGGGTAGGTGCCCGACATCTTGGCGCGCGCCATTGTTACGTTGACGTGGTGGCGCGCCACCGACGCGGTCTTCACGCGGATGCCCTTGTTGAGCGCCTCGGGCCCGAGATAGGCGCCCCAGGGCCAGGCCGCGATCGCGACGTGCACCTTCGCGCCGACCGGCGACACGCCCATCTTCTCCGAGCCGTAGAACGCGATCGGCCGGATGTAGCAGGCCTCGTGGCCGTTGGCAGCGACGACGTCAACCTGCGCCTGCATCAGGCGCTCGATGGTGTAGGGGACCTTCATCATGTAGATGTGGCCGGAATTGATCAGGCGCTGCGTGTGCTCGCGCAGGCGGAAGATCTGCGTGCCGCTGATGGTCTTGTAGGCGCGCACGCCCTCGAATACCGCGAGGCCGTAGTGCAGCGAATGCGTCAGTACGTGCGTGGTCGCGGAGCGCCACGGCACCAGCTTGCCGTCGTGCCAGATCCAGCCATCGCGGTCCGCCATCGAGAGAGACGCCGCTGCTTTTGCCTTTGCCATGGTTTTGCCGGTAGCCCTTGAGTGTTGACGCGATCATTCAACCACAAAAATCCGGCATACTATTAACATGAATGTTAATCGTATTTTTGCCGCCCTGGCCTCGCTGCCGCGCCGGCAGATCATTGCCTTCCTCTCGCAGACGGCGCTCTCCACCACGGATCTCGCGGCGCGCTTCGGCACCAGCGCGCCCGCCGTGTCGCGCCACCTGTCGGTGCTGCAGCACGCGGGCCTGGTGAGCGCCGGGCGCCAGGGGCAGCGCGTGATGTACCGGTTGAACCGCGACGTACTGCTCGGCGCCCTGGCCCAGTTCGCTTCCGAGGTGGATGGGCCGCTGCGGCGCGCGGCGCAGCCCGCGAGGACGCCGCGCGAAGCGATCTAGTGCTAGGCTTGCGTGAGGGGAACAGTGCAGGGGGATGCAACGATGCCGGCAATAGATAACCTGCGACAGGGCCTGAACCGGCTTTCGCAGGAACTGGGCAACCTGCTGGTGGACGCATTCCACTATCTCGCGCTGTTCGCCATCGGCGCCACCATCGTCTGGTCCGCGGTCTTTGCCTTCATCGACATGTCGGGCAAGGGCCACGCGTCGATCGACGACATCCTGCTGCTGTTCATCTACCTCGAGCTGGGCGCGATGGTCGGCATCTACTTCAAGACCAACCACATGCCGGTGCGCTTCCTGATCTATGTCGCGATCACCGCGCTGACCCGCATGCTCATCGCCGACATCCAGCACAATCACACGCCCACCATGGGGATCCTGATGATCTCGGGCGGCATCCTGCTGCTCGCGGTGGCGAACCTCGTGATTCGCTACGGTTCGGCGAAGTTTCCATCGGTCGAGCCGGGCGCCAAGTGAGGCTTGCCTTCCTGCTCGCCGTGTCACTCGCGGCGGGCTGCGCGAGCGACACCATCGTCCTCGCTCCGACACCCGTCACGGCGGCCTCGGGAGCCATCACGTTCGATACCTCCGGCAGCATTCAGCGCTCAGCCAATGGCCGCAGTTTTGTCCTGGGCGCGCCGACATCCATCTCGGGTGAACTGAATTATCCGCAAGGCAGCGGGCCGTTTCCCGCGATCGTCCTGGCGCATGGCTGCAATGGTAACCGCAATACCGAGCGCGCCTGGGGGCCGACCCTTCGGCAGTGGGGCTACGCCACCTTCGTCGTGGACAGTTTCAAGTCTCGCGGCATCGACGAGGTCTGCACCAAAGGCTCCACGCTGGTGCCGCTGCAACGCGTGCCCGATGCCTACGGTGCGTTGCGCGTGCTGGCGGCGAATCCGAAAATCGATCCGCAGCGCATTGTCCTGATGGGCTTCTCGCACGGCGGCGCGCTCACCATGCTCGCCGCCACGGCCTGGGCGAAGGAAACCTTCGTTCCCGCCGGCCAGCCCGCTTTCCGCGCCTTCTTCCCGTTCTATCCGAACTGCAATGCCGTGTTCCCCGAGCGCGACCGCGTCTCGGCGCCGCTGCGCATCCACACTGGAGAACTCGACGACTGGACGCCGTCCAGGCCCTGCGCCGATCTCGCCACACTGCTCAAAGCCGCAGGCCAGGACGTCGCGATCAACGTCTACCCTGGCGCCCACCATGCCTTCGACCAGGCCCGCGGAAAAATTTTCCTGCCCGCCGTCGGCAACGGCGCCGATTGCTTCCCGCGCTTTCCCAGCCTCCTCGGCCCTTTCCCACCCGGCGCTGGCGGCCCGCCGTCCTGCGTCAAGCGCGGCGCCACCGTCGCCGGCAATCCCGCCGCTGCCGCGCAGGCGCGCACCAATTTACGTACGCAGTTGGAAGAATTGATGAATTAGCGGGAGGCGGAACCGCTATCGTTCACCCTGAGGGGCAGCCTGTTGAAGAACAAGGGAAATCAACAGTCTTGTTACACATTGGCGGTTTGCGTTCCGCCTGTTTCAAGAAAGGTTAGGTATGGATCAAAGTAGTAATGAAGTCAGTTCTCCAGTTGCTGGCCAGTTTGCGCTCCCATTGCGCGCTACGTTTGGCCTGGGAGATCGCGTACGCAAGAAATCTGGCGCCGCTTGGCAGGGTCAAGTTGTCGGCTGGTACTGCACAAAACTGACCCCTGAAGGCTATGCCGTCGAGTCCGAGTCTCACCCAGGCTCTGTACAAATCTATCCTGTGGCTGCGCTTGAACGCGTCGCCTAACCCCTCAATCGAGAGGACGTTAGGTTTCTGAAAAGGGCAGGTGCGATAACCTTCGTTGTCCGTCCTGAGAGGTCACTATGTCCGCCTACGAACTTGCCCAACTGAACATCGGCGTCATCAGGGGCCCGATCGATTCGCCGGTGATGGCGGATTTCGTCGCGAACCTGGACCTGGCGTTCCTGGTGCTGTGGTGGGTGCCGAGGGGGCATCGGCCGACTATTGAGGAAGCGAAGGCGAGGCTTGAAATGCTGCGGGCAAAGGGACCTGCAGCGGAGGCTTTCACTTTCCGGCAGGCGTTTCCGCCACCCGATGCGGGAAAGGCGCAGAGGCCGGTGACGTTCGGCGACGAGTGCCCGGCCACGTGACGCGAGTTCCTCGAACGGAATCGGGCGGGGCGGGTTTTTCCGCCGCGGTCATGCTGGTCTTCGGATTGTTCTCGTGGCTGCAGTTTCCGGCGCTGTGCGGATTCATGTTCTCGTCCACGCGCGCCGGCGCGGACAATTACCGCTACTCGCTCTACCTGGGCGGCCTGCTGGCCGTGATCGGACTGTTTTCGGGGCTGCATGCGCTGATCCGCGGTCCGCGCGGCGCGATGCTGATCGCGGGCGCGGTGCTGAATATTTCCTTCATCGCCGCCGCGGTCGCGGTGCCGGACCTGTTCGGCGTATCCTGCCATGCCCTCTACACCGACGTGAGCGACGAATGACCAACGAGAAAATCAAGCTGAAGATGGAAAACGGCCAGATCATCGAGGTCGTGGTTTTCAGCAAGCGCGCCGACGCGATCGAGGTGGTGATCGGCGAGGGCATCCACAACATGAAGTTCACGCTGACGCCCACCCGCAACGGCATGGCCTACGTCGGCAGCATCAAAGGGCGCGAATTGGTGTACGAAAGAAGCCGGGAAAAAGTGCAGGCCGACATCGAGATGCTCAACCCGCACGTGCGCGGGCCGAGGCCACGCTAGGTTACCGGTTACTGGTAGGGCGAAAACACGGTCTTCCAGAGGCTGCGCACCGCCTCGGATTTCGCCGTGACCTGCTCCAGCGGTACGCGCGCGTACTGCGCGCCGTTCAAACGCAGCGCGTGCTGCAGGCGCCTGAACTTGCGGTAGGCATTGCGGCAGCCTTCGGCGACATCGGCTGGAATCAAACCCAATGAAGCGGCCATGCCCAGCAGGGCGATGTTGCCGAGGTTGCGCGTGAGTTCCTCGTAGCGATGCGCATTCGCCAGCACGAGGAACTGCACCGTGAACTCGATATCGATCATGCCACCACGGTCGTGCTTCAAATCGAACAGTCCCGACTTGTTCGGATGCGCGGCATGGATCTTCTCGCGCATGGCGAGTACTTCGCGCGCGAGGGCCCCGGGTTCCCGTTGCCGTTCCAGAATCCTTTTTCTTATCCGTTCAAAGGAATCACCGACGCTGCGGTCGCCCGCGCAGAAGCGCGCGCGGGTCAGCGCCTGGTGCTCCCAGATCCAGGCCGAATTCTCCTGGTACTCGTCGAAGCCCGACAGCGAGGACACCAGCAGGCCCTTGGAACCCG
>JANYII010000257.1 GCA_025358705.1 Betaproteobacteria bacterium | reverse complement strand
CGCCGATTCCACCGTCTCGCAGGAACGGTCGAACACGCGCATGTACGACACCGGCCCGCTGGCGCGCGATTGCGTGCCTTTCACCTGCGCGCCCTTGGGGCGGATGGAGGAGAAGTCATAGCCCACGCCGCCGCCGCGGCGCATGGTCTCCGCAGCCTCCGACAGCGCCGTGTAGATGCCCGGCTTGCCGTCCACGACTTCCGATATGGAGTCGCCGACCGGTTGCACGAAGCAGTTGATCAGCGTCGCCTGCAGCTGGATGCCGGCGGCGGAATTGATGCGGCCGGCGGGGATGAATCCGTCCTCGAGCGCCTTGGTAAAGCGTTTTTCCCACTTCGCGCGGTCGCCTTCGGCCTCTACCTGCGCGAGCGCGCGCGCAACCCTGCCGCGCACCTGCTCGATGGAGGATTCCCCGCCCTTGGCGTACTTCTCGAGCAGCGCCTCGCGGCAGATCTCCTGGTCGGCGAGCGTGGCGGGGGATTTGTTAAGGGTGGTGGCCCGATCTGTCATGATTTTTAGCGTCTCACATCAAGTCTGCGTTATATGTATTTGAGCCTACAAGGATTTTTAGAGTCATGGAAGCCACTAGATCTTGGTCGGGATGAAATTCCCGCGATATTCCGTGGTTCCTCAACTATTCCAATGACTTGGGCAATCCTGGCGCCTCACCGTAGCCCGTGGGGGCCGATCGACGAACGATCTACCGCTAGGGTTGGAAGGCGCGGGATATGTATAAGTTTACAGTACGTGCTCGCGAAAGTCAGCGCGCCCCTGAATAGCTGATCCGGTAGACCAGCCCGGCGTGTTCGTCCGAGACTGCCAGCGATCCGTCGGCCAGTACTTCCACGTCGATGGGCCGGCCCCAGACCGATTCGCCCTGCAGCCAGCCTTGCGCAAAGGGTTGATAGGAAACTACTTTGCTGCCCGCGAGTTTCACCAGGGTAATCCGGGAGCCGACCTTGCTGGAGCGGTTCCACGAACCCTGCTCGGCGATGAAAATCTGGTTGCGGTATTCGGCCGGGAACATGGTCCCGTTGTAGAACCGCATGCCGAGCGAAGCGACGTGCGCCCCGAGCTTCTGTGCCGGCGCCTGGAATTCCGCGCAAGTGCGGCCACGGCCGAACTCCGGGTCTGGCAGGTCGCCCTGGTGGCAATAGGGAAAGCCGAAATGCATCCCGGCGCGCGGCGCGTGGTTCAGTTCGTCCGCCGGCATGTCGTCGCCCATCCAGTCGCGCCCGTTGTCGGTGAACCAGAGCTCGCGAGTGACCGGATGCCAGTCGAAGCCGACGGAATTCCTCACGCCCTTGCTGTGAACCTGGAATGTCTTCGTCTTCAAATCCAGGAAACCGATGAGTCCGTAGCCTTCGCGGTCGCACACATTGCAGGGCACGCCGATCGGCACGTACAGCATGCCGTCGGGTCCGAAGCGGATGAACTTCCAGCCGTGGTGCACTTCGCGCGGCAGCTTGTCGTAGACGACTTCTGGCTTCGACGCCGGGAAGGTTTCCGCGTTTTCGATTTTCAGGATCCTGCTGACTTCGGCGATGTAAAGCGCGCCATCCCTGAAGGCGACGCCGTTGGGCGTGTCCAATCCATCGGCAACCTTTACGACGCGTCCGCCGGGGAGAACGGCGTGCACCGCGCCGCCCGAGCGGCTGCCGACGAACAAGGTGCCCTTCGCGCCCTGCGCGAGCGAACGGGCGTTCGGCACCGAGGCTAGCACCTCGATGCGGAAGCCCGGCGGGAGCTGGATCCGCTCCAGCGGTACCTGGGGAAAAGCAGGAATCGCCGCGCTGAACATCAGCGCGGCGACGGCAAACCTCACGCTGGCTTGGGTTCGGCCGATTCCGCTGCCGGCGCTTCGCCCGCCTGCATCTGCAGGCGCGCGGCCTTGAGGAGGTCAGCGACCTCGGAGTGGCCGAGCCGCAGCGCGAGTTCCACCGGCGTGTCGCCTTCCTTGGTGACCACCGTCGGGTCGGCGCCGTTCCTGAGCAGCAGCTCGACCATGCGGCCGTTGCCCTTCATCGCGGCATACGCGAGGGCGGTGTAGCCGTTGTCGTGCAGCATGTTGGGATCGAAATTCATCTGCAGGACTTTCTGCGCGTAGACCAGGTTGCTCTTCTCGATGCCGTAGAACAGCGCGCGCACGCCCTCCGGGCTCTTTTCCTTCGGCTTCTCTTCCAGTCCGGTTGGCATCAGGTGCACGAAGTAGTTGATGAGCTGGATGCCGACCATGGCTACCAGCGCGAGCACCAGCGGGATCTTGGAGATGTTGATGTACTCGGAGATCTGCTGGTCGAGGTTGGCGCCGAGGATCAGCAGCACCACCGCCAGGAAGAAGAAGAACTTGAGGTAGAAGAACAGGCCGAGAACGATGCCGCAGCCGAGCACCCCGAGCAGGTAGTTGCGGTTGATGCCGTGGTCCTCGAGGATCTCGTGCGGCAGCTGGGCGAGGATCGCGGCCATCGCGATCAGGCCGAACAGCAGCACCTCGCGTACCCGCATCCGCGTGAGCAGGTCGTCTTTTTCGATGGTTTTTTGAATTTGTATCGCCATGTCCGTCTCCCTGGGTCCGGTCCGGGGCTCTTCTGGCCCGCACCCCTGATTGTCCGGTCTGGAGGGCGCGCTTGCAAGCACGATAGCAGGCCCGCGCATGAGCGCGGGTTTACAGGGCGGCGTGTAGAATTTCGGCTATGTCCAAGGCATTCGTGCGCGAGTCCGAGGACGCCGACGAGGCGCCGGAGCTCGAGCCGTCGCCCCCCCCTGCAAAAAACTACATTTCCCCGGCTGGATACGCGCGCCTGAAGGCCGAATTGAAGCAGCTGGTCGAGGTCGAGCGGCCCGAAGTCGTGCGTACCGTGTCCTGGGCGGCCAAGAACGGCGACCGGTCCGAGAACGGCGACTACCTCTACGGCAAGAAGCGGCTGCGCGAGATCGACCGGCGCGTGCGTTTCCTCATTAAGCGCCTGGAGGCCGCCGAGGTGGTGGATTCGGCGGGCAGGGACAGCGACCAGATCTTTTTTGGTTCTTCAATAAAAATAAGGGCAAAAGGCGGCGAAGAACGCACCGTTACGATCGTCGGCGTCGACGAGACGGACACGGCGAAGCACCGCGTTTCCTGGATCTCGCCCGTTGCCAGGGCGCTCATCAAGGCGCGCGAGGGCGACAAGGTGATTCTGAAGACACCCGGCGGCATCGAGGAGCTGGAGATCCTCGAGGTGCGCTACGACACCATCGACTAATAGAGCGTGAAGGAGAAACCGCATGAGCATCGTGAAGGAATTCCGAGAATTCGCGGTCAAGGGCAACGTCATGGACCTCGCCGTGGGCGTGATCATCGGCGCCGCGTTCGGCAAGATCGTGAGCTCGCTGGTCGAGGACGTGGTCATGCCGGTGATCGGCTCGCTGATGGGCGGGCTCGACTTCGGCGGCCTCGCCGTCAAGATCGGCTCGGCGACGCTGAAGTACGGCAAATTCCTGCAGACCTGCCTCGACTTCCTCATCATCGCCTGGGCGATCTTCCTCATCGTCAAGCTGATCAACCGCCTCAAGCGCGAGGAAGAGAAGCCGGCGCCGGCGCCCGCCGCGAAGCCGCAGCAGGAAGTGCTGCTGGAAGAAATCAGGGACCTGCTGAAAAAATAATCGGGCTCTGACCCCGATTATTGCTTGAAGTCGCCGGCCTTCAATACCGAAAGTTTCTTCGGGTCGAGGTTTCGGCGCAGCGCGTCGTGCACCTGCGCAGGCGTCAGCGCCGCGATGCGGTTCTCGAAATCGATGTCCCAAGCGAACGTGCGGCCGAGGTAGAGGTAGTTCGCGAGGCGCGCGGCGATGCCGCCGTCCTGCGAGCGCGCCAGCCGTCGCGCTTCGAGGTAACCCTTCTTGCCGGCGTCGATTTCGGCGTCCTCGAAGCCCTTGTCCAGCGCGCGCGCGAGCTCCTCGCGGATCGCCTTCTCGACGCGCTCCCGGTTCTGCGGCGCGTAGATGGACGACACGCCGAAGACGCCCGCGGCGTCCAGCGAGCCGGCATTCAGGTAGCTGTAGGTGCTGTAGGACAGGCCTTCCTTCTCGCGCACGCGCGCCGCCAGCCGCGCGCTGCCGGTGCCGCCCAGCAGGTAGTTGCCGAGGACCAGCGCCGGGAAGTCCGGGTTGTCGTCGCGCAGCGGCAGGTTGACGGCGGCGCGCAGCACGGCGTTCGCCTTGTCCGGCGTGGCCACCGTCTGCTCGAGCGCCGCGCGCTCGAAGTAGAGCGACGGGATGCGCGTATAGGGCGCCGGGTTTTTCCAGCCGCCGAACAGTTCCTCGACCAGCTTCGAGAGCGCGTCCGGGTCGAAATCGCCGACCGCGACGAACTCCGCGCCGCTGGCGCCGACCAGCTCGGTGTAGCAGCGCCTCGCGTCCTCGAGCTTCGCCGCCTTGAGGCTGTCGATGCGCTCGTCCACCGACTCCGTGTAATTCCAGTGGCCGCGCGGATACGGGTTGAGGTGGCGCGCGAGGCGCTCGCCGGCGATCGCCGACGGTTCGCTGCGCTGCGCTTCGGCGCCGGTAAGCGAGGCGCGCCTGAGTTCCTCGAATTCCGCGGCCGGGAACGCGGGTTCCTTCAATACCTCGGCCACCAGGCGCAGGGTGCCGTCCAGCTGCGCGCGGCGCACGTTGATGGAGGCACCGCCGACGCCCGCGGAAACATTGGCCTTCAGCTTGTCGAAGGCGTCGTGCAGTTCCGTGCGCGTGTGCTTGCGCGAGCCGCGCATCAGCATGCCGCCGGCCAGGCCGCAGGAGAGCCCGCGGTCGGTCGTGGATTTTTCATCGCCCCAGTACAGCGACAGCTGCGCGATCACGGTGCCGCCGCGCGTCTTCTTCGGCAGCAGCGCGAGCTTGATGCCGTTCGCGAGCGTTCGGCGAATGACGCGCGCCTCGATGTTCTGCGGCGTCGGGTCGAAGGCTTCGCCCGCATCGACGTTCTCGCTGCTGCGGTAGGCGTCCAGCGCGGCGCGCATGTCGGGTGCCGCTGGAATCGCGGCGCGGTCGGGCTGCGCCGTCGGCAGGAACAGGCCGAGGACGCGGTTGGCGGGTTTCAGGTAGGTGTCCACGGCGCGCTGCACGTCGGCGGTCGTCACCTGGCGCAGGCGGTCGCGGTACAGGTAGAACAGCCGCCAGTCGCCCATCGCCGCGAACTCCGGCAGGTAGCGCCAGAGCATGGCCGAGTCGAGCAGCGTCTTCTCGATGTCGTTCAGCAGCGAAGTGCGCGCGCGCTCGACCTCGGCGTCGGTGATCCGCTCGCGTGGTTCGCGGCTGGCGCCTTCCAGCGCGGCGATGAGCGCATCGCGCGCAGGTTCGATCGCGCCGTCCTTCGACACGATGGCGCCGAAACTGGCGTAGCCCGGATCGCGCAGCATGCGCTCGTAGCCCCAGGCGGAACTGGCGAGGCCCTTCTGCACTAGCGCGCGGTGCAGGCGCCCGGTGGGAGCCGTGCCGAAGATTTGCGCCAGCACATCGATCGCGGGATAGGTGGGATCGCCGCCGGCCGGGATGCGGTACATCGCCGACACGATCTGGATGTCGCCGGCGCGCCGCAGCGTCACCGAGCGCTCGCCGTCCTGCGTCGGCTCATCGGTGTAGAGCGCGGGCAGGGTGCGCGCGGGACGCGGGATCGCGCCGAAATGCTTCGCCGCCAGCGCCAGCGCTTCCGCCTCGTCGAACTTTCCGCCGATGGTCAGCAGCGCGTTGTCGGGCTGGTACCAAGTGCGGTAGAAAGCCTGCAGGCGCTCGATCGGCACCATCTCGATGTCCGAGCGCAGTCCGATCGTCGCGTTGCCGTAGTTGTGCGCCGAAAACAGGGCGCGCGCCATGCGCTGCGCGAGCACATTGTTCGGGCTGTTCTCGCCCATCTCGAATTCGTTGCGCACCACGGACATCTCGCTGTCGAGGTCCGACTTGCGCACGTTCGAATGGACCATGCGGTCGGCTTCCATGCCGAGCGCCCAGTCGAGGTTGTCCCCGGATGAAGAGAGCGTCTCGAAATAGGTAGTGCGGTCGTCGGATGTGGTGCCGTTAAAGCGCGCGCCGCGCTTGGTGAGTTCCGCCTTGATGTCGCCCAGGCGCGCCGTGCCCTTGAAGAGGAGGTGCTCGAGCAGGTGCGCCATGCCTTTTTCGCCGTAGCCCTCGTGCCGCGAACCGACGAAATAGGTGAGGTGCACGCCCACCGTGCTCGCCGCCGGGTCGGGCACCGTGAGGATGCGCATGCCGTTGGCGAGGCGGTATTCAGTAACGCCTTCGATAGAAACTGTTTTAGTTGGAAGTTCTTGTCCAAAAACAGAAAAAGTAAAGAGAAATAACAGCAATCCTGCAAGTCGTGTTTTCATGTTCAGAACATCCAGTCGAAGAAGTGCAGCGCCACCAGGCCCGCGATGATCGTACCGAAGGTAACCCGGAATCGCCAAGCAATCGCGATGGCGACGATGCCGGCCAGCAGGCGCTCGTTGCCGAGCGCGATGCTTAGGACACCCTTTTGCAGCAGCAGTTCCGGCGCCCAGATCGCGGTCAGCACCGCGGCCGGCACATAGCGCAGCGCGCGGCGCAGCAGGGCGGGCAGCTGTATGTGCGGCGGCAGCAGCAGGAACGAGGCGCGCTGGCCGAAGGTGGCCACCGTCATGCCAAGGATCGCCAGCCACAGGCTCATGCGCTCTTTACGCTCCAGATTCTTTCCGACAGCAGGCCGACAAGGATGCCCACCACGGCCGCCAGCGCCATCCCCGAGCGCAGCGGCAGTCCGTGCGCGAGCACCGCGGTGGCGCCGGCGCTGACCGCCGCGGCGACCATCGGCTTGTCGCGCAGCAGCGGGATCGACATGGCGATGAAGGCGAGCGGCGCAGCGAAATCCAGCTTCCAGGCTGCGGGCAGCTGGTTGCCGACCAGCAGGCCGATGCCGAGCGTCACCTGCCAGCAGAACCAGATCGGGATCGCCAAGCCGATGAAGAACTCAAATTTTCCCGGCGCCTCGGGATGCGCGCCGAATCGCTGGATGAAGAGCGCATAGGGGTTGTCCACCAGCGCGTAAGACACGAGCACGCGCCGCCACAGCGACTCTCCCGCGAAATACGGGCGGATCGAGGCGCTGTACATGAACAGGCGCAGGTTGACGATGAAGGCTGCCGCCACCACCACCAGCGCGGGCGAATCGGCGGCGATCATCTGGGTGGCGGCTAGCATCGCCGCGTCGGCGTAGACCAGGATCGACATCGCCATCGCTTCGAGCGGTGGGATGCCGCCGGCCGCCATGGCGACGCCTGTGACCAGGCCGAACGGCCCGATCGCTATGAAAAGCGGCAGGCTCGCGCGCAGTCCTGCCTTGAATTCAGTGCGCGCGAGTTGCAACTGCGGGATTTAACCTTTCTTGTCGGGCCGGCCCATGCCGGATTTTTCACGCTGCTCGCGGTAGCACTTCTGCAGCTCGTCGCCGCGCTTGCCGGTGCAGGCTTCCGCCGCCTTCTGGTGCTCGTCCATGCGCTGGCCCATCTTCGCGTGGCGTTCCTTGGCTTTCGCCTGGCACTCGGCCGGGTTCGGCGACTTCGCGCAGTACTGGTCCGTCATGCAGGCGCGCTTGTCCGCCTTGTCCTTGCAGGCATCGTGCGCGGCCTTCATGTTCTCGCGCATCGCCTTGCGGCTGGCTTCGCACTTCGCGGGATCAGGCTCCTGGCTGCAGGGCTTCATCATGCGGTGCTCGCCGCCCATCATTCCAGGGCCCTTGCCGGCGGTCGGCGGGGTCTGCGCCTGCGCCATGACGGCCGCGAGCGAGAAACAGGCTGCCGCCAGGGCGGGGATGAATCGGTTCATTTGGTCTCTCCTACCAGTTAGGTTGACTGGCGAAGACTACCGGCCCGCCCCGTAGCGTGCTGTGAGCATTTGTATCAGTGTGTAACGAGGCTCTAGGCTTGCTTCAACATCGTCGCGCCGTCGGAGACCTCGAACTTGCCCGGGCCTTCGATGTTCACCGACTTGATCATGCCGTCGTCCACCAGCATCGAGAAGCGCTGCATGCGCAGGCCCATGCCGCGGGCGTTCAGGTCCAGGCCCAGGCCCAGCGCCTTCGTCCAGGCCGCGCTGCCGTCGCCGAGGAAGCGGATCTTGCCGATCGCCTTGAAATCCCGGCCCCAGTGCGCCATCACGAACGCGTCATTGGTTGCAACGCACCACACTTCGCTCACGCCCTTCGCCTTCAGCGCGGCCAGGTTGTCGAGGTAGCTCGGCACATGCTTGGCGGAGCAGGTAGGCGTAAACGCGCCCGGCAGGCCGAACACCGCGATCTTCTTGCCTTTCGACGCTGCGATGACATCGACTTCCTTGGGGGCCATCGCGCAATGCGTGGCCGAATCGAATTCGGTGGATTCCGTCAGCGTGCCTTCGGGCAGTAGATCGCCGGCTTTGATCGTCATAAATCCTTCTCCTTAGTAGGGTTCTTGCGGGGAAAACCGATGATACCGCAGCCTGGCCAGCCTCCGCGCGCGACGGCGTAGAATGGCCACCATGGGATCACGCGTAATTCATACCGATCCGGAGATTCAAGGCGGCGTACCCGTCTTCGTCGGTACGCGGGTGCCGGTGAAGAATTTGTTCGACTACCTCGAAGCCGGCGATTCGCTTGATGATTTTCTCAATTCGTTTCCATCTGTGACCCGGGATCAGGCCGTCGCGGCACTGGAGCTTGCTCGCGAGGCGCTGGCACCGGATGCGCATCCTGCTTGACGAGTCCTTGCCCAGGGAACTCGAATCGGAGCTTCCGGGCCACGAAGTCCACACGGTCTGGGCGATGGGTTGGGCCAGCCTCAGGAATGGCGAATTGCTCTCGCGCTGCCGCGGCAAGTTCGATTTGTTCCTGACCGCAGATCAGAATCTCCAGTTTCAACAGAACCTGACGGCGCTTCCAGTGTCGATCGCCGTACTTGCGGCGAAAAGCAATCGGATAGCGGATCTTCGACCCCTGATCCCGAAACTGCTGGCCGCTCTTTCCGATCTTCGGCCTCGTACTTTGATACGGATATCTGGCGAATAACGTCGTGCTCTGCGGCGGGCCAGCTGCAATGACGGTTGATAGGGCGCGGCGCTGGCGGCCCGGAATCTTCCCCCGGTTTTGTTGACACCGGGTTTTCATGCCAGCCGTTCATACGTCGCTGGCGACACGTAATTCAATGAAGAGTGTATTCGAGTGCCGTTATAGAAGGGAATGTAGTCACGCACCGC
>JANYII010000318.1 GCA_025358705.1 Betaproteobacteria bacterium | reverse complement strand
GTGCGCGATGAGCGGCCCGGCGGCGAGCAGTCCCAGCGGCAGGCCCCAGATGGCGAGCATCCGCAGGCCCATCACGCGGCCGCGCATCTCGTCGCTGGCCGAGCGCAGCATGAGGCTGGCCAACGGCGTGAGGCAGAGGCTCTGCACGAATCCCGCCGCGAACAGCAGCGCCAGCCCGACGCCAAGGGACCGGTTCTGCCCGAACAGGAGGATGGCCACGAACCAGGCGGCGGCGCCCCACAGCAGGGCGCGCCCGGCGCGCAGCGGCAGGCGGCTCGAGCCCACCAGCAGCGAGCCGGCGAGCGCGCCGGTGGCGAACGCGGCCGCGAGGTAGCCGAGGCCCGACTGGCCGATTTCGTAGACATCCTTCGCCACGTAGGGCAGGAGCCCGAGGACGAATGGAAACGCGAGCAGGTTGACGAGGAAGGCCATGCTGAGCGCGCCGAGCAGGTCGGGCTTGCTGCCGACGTAGCGCACCGCCTGCATCAGGCCGGCGACCGGCGACACCGGCGCCGCCGCGGTTTTTCCCGCGCGAGGCGCCGGCCCCGCGACGCCCAGGGAAAGAAGGAACGCGGCGATATACGCCGCCGTGACCACCGCGTAGGCCGGACCCATGCCGACCAGCGCCACGCCGCCCGTGCCGGCGAGCGCGCCCGCGATCTTTGCCGTGTCGGAGGTGGTGCGAGAGATGCCGAGCGCTCCCATGAGCATCTCCGGACGCATGGTCTGTCCCACCAGCACGTGCCGCATCGCCATGTCGGAGGGCTTCAGCAGGCCGGCAACCGCGGCGATCGCGAACACATGCCACGGCAGCAGCGCGCCGCCCAGGGTCAGCAGCATCAGCACCGAAGCCAGCAGCGCGTAGATTCCCCGCGTGACGCAAAGCAGGGTGCGCACGCCGACGCGGTCGCCCGCGATGCCGAGGAACGGCGAGAACAGCGTGCCGATCCACGCCAGCGCGCCGAACAGGACCAGTTGCTCCACCGATCCCGTGGCGGCGAGCACGTACCAGCCGAGGATCAGCGTTTCCATCTCGAAGGCCCAGGACGTGGCGAGGTCCGCAGGCCACTGGAAGCGGAAACTGCGGACGCGGAACGGGGCTCGCGCGGCTATTACAGTCCTGCCTGCGAGACGAATTTCGGGTTCAGGTAGGCCTCGATCGCCTCGGTGCCGCCTTCCGACCCGTAGCCCGAATCCTTCACGCCGCCGAACGGCACCTCGGGAATGGCGAGGCCGAGGTGGTTGATGGTGATCATGCCGGTCTCGACCTGCGAGGCGATGGCGTTGGCGGTCTTCGCCGATTTCGTCCACGCGTAGGCGGCGAGTCCGAAGGGCAGGCGGTTGGCTTCCTTCACCGCGTCGTCGAAGGTCTTGAACGGGTTGATCATCGCCATCGGGCCGAACGGCTCGTTGTTCATGGCGTGCGCGTCGTTGGCGACTTCGGTGATCACGGTCGGCTCGAAGAAGTTTCCTTCCTTGCCGATGCGGTGGCCGCCGGTGCGGACCTTGCCGCCGTGCTTCGTTGCGTCCTCGACGTTCATCTCCATGGCGCTGGAGCGCCGCGGATTGGCGAGCGAGCCCATGGTGGAACTCGCGTCCAGGCCGTTGCCGACCTTGAGCATCTTGGTGGCGTCGACGAACTTCTCCACGAACTTGTTGTAGACGCCTTCCTGCACCAGGAAGCGGGTCGGCGACACGCACACCTGCCCGGCGTTGCGGAACTTGCTGCCCACCATCATCTTCGCCGCGACGTCGATGTCGGCGTCGTCGAACACGATCACCGGCGCGTGGCCGCCCAGCTCCATGGTCATGCGCTTCATGTGCGCGCCGGCCATCGCCGCGAGCTGCTTGCCGACCACGGTCGAGCCGGTGAAGGAAATCTTGCGGATCACCGGGTGCGGGATCAGGTAACTGGAAATCTCGGCGGGAACGCCGTAGACCAGGCCGATGACGCCGGCCGGCACGCCGGCATCCGCAAACGCGCGGATCAGCTCGGCGGGCGAGGCGGGCGTCTCTTCCGGCGCCTTGATGATGATCAAGGAACCCGTCGGCCCGGTGGCGGCGTTCACGCCGTGGAATTTCCCGATCAACCAGATCGTGCGCAAGCTCTCGGCCGCGCTCGCCGCCGGCTGCTCGATCATCATCAAGGCGCCGGAAGAGACGCCCGCCTCGCCCGCCGAGCTGATCCGCGC
>JANYII010000171.1 GCA_025358705.1 Betaproteobacteria bacterium | reverse complement strand
GAAGAGCAGCCGGCCATCCTTTCCGCTCCGGTGCATCCCGGCGAGAGCTGGCTATTCACCGTGCGCCTGCGGCGGCCGCACGGCAACGCCAATCCGCATGGCTTCGACTACGAAGCCTGGCTGCTGGAGCGGGGCATCGGGGCGACCGGCTATGTGAGGCCGCGGACTTCGCCTTTGCTACTGGGTGCCAGAAATGGTTTTCTGGATCAAGTCGAAAAAATCCGCGAAACAGTGCGCGACCGCTTCAAGCGGGTGCTGGGCGAGACGCCGGCGAGCGGCATCCTCGCCGCGCTCGCGGTCGGCGACCAGCGCGCCATTTCCGCCGAAGAGTGGCGCCTGTTCAACCGCACGGGCGTCACGCACCTGATGAGCATCTCGGGCCTGCACGTGACGCTGATTTCCGGGCTGTTCGCCTGGCTGGCGAATTTCCTGTGGCGCCGGTCGTCCTTCCTCCTGTTGCGCCTGCCCGCGCGCAAGGTCGCCGCGATCGCGGCGATCGCGGGCGCGCTCGGCTACTCGCTGATCGCCGGATTCGCAGTGCCGGCCCAGCGCACTTGCTGGATGGTGACCGTGTTCGCGATCGCGCTCTGGTCGGGACGCATAGCTTCCCCGGCGCGCACGCTCGCGCTGGCGCTCGCGGTGGTGCTGCTGTTAGATCCCTGGGCGGTGCTCGCGGCCGGATTCTGGCTGTCGTTCGGGGCTGTCGCGCTCATTTTCTTCGTCGCGGATGAAGGCGGCTCGATGGCGAAGCAGTGGCTGCAGGTGCAATGGGCGATCACCATCGGCCTCGCGCCCGCGGCGCTGCTCCTCTTCTCGCAATTCTCCGTCGTCGGGCCGCTGGCCAACGCGGTGGCGATTCCAGCGGTGTCGGCGGTCGTCACGCCGCTCGCGCTGGCGGCGGCGATCCTGCCGTGGGATGCGCCGCTGGAATTTGCCGCCTGGCTGATGCAGTGGCTGCTGCAGTTCCTCGAGTGGTGCGCGGCGCTGCCGGCCGCGGTCTGGCAGCAGCATGTGCCGCCCACTTGGAGCGTGCTGCTCGCGCTTGCGGGCGTGCTCTGGCTGCTGGCGCCGCGCGGCGTCCCCTGGCGCGTGACCGGGCTCGCGCTGATGCTTCCCGCCGTCGCCCTGCCCGCTCCCGCGCCGGCGCCGGGCGAGGCGTGGATCACGACCCTCGACGTAGGGCAGGGACTGGCGGTGCTGGTACGCACGGCGAACCGGACGCTGCTCTACGACGCCGGCCCCGCGTTCGGCGCCGAGGCCGACAGCGGCGAGCGCATCATCGCGCCTTACCTGCGCGCCAGCGGCATCGAACGGCTGGACGCCATGATCGTGAGCCACAAGGACATCGACCATTCCGGCGGCGCTGCTTCCGTGCTCGAGAATTTCGAGGTGGCAGGCATGCTTTCGTCGCTTCCCGCCGGCGATCCGCTGCTGGGCCTCGTTCCCGGGTCGCAGGCATGCGCCGCCGGGCAGGCCTGGACCTGGGACGGCGTTCGCTTCGAGGTGCTGCATCCGGAAAACGCCGCGGCGAGGGCGAGGAAAACCAACGACCTGAGCTGCGTGCTGAAGGTAAGCGCGGGATCCCGCTCGATGCTGCTGACCGGCGACATCGAAAAGCCCGCGGAAGCAGAGTTGCTGACGAGGGAACCGGCCAAGCTGGCCTCGGACGTGCTGCTCGTGCCGCACCACGGCAGCCGGACTTCTTCAAGCGCCGAGTTCCTCGCCGCCGTGCGGCCATCGGCGGCCGTCGTCCCCGTCGGCTACCGCAACCGCTTCGGCCATCCGAACGCGGACGTCATGCAGCGACTGGAAGCCGGGATCTACCGGACAGATAGGGATGGGGCCGTCACCGTTCGCCTTGCGGGCCCGGAACTCCGGATCGAGGGCGAACGGCAGCGCAGGCGGCGGTACTGGCACGACGCACCTGCCTAGGGCCATAATATTTCCGCGGATGACCCGCCGGGCCGTCCCAACCAACGCTCAAGGAGGGCGCATCATGGCAAAAGGTGGCAATGCGGTTTATCGCGTTACGGATGTCATCGGCACCAGTTCGGTGTCCTGGGAAGACGCGGCGCGCAGCGCCGTGAAGACGGCATCGAAATCGCTGCGCGACCTGCGCATCGCCGAAGTGACCAAGCTCGACGTCAAGGTCGAAAACGGCAAGGTGACCCAGTTCCGCACGCGCCTGTCCCTGTCGTTCAAATACAGCGCTTGAGCCGCATCCTGCGCGGCGCAGCCTGAATGTTGCTGTTGCTCCGCCTGGTCCGCAAGATCGCGGGCTGGGCGGATTTCATCGTGGTCTGCCTCGTGGTGTACCTGCTGTCCTGGCTGCCATGGCGGGGCAAGCACCCGGTGGCCCGCCTGTTCCCGGTCTGGTGCCGGGCTTTCGCGCGCGCTCTCGATGTGGACATCCGCGTGCACCAGAAACACCGCAAGCACCTGCCGCAGCGCTACATCCTGATCGCCAATCACCCGTCGGCCTTCGAGGACATCGGCATCCCGGCGGTGTTCGACGTGGTATCGCTCGCCAAGCTGCAGGTGCAGGACTGGTTCATCTTCGGCCGCATCGCCAGGGCCGCCGGCACGCTATTCGTGGACCGCGACAACCCCGAATCCCGCAAACAGGTCATCCAGACCATGGTGAGTGCCGTCAACGCGGGGCAGAACATCGCGCTCTATCCGGAAGGCGGCTGCAAGGGACGGCGGCTGTTCACCGAATTCAAGACCGGGGCCTTCGAGGTCTCGATGCGGACCGGCGTGCCGATCCTGCCGGTGTTCCTGCACTACGAGGCGCAGGACGATTTCGAGTGGCAGCCGCCCTACGGCCTGATCGACAAGATCCGGCACTTCATCTTCACGGTAAACAACCGCGCCAATTACTATGTGTACGACCCGCTGGATCCGAAGGACTACGCCGACCGGTACGCGATGAAGGCGGCGGCGTATGCGTTGTACGTCCGCTGGAACGCGCAGTACCTGGAATGAGTTTTACGGCAGTTGTCCGCGTCACCGGCGACGGCGGGCGCTTCGAGGAATTCCGCGAGCGCGTGCGCTGGTTGCTGGTGCGCGACCCGGATACAGAGCCTTACACGGAGCACCAGGCGGGTGCGCTGCTCGAATATCGCTTCGAGCTCGAAAAGGGCCTGCCGTTCCCAACCTTCATGGTCGCCAGCGCGGAGTTTCCCGAGATGCGTATCGAGGTGGCATGGAACAAGGATGGCGCGAAGGGCGGCGTGGCGATCGAATGCGGCCGTCCGGTCGACAAATGGACCGGCGACAGGAGCGCGGCTTGACTGCGGCCGCCCGGCAGCGCTTCGTGCAATGCGCCTCGCCCAAGGGGCTGCACCGCATGGCCTACCTGGAATGGGGCGATCCGAAAAACGAACACGTGCTCGTCTGCGTGCACGGCCTGACGCGTTGCGCGCGCGATTTCGACGCGCTTGCCGCGGCGCTGAGCGGGCATTACCGCGTCGTCTGCCCGGATGTGGCGGGGCGCGGCGATTCGGAATGGCTGTCCGATCCGCTGCTCTACCAGTTGCCCCAGTACCTCGCCGACATGGTGACGCTGGTCGCGCGGCTCGACGTCGAAGGCGTGGATTGGCTGGGCACTTCGATGGGCGGCCTGATCGGCATGGCGCTGGCAGCGCAACCGGGCACGCCGGTGCGCAAACTCGTCATCAACGACGCCGGGTCGGTGATCAGCAAGGTGTCCCTCGAGCGCATCGCGACTTTCGTCGGCATGGCGCCGGTGTTTCCCGATATCGAAACCGCCGAAAAATACGTGCGCACCGTGAGCGCGCCCTTCGGTCCGCATACCGACGCCGAGTGGCGCTTCCTGACCGAGGTCGTGCTGCGCAAGACCCCGGACGGCAGCTACCGGCTGCACTACGATCCGAAAATCGCCGAGCCGTTCCGCGCCACGATGCCGGAGAAGGACCTCGAACTCTGGCCGCTGTGGGATGCAATCCGCTGCCCGACCCTGGTGCTGCGCGGCGCGCAATCGGACCTGTTGGCGCGCGATACCTGCGACAAGATGGCGCAGCGCGGGCCGAAGGCGAAGGTAGAGGAGATTGCCGGCGTCGGCCATGCGCCAACGCTGATGCATGAAGACCAGATCAAGCTGGTCCGGGATTTTCTGCTGTCCTAGCTAGGCCTTGCGGTTCGCCGCGTCCCAGTGCTTCTCGAGGTTGGCGATCAGCGCCGGGCTGAAGTGGCAATGTGCCTGCTCCCGCGCGTACACCGCCATGTAGCGCCGGAAAGCGTCCAGCGGTTCTTCGCTGATGCGAAGGGCGCGCCGGTTGCCGGCTGCGCTGACCATGCCCGAGCCGGTCACGTGCCCGACGAGGCGGTCGATCTCGAAATCCATCGCGTCAGGCGCCACAATGTAGTCGCAGATCAGGCGGCCCTCCGCGCTGGCGCAGTCGATGCGCCGCTCGGCGAGAATCGCCTGGCGCGCGATGCGGTCGCCGACATGGCGCGCCAGGCGCAGGTTGGCGGCGCCCGGGATGATGCCTTCCTTGCGCGCGGGCAACGTCATGTACGAATCCTTCGCCGCGATCACCTGATCAATCGTTAACAGGAGTTGGCAGTGGCCGCCGATGGCGAATCCTTCAACCGCGGCGATCCAGAGTTTCTCGATGGAGTCTTCCTCGGGCGATACGTCCGGCAGCGCGAGCCCGCGGTAGAGCTTGTTGACCAGGCCCAGGTCCCGGATCAGGTACCACAGCAGCCGGATCTTTCCCTGGTAGAGGTGCGTCAGGTTGATTCCGGCCCCGAACAGGCGCTTGCCCGCGTGCTTGGTGTGCGTGACCGTGTCGCCGCGCAGCACGCAGACCTCGGTCTGCGGATCGAGCAGCGCGAGGTCGATCGCGGTCTCCAGGCCCGCCAGCGTCGTTTCGTCCTCGGCATTCAGGTACCGGGGATTGCTCATCGTCAGGACGGAGGCCTTGCCCTGGCGCTCGAGGCTCGCCCCGGCAAATTTCGCATTTCCGGTCTTCATGAAATCCGGCAAAAGTTCACGCGAATCCGCCCTCGGCAGCAGCATGGCGTGGCACAAGTGCGCCCCGGACAGGGGCTCGCCCAGAACCTGCGACAGGAAAATTCCCTGATCGACCTCCAGCCCGTCTTTCTCGCCCTGCGCGATGCCGGACTCGCGCGCGAGGTCCTTCTCGTTTGGCACCAGCCCCGGATATTCCGTCGCTGCGCGCTCGCACAATTCATCCACGCGCACGTATCTTTTGCGCGCCGCGGTAAGCGTGTCGTACACGCCGCGCGCATGCGCGCGCATGAAGCGGGTGCGCGACTCGCGCGCCAGCGCCAGCACTTCCGCCGCCGCCGCCGCCTCGTCCGCATTGCGCTTCGGCTTGGCGGGCAGGCGCGCAAGCAATTCCGTCGAGCGCTGCCAGAAATGGCCGAAGCCGGCCTTGTCGGTGGCGAGTTCCGTGGTGCGCGCCGGCGCCGTGCGCGCCCAGCCCTTCACCGCCTGTTCGAGAACGTTGTCGGCCATGTGCAATAGTATCGATCCGATGTCATTCGATCCGCAAATTTTTCAGGGCGTTGTCCTGGCTTCGCTGCTCGCCTGGGCGAGCGGACTGCGGCTGTATTTCGTCGTGTTTTCCGCGGGCCTGGCGGGCTATCTCGGTTATGTGGACCTGCCGCCGGGGCTCGAAGTGCTTCAGCACCCGTGGGTCATCGGCGCCGCGGGCTTCCTGCTGGTGATGGAGTTCCTCGTCGACAAGGTGCCCGGCATCGACAGCGCCTGGGATGCGCTGCATACGTTCATCCGCATTCCCGCAGGAGCGCTGCTTGCGGCGGGCGCGACGGGCGACAGCCTGAGCGCGCTGACGGTGGCGGCGGGGCTGCTCGGCGGGACGCTCACGGCGGGCACGCATTTCGCCAAGGCGGGCGGCCGCGCGATCCTGAACACGTCGCCCGAACCGTTTTCGAACTGGGGCGCGTCCTTTTCGGAGGACGTGATGGTGCTCGGGGGAATCTGGTTTGCGTTCCATTACCCGATCGTGTTCCTCGGCGCGCTGCTGCTGTTCGTGCTGCTGCTTATCTGGCTGTTGCCGAAACTCTGGCGCGGCGTAGCGTCCATATGGCGCCTGCTCGGAACGAGGAATATGATTAGCCGGTTATCCAGGAGAGAGGAGCGCTTGCCATGAAGATCTACTATCACCCGGCGTCCACGACCAGCCGTCCGCTGATGCTGTTCGCGGCCGAGAACGGCCTGAAGATCGATTTCCAGGTCGTCGACCTTTTCACAGGCGAGCACTACCAGCCGCCGTTCGCCGAGGGCGTCAACCCGAACCGGCAGGTGCCGGTGCTCGAAGACGGCGACTTTCGGCTTACCGAATCCGCGACCATTCTCAAGTACCTCGCGGTCAAGACCAAGTCGCCGCTCTACCCGGAGGGACTGAAGGAGCGCGCGCGGGTCAACGAGCGCATTGACTGGATTAACACCCAGCTTAATCGCGACCTCTGCTACGGACTGGTCTACCCGCAGGCTTTCCCGCATCACAAGCGTCCGAGCGACGATCTGCAGAAAGGCACGCTCGCCTGGGCGAAGGAGCGCGCCTCGGGATGGCTGTCGGTGCTCGACAAGCACATGCTCGGCAAGAACGAGTACCTCTGCGGCAGCCAGATCACCATCGCCGACTACTACGGCGCGTCGTTCGTGAACACGGCCGCAGTGATCGGCTCCGACCTCTCCGGCTATCCGAACATCAAGCGCTGGCTCGGGAACATGCGGAAACTGAAGAGCTGGCAGAAGACCTTCGAGGTCATCGACGGCTTCACCGCATCGTTGAAAGGGCCGTTCGAAAAGGTATGAGAAAGGAACCCGCTCGCGGGTTGTCATGATCAAGGGTTTGCACCACAACGCCTACCGCTGCCGCGACTCGGAAGAGACGCGCAGGTTCTATGAGGACTTCCTCGGCCTGCCGCTGTCGCACACGCTGGAAATCAGCGAGACCATGAGCGGGCGCAAGACGCAGACGCTGCACACGTTCTACCGGATGGACGACGGCTCCTGCCTGGCGTTCTTCGAGGCGCCGGACATGCCCTTCGAATTCAAGAAGCAGCACGACTACGACCTGCACATCGCCCTCGAAGTCGAGCGCGATGTGATCGACCGGATGCTAGCCAAGGGCAAGGCCGCCGGCGTCGAGACGCGCGGCATCTCCGATCACGGTTTCATCCACTCGATCTACTTTCGCGATCCGAACGGCTACGTCATCGAGCTCACCGCCAAGGTGCCGGCTCGCCACGATCAGGCGATGGATCCCGCCAGCAACAATGCGCGCTCGAAGCTCGATCGCTGGCAGGCCGCCAAGGGCTGAACCTAGCGTTCGAAGGTGTAAAGCCGTTTGGGGTTATCGGAAAGGATGGCGCGTTGAATTTCGGCGCCTGGAATCGCCTCGGCAAAAACATCCAGCAGTTCCCCGGCATCGAGTTCGCGGTAGGGAAGAATTTCAGCGTCGGGCACGGCTTTGCGGGAATGAAAGCCGATGTTCGGCCAGTCGGAGCCCCACACGAGTCGGTCCGGTGCGGTCGACGCGAGTGCCTGCATGAAAGGAATGGCGTCGCGCAGGTTTCCGGTGCTGCGCGTGATGCGGTCGGCGCCGGCAAGCTTGACCCAGACGTTGTTCGAACCCAGCAGCCGCAATACCAGCTGGAATTCCGGCTGCGCCACACCCTTGGCGGCGTCGGGCAGGCCCATGTGGTCGATGACGATATTCGTCTTCGATTTCACCAGCGCCGGCTCCAGCTCGGCCAGGAGGTCGGCGCCGCAGAATAGCTGCAGGTGCCAGCCGTATGGCTCCGCCAGGCGTTCGAATTTCGCCAGCCACGATCCTGCGTTGCCTGCATAGCGCTCGCGCAGCGTCTGGAAATTGAGCCGCAGGCCGCGCACGCCGGCGGCGTGCATCGATTCGAGCTCGCGCGCGGGCGTCTCGAGTTCGACCACCGCGACCGCGCGTCCGCGCGGGCCAAGTTGCGCGAGCGCCGCGAGCAGGGCGCGATTGTCGGTGCCGTGGCCGCTTGCCTGGACGAGCACGGTGCGCTCAAGGCCGACCGCGCGTTTCATGCGCTCGTGTTCCGCGAGCGAAGCTTCGGGAACGGAATAGGCGCGCTCGGCCGCGAGCGGAAAACGCCCGAACGGGCCGAAAACGTGCATGTGGCAATCCGCGGCGCCGGCGGGCAGCGGACGCGACGGCGCGCGGTGGTGCCGCTCGGGAGGTGGCATAGCCGCTATGATATTCATCTGTGAGGAACTGGTTCGCGCTGCTGGCGATTTCGCTGGGATTTTCCGCGGCGGCGCAGACCTATCCCAGCCAGCCGATCAGGCTGATCTCGCCGTTCCCGCCGGGCGGCAGCGTCGATATCACCGCGCGGCTCATCGCCGAGCCGCTCGGCGCGCAGTTGGGAACGCGCGTCGTCATCGACAACCGCTCCGGGGCGTCGGGCAATATCGGCATGGAGGCCGCGGCGCGCGCCGCGCCGGACGGCTACACCCTGGTGCTGAACACGATTCCGCTGGTCACCAACCAGAGCCTGTTCGACAAGCTGCCCTGGGACCCGGTGCGCGATTTCGCGCCGATCGGCATGGTGGCGACCTCGCCGCATATCCTGGTGGTGCCGCCGCGTTCCCCGGCGAGAAAGGTCGACGACCTGGTGCAGCTGGCGCGCGCCAATCCCGGCAAGCTGAGCTATGCCTCCGCCGGCGTCGGCACGACGTTCCACCTGTGCACTGAGATGTTCAAGGATGCGACCGGCATTTTCGTCGTCCATATTCCGTACCGCGGCGGCGGCCCGGCAGTGCTGGATACGCTCTCGGGCCAGGTCGACCTGAGCTTCCCGACCCTGGCGGCGGCGCTGCCGCACGTCAAGGCGGGCACCCTGCGCGCGCTCGCGGTCACCGGGATCGCGCGCTCGCCACTGCTGCCCGAGGTGCCGACGCTGCGCGAGGCGGGCCTGAAGGACTTCCAGTTCTCGCAATGGCTGGTGCTGCTCGCGCCGGCGGGCACTCCGCCGGAACTGGTGGGCCGCCTGAACGCGGCGCTCCGGCAAGTGCTGAACTCGGCGGACGTGCGGGCGAAGTTCGAAGCGCAGGCATTCGAGTCGCTCATCACATCGCCCGAGGATGCGGGAAAGTTCATCGCCAGCGAGGTGCCGCGCTTCGCGCGCCTCATCAAGACGCGCGGCATTACCGCGAACTGAGGCAGTCCTAAATCTTCCTCCCGGTTTTTTCCCAGTACGGCGCGCGCAATTTGCGCTTGAAGATCTTGCCGCTGTCTTCGCGCGGGAGTTGGTCGTGGAAAGCGATCAGGCGGGGAACTTTGTAGTTGGCGATTTTGTCCGCCAGCCAGTGCTTGACAAGATCCTGAGTAAGAACAAAACCTTCCTGCGTCTGCACTGCGGCGGCGAGCGATTCGCCGAATTCCGCGTCGGGAATGCCGAACACCGCGCAATCGGCCACGCCCGGCATGACGATGAGGGCGGCCTCGATTTCCGCCGGGTAGATGTTGACGCCGCCGGAGATCACCATGTCCACGGCGCGGTCGGAGAGATAGAGGTAGCCGTCTTCGTCCAGCCAGCCCATGTCGCCCAGCGTCCACAGGCCGTCGCGCTCCAGCTCGCGCCGCGCCTTGTCGTTGTTGTTGTAGGTGAAGTCGGAGTACCCGGGCTGGCGCGCGTAGATCAGGCCGGTCGAGCGCGGCGGCAACTCGCGGCCGTCCGAATCGAGGATTTCCACGCGCACGCCCGGGATCGCGCGCCCGGCCGAGCCGGGCCGCTCGAGCGCCTCGGCGGCGCTGATGAAGGTGACCATGCCGAGTTCGCTCGCCGCGTAGCTCTCGTGGATCACCGGTCCCCACCATTCGATCATCGCGCGCTTCACTTCCGGCGCGCAGGTCGAGCCCATGCTGAGCACGAACTGCATCGAGGAAAGATCGTAGCGGCGCTTCACTTCTTCCGGCAGCTTGAGCATGCGGGAGAACATCGTCGGCACGAGGTACGCGCGGTCGATGCGTTCCTTTTCGATTAGCGCCAGTGTACGCTCCGCATCGAACCTGGACTCGAGGAACAGCGTGGCGCCGAGCAGCACGGCCTGCGTCGCGTACATGTTGGGCGCACTGTGGTACAGCGGCGCGGAGAGCAGCGCGCGCACGCCGGGTTCGAGCCCATAGACGCGCCTGACGTTGTCCGATAGCACGCTGGCCGAGCGCGCCGCGTCGGCGGGCGAGGGCGCGATGCGGCGCACGCCCTTTGGTCGCCCGGTGGTGCCGGAGGTGTAGGGCATCGAATAGCGCGCCGTGCACTCCGGACCAGCATGACGAGGGTGCAAGGCCAGCCAATCACGCCATATCCGGGTATCGGCCTCCACGACGGCCACCCCCTGCGGAATGGCGCCGTCGATCTGCACCAGCAGATCGGACTCGATCACCAGTACCCTGGCGCCGCTGTCGCGCAGGATCCAGCCGGCCTCGTCGGCCTTGAAATGCCAGTTGATCGGGCAGGTATAGGCGCCCAGGCGCCGGGCCCCGAAGATGGCTTCGATGAAGGCGGGGCTGTTGCGAAGCATCAGGCAGACCACATCGCCTTCGCGCACCCCCAGGTGCTCGAATCCCCCCGCCGCGCGCAGCACCGCGTCTTCGAACGCGGAGGGCGGTATCGCGTTGCCGTCGATATATATGCTGGCCTGCATGGCTGTGGCGAGTGTATCGGATGACAGCGCGGCACACCTCGCTGCTAAAATTATCGAACCAATGAAGTTCTTCCTCGTCGACGACGACCCCGACACGCTGGCGCTTGTTTCGCGCCTGCTGACTGACGCCGGGCACGAGGTCGTGGTGCGCGCCTCCAGCACCGGCGCGGTGCGGGACATCCCGGACGCGCGGCCCGACTGCGTGATCACCGACCTGATGATGCCGGTGATGGACGGCTTCGAGCTGACGCGCGAGCTGCGCCGGCGTCCCGAGCTCGCGGCGATGAAGATCGTGATCCTGTCGGCCAAGAGCTACGACTTCGACCGCCGGCGCGCGAAGGAGATGGGCGCCGACGGCTACATCACGAAGCCGATCAAGCGCGAAACCTTCCTGCAGTCCATCAACGAGATGGTCTCGGACAAGCTCGCGGTGCACTACTGGGGCGTGCACGGCACGCTGCCGGTTCCGGGCGACGCGTACACGCGCTATGGCGGCAATACGCCCTGCGTCAGCGTCGAGGTAAGCGGCGAGCCGCTCTATGTCTTCGACTGCGGTTCCGGTATCAAGAAACTCTCGGACCGCGTGATGGCGAGTGCCGGCGAGCGCCTGTCCGCGCGCGTTTTCATCTCGCACACGCACTGGGACCACATCAACACAGTGCCGTTCTTCGCACCGCTGTACGCGCGTGGCAACCAGGTCGAGATCTTCGGCCCCTACCAGGGCAACCTGACCATCGAGCGCGCCATCAGCGCGCAGATGGAGAGCGTCTATTTTCCCGTCACCATCCGCGAATTCGGCGCGCGCATCATGTTCCGCGATCTGCGCGAGGAGACGCTCGAATTCGGGCCGGTGCGCATCGACACGATGCTGCTGCGCCATCCGGGGTACTGCCTGGGCTACAAGCTCATCTGCCGCGACCGCACCATCTGCTACATCACCGACAACGAGCTCTACCTGCCCACCGATCCGCGCCACGACGCGCGCTACGTCGAGCGGCTCGCCGATTTCGTGCGCCGCGCCGACGTGCTGATTACCGACACCACCTACCGCGACCACGAGTACCCGTCGAAGGTTGACTGGGGCCATTCCTGCGTCAGCCAGGTGGCCGACCTCGCGGCGCGCGCCGAAGTGAAGCGCTTGCATCTCTTCCACCACGATCCGGACCAGACCGACGCGGACATCGACCTGAAACTCGACGAAACGCGCAAGGAGCTCGCGCGGCTCGGGTCGAACGTGATCTGCGAAGCGCCTGCGGAAGGATCCGAACTGGTGCTGTAAGGAAATCGGGGTCAGAGCCCGATTTTTTAGAACACGCCGAGCGCCAGCCCGGCGGCGAAGGCGGCGCCGAGTTCTTCGCAGCGCCCGAGAATTTCCGGCGTAAGTTCCTTCAGGCAGATCACCGGCTCCGATTTCTTTTCCAGCCTGAGCCCGAGAACGATCCGTTCCACGGAACTGACCGCGCCGCTGCCGTCCTGTCCCGCGCCGACGAACAGGGCCCAGGGCCGGCCGTTGACCTTGCCTTCGCAGGCATAGAACACGCGTTCTAGGAAGTCCTTCATCATCCCCGACATGTAGCCGAAGTTCTCCGGCGTGCCGAGGATCAGCCCGTCCGCGGCCAGCACATCTTCGGGCCCGGCGTCGGCGCAGCGCTTGACGATCACGTTCACGCCAGCGTCGGTCCGCGCGCCGCGCTCCACTGCCTCGGCCATCTTCGCGGTCTTCACGCCGCCCGTGTGATAGACGATCAGCAGTGTCTTCATGAGCTCAGGCGCCTTGCCGGATCCTGCTTGTAGAAGCCGGTGAACAGTTCATAGAGGCGCGGATAGTCTCCCCTCAATGCGTTCGGCGATTCGAAAAAAGCCTCGCTCGCGACCGCGAAGAATTCGGCTTCGTGCTCCGCGGCGTACGGATCGAGAAACGTATCCTGGCCCGCGTCGACCGATTTGCAGAAGCGGTCGAATTCGGCGTCGAACACTTTGATCCAATGCTCGCGTGCTTCGCGGGTGGGCAGCGGCGGCACGCCGTCGGCTTCGCCCGCCATCATGTCGAGCTTGTGCGCGAATTCATGGATCACGATGTTCGCGCCGCCTTCGGCGACCGAGCCGGAGTCATCCAGCGCTTCCCAGGACAGCACTACCGGCCCGCCGGGCCAGGATTCGCCCGCCAGCTCGTCGTTCCATTCATGCACCACGCCGTCCTCGCCAGTCTCCTTGCGCTGCACGTGGAAGTCCGACGGGTGCACCACGATGCCGACCCAGCCGTCGTACCAGTCCAGGCCGAGCTCGAGCACCGGCAGGCAGGCCTGCAGCGCGATCTCGACGCGGTCATCCTCGGACAGGGAAAGCCCGTGCACCGGCGTGAGCTGTTTCTCGGCAAGGAACAGGACGGCGAAATCCTTAAGCCGCCGTTCTTCGTCCGCAGACAGTCCGCGCAGGAAAGGCAGGTGCTTCTGTGCTCGCCGCCACAACGCATCGTCGATGCGGTGCTTCTCGAGCACGCGCTTGCGCTTCCAGTCTCTGAGCCAGCCCATGTCGTCAGTACAATAGCAGCATGGTTTCCGTCGTACAGCTTCGGCCGAATGATGCCCTGATCGAAAGAGCGCTCGCCTTCGCGCGGCCGCTCTACGAGGGGCAATTGCTGTCCACCGGCGAGCCGGTATGGCCGCACGCGCTCGGCCTGGCCGCGAATCTCGCCGCGATCAGCGTCGATCCGGCAGCGCAGGCGGCTGGCGTGCTGTTCGCGGTGCCGAAGCTGCTCTCCGATCCCGAACTGCTGAAGGCGGAATTCGGCGAGGAGATTGCCGGGCTCGCCGCCGGCGTCGAAAAGCTCTACAAACTGCGCGTGCTGACGCGCGCCTCGGCCGGCGAACAGAACGAGATCCTGCGCAAGATGGTGCTCGGCATGGTCGAGGACATCCGCGTGGTCCTGATCCGGCTCGCCTCGCGCACCCAGACGCTGCGCTGGTTCGCCAAAAATCCTTCGGACGAGAGGAAGGCCTACGCGCGCGAATCGCTAGACATCTACTCGCCGCTCGCCAACCGCCTCGGCGTCTGGCAGCTCAAGTGGGAGCTGGAAGACCTGTCGTTCCGCTACATCGAGCCAGAGCTGTACAAGAAGATCGCGCAGATGCTGGACCAGAAGCGCGCCGAGCGCGAACGCTACATTGCCAGCGCCATCGAAGTACTTGGAAGCGAACTTAAGAAAATCGGCTTGCAGGCCGAGGTTACCGGGCGCCCGAAGCACATCTATTCCATCTGGAACAAGATGCGCACCAAGCAGCTCGACTTCTCCGACGTGCACGACGTGCGCGCGCTGCGCGTCATCGTGCCCGCGCCGGCGGAGTGCTACAGCGTGCTGGGCGTCGTGCACGACCTGTGGGAGCCGATTCCGAAGGAGTTCGACGACTACATCTCGCGGCCCAAGGGCAACAACTACCAGTCGCTGCACACCGCGGTGATCGGGCCCGGCGGGCGCACGTTGGAAGTGCAGATCCGGACCGAGGAAATGCACCGCCAGGCCGAGTTCGGCATCGCGGCGCACTGGCGCTACAAGGAAAGCTCCGGCCCACGGGCCCTCGCGAGGACCGACCTCGTCTTCGACAACAAGATCGCGTGGCTGCGTGAGCTGCTGGCGTGGCGCGATGAAGTCGCCGACGGCACGGGATGGGCGGAGAAGACGAAGAAAGCGTCGCTAGACGACACGATCTACGTCATCACGCCGCAAGGCAAGGTGCTCGACCTGCCCGCCGGCGCGACGCCGGTGGACTTCGCCTACACGCTGCATACTGATCTCGGCCACCGCTGCCGCGGCGCGAAAGTCGATGGCCACATGGTGCCGCTGGATACGCCGTTGCAGAGTGGCCAGCGCGTGGAAATTATCGCCGCGAAAGGCGGCGGGCCGCACGGGGCTGGTCCTTCACGCGACTGGCTGAACCCGGCGCTCGGTTTCCTCAAGAGCCACCGCGCGCGCGGCAAGGTGCGGCAGTGGTTCAACGCCCGGCAGCTCGCGCAGACCGTCGCGCAGGGCCGCGCGACGGTGGAGAAGGAGCAGCGGCGCGAAGGCGCGATGCAGGCCAACCTCGAGCAGCTCGCGCAGAAGCTCGGCTTCGCCAAGCACGATGAACTGTTCGCCGCGGTGGCGCGCGACGAGGTGAACCTGCGCCAGCTGCAGGTGGCGTTGCGTGAACTGGTGGGGTCTGTTGCTCTTCCTCCGAAAGAAATTGAACCCGGGAAAGCAAAGAGAACAAAACCAAAGTCCGTTTCGGACGGTGGCATCCTCGTCGTGGGCGTGGACCGGTTGATGACGCAGCTCGCCAAGTGCTGCAAGCCGGTGCCGCCCGACCCGGTGCGCGGCTTCATCACTCGCGGCAAGGGTGTCACGGTGCACCGCGAGGACTGCACGAGCCTGAAGCGCTTGGCCGAGCGCAGTCCCGAGCGGATGATCGATGCAAAGTGGGGAACAAAAGCGGGGGCGCCATCCGCCGCCGCGTACCCGGTGGATGTCCTGGTGACGGCGTCCGACCGCCAGGGCCTGCTGCGCGATGTCGGCGAGGCGCTCGCGCGCGAGCGCATCAACGTCACCGCGGTGCGCACGCAAAGCCGCAGCGACCTCGCGTACATGCGCTTCAGCTTCGAGGTGGCGGATGTCGCGCACCTGCGGCGCGCCTTCGCGGCCGTGAAGGAAGTCTCCGGTGTCATTCGCGTGGGGAGGGGATAGATCATGCAGGAACTGCTCGGCAATCCGGCGGTGCAGTCGAGCCTTGCACCATTCCTTGCAGGCCTCCTGGTCGCGGGCTTGCTGTTCCCGTTGCGGCTCGGGGGCCTGGCGGCCGCGGCAGGATTTTTCGCCACGGTGTACCTGGTCGGCGACTTCACGCTCGAGTCCCTGGACTCCAAGCGCAAGCTGGTTCTGGTGGCGGTGGCGGCGCCGGTGTTCGGCATCATCGCCGACCTGGCGTTCAAGCCGACGCGCGCGAGCGGCCCGGTGCTGGGCGCGGTGTTCGCGGCGGCCGGCGGATGGGTGTTCCTGAACCTGCTGAAACAGAAGACAGGCGTTGATCTCGCGCTCTATGGTGCGGGATTGTCGCTGTTCATGATCTGGACTGTGTCTTTCAGCGTCGCGCTGCACAGCGATGGGCTGCGCGCGGGCGCCGCGGGGCTGGGCCTGGGACTGGGCGCCGGGGTCGGCGCGGTTCTGGGGGCCTCCGCGCTGCTCGGCCAGTACGGCATGGGCCTGGGTGCCGGTTGCGGCGCGTTCCTGCTGCTCGGCATGATTTTCGGACCGCGCGTGGTGCCTGGGACCACTCTGACTCTGACAGCGGGAGTGGTCGCGAGCCTGGTGGCTGCGGGTGCGATGCTCACCGGTCAGTTCCCCTGGTATGCGCTGGCAGCGCTGGCGCTGGTGCCGGTGCTGGTGCGACTGCCGCTGCCAAAAGCCGCGGCGTGGATTCAAGCCGTCGTCGCCGCGCTCTACGCGGCTGCGCCTGCCGTTGGGGCATGGGTGCTAGCATGGATGGCGAGCCGTGGAGCATCCGGCTGAGTTTTTTCCTGTAGTCAAAATCTCTGAGAGGAATGCATGAAAACGAAAGCACTTGGCATGCTTGCAATGGCGCTGCCGCTGGCGGTGATGGCGGCGCCGGAGAACTACACGCTCGACCCGTACCACACCTATCCGTACTTCGAGGTCGACCACCTCGGCGTCTCGACGATGCGGGGCAGCTTCGAGAAATCCAGCGGCAAGTTCACCCTGGACCACGCGGCAAAAACCGGGTCGGTGGAACTGACGGTGGAAACGGCGTCGATCAACACCGGCGACAACGACAAGGGTGCCCGGCCGCGTGCCCGCAACGACCACCTGCGCACGGCGGATTTCTTCAACGTCGCGGAGTTCCCGCGCATGACGTTCAAGTCCACCGGCGTCAAGTTCGCGGGTGAGAATCCCGTCGAAATTGCGGGCAACCTGACGCTGGTCGGTGTCACCAAGCCGCTTGTGCTGAAAGTCGAGCGCTGGGTGTGCAAGGACCATCCGGTAAGCAAGAAGCCCATGTGCGGCGGCAACGCCTCGGCGACGCTGAAGCGTTCGGAATTCGGCATGAAATACGGCATCCCGGCGATCGGCGACGAGCTCAAGCTCTACTTCGAATTCGAGGGATACAAGGACTAATCCGGTAAAATTCGCGTTTTTTGCAGGCGCGTAGCTCAGCTGGTTAGAGCACCACCTTGACATGGTGGGGGTCGTTGGTTCGAGTCCAATCGCGCCTACCAACATCTTGATAAACATAAAACTGCCCGACGGCACGGTGAAGGGCTTTCCAGGCCCGGTCACCGTTGCGGAAGTGGCCCAATCCATCGGCGCTGGCCTCGCGCGCGCGGCGCTTGCGGGAAAGGTGAACGGCAAGCTCGTCGACACGAGCTTCCGCATCGAGTCCGACGCCGATCTCGCCATCGTCACGGGCAAGAGTCCGGAGGCGCTGGACATCCTGCGTCATTCGACCTCGCACCTGATGGCGCAGGCGGTCCAGGAGCTGTTTCCCGGGGCGCAGGTCACCATCGGCCCGGTGATCGAGAACGGCTTCTTCTACGACTTCGCCTACAAGCGGCCGTTTACTCCTGAAGATTTGAATTTGATAGAAAAAAAGATGACGGAAATCGTAAAGCGCGATCTTCCGGTGCACCGAAAGGAAATGCCGCGCGACGAGGCGGTGAAGTTCTTCTCCTC
>JANYII010000168.1 GCA_025358705.1 Betaproteobacteria bacterium | reverse complement strand
GATCGCCCAGGCGAGCGCCAGGCCGTCGAAGGTGGAGGTACCGCGGCCGATCTCGTCCATCAGCACCAGGCTGGAGGGCGTCGCGTTGTGCAGGATGTTGGCGCTCTCGGTCATTTCCACCATGAAGGTCGAGCGGCCGCCGGCCAGGTCGTCTGAGGCGCCGACGCGCGTGTAGATCTGGTCGATCGGTCCGATGCGTGCTTTACGTGCCGGCACGAAGCAGCCGGTGTGCGCTAGCAGCGCGATCAGAGCGATCTGGCGCATGTAGGTGGACTTGCCGCCCATGTTGGGGCCCGTGATCAGCAGGAGCTGGCGCGCGGGGGAAAGCCGGCAGTCGTTCGCGATGAAACTGTCGATGCGGGCTTCGACGACAGGATGCCTGCCCCCGGTTATCTCAATCGAAATCTCGCTCGTGAAAACCGGGCGGGAGTAATTTCTCCTCTCTGCGATACCTGCAAAGCAGCACAGGACGTCCAGTTGCGCCAGGGCGCGTGCAATGGCCTGCAGGGTTTTTACGTGCGGGGCCAGATCCTCGAGTACCGCGTCATATAGCGTTTTCTCCAGCGCGAGGGCGCGGTCGCGCGCCGAGAGGGCCTTGTCCTCGAAGACCTTGAGTTCCGGCGTGATGTAGCGCTCGGCGTTCTTCAGCGTCTGGCGGCGGCGATAGTCGTCCGGGACCTTCTCCACCTGGGAGTTGGTGACCTCGATGTAGTAGCCGTGGACATGGTTGTAGGCAACGCGCAGGTTGGCGATGCCGGTACGTTCTTTCTCTTTTTTCTCCAGGGCAACCAGGAATTCATTCGCATTGGTCTGCAATCCCCGCAACTCATCCAGTTCGGCGGAATGGCCATCTGCGATCACGCCGCCGTCGCGCAGCATCGCGGAGGGTTCGGTGGCAATGGCGGAGACGAGGATGGCCGTGCACTGCTCAGGAGTTTGCAGTTGTTCCTGGAGTTTCTTCAGCAGTTCAGTCGTAGAAGGAACGACAGATCTCAACCCGGCAAGCAGTTCCAGGCTCTCGCGCAGGCCGGAAAGGTCGCGCGGGCGCGCGTTCTTCAGCGCGATGCGTGACGCGATCCGCTCGATGTCGGCGAAGCGGCGCAGAACCGTGTTGATTTGATTTCCCCCGGAAAGCACTTCAACAGCTTCGTGACGGGAAACCAGAACAGTCTGGTCCCTGAGCGGGTGGTGCAGCCAGTGGCGCAGCAGGCGGCTGCCCATGCCGGTGACGCACTCGTCGAGCAGCGAAAAGAGCGTGGGTTCGGGTTCGCCGCGCAGCGTTTCCGTGATTTCCAGGTTGCGGCGCGTATCCGCGTCCATGCGCAGGTACTCGCCGGCGCGCTCGGCGCGCACCGAGCTGACGTGGGCAAGCGCCTGGCCTTGCGTCTTCTTCGCGTATTCGAGCAGCGCGCCGCAGGCCGCGATCGCGGGCTCCAGATCCTCGGCGCCGAACCCGGCCAGGGTCGAGGCGCCCAGTTGCTCGAGCAGTCTCCGGCGACCGGTCTCGAACTCGAACTGCCAGGCTGGCAGCCGCGTCACGGTGTAGCCCGGCAGTTCCAGCCCGTCCGCTGCAAGTATTTCCGCGGGCGCGATGCGGCGCAGCTCATTGTCCAGGGCCTGCGGCGCCACTTCGGCGACGCGCAGTTCCCCGCTGGCCAGGGAGAGCCATGCGAGTCCTACTGAAGATTTGTCTTTAAAAACAGACAACAAAATATTCTCAGCCTTCTCATTGAGCAGCGCCGGGTCGGTGAGCGTTCCTGGCGTGACGATGCGCGTTACTTCGCGGTCGACCGGGCCCTTGGCGGTGGCGACATCGCCGACCTGCTCGCAGATCGCCACCGACTCGCCCATCTTCACGAGCTTCGCGAGGTACTGCTCCACCGAATGCACCGGCACGCCCGCCATCCTGATCGGCGAACCCGCCGACTGGCCGCGCGTGGTCAGCGTGAGGTCGAGCAGCCGCGAGCCCTTTTCGGCGTCGTCGTAGAAGAGTTCGTAGAAATCCCCCATCCGGTAGAACATCAGGATGTCCGGATGCTGCGCCTTGAGGCGCAGGTACTGCTGCATCATCGGGGTATGGGCGGCGTTGCCTGGAACTGTCATGCATTTTCCAGATATTCGCGCAGCGCCAGAATGCGGGTACCTTCATAGTGCTTTAGCGCAAGCAATGCCTTGTCGCCCGTCACGATTGCTTTGGCGTGTCCGGCGACCGCGCACTCGATAATACGATTATCGGGTTCATCCTTCACGACGCGAAGGCGGCGCTTCGGAACGACCATCACGGAAAGTTCCGACAAAAATACGGCCACATGCGCCAATTCTTCGGCGTCGCGCGCGAATTTTCGCCCGAGCACGTCAAGCAATTCATCGAGAATCGGCCGCGACAGGACAAGTTGATCGATCTCCTCGATGATCCGGCGCAGGGCAGCCTCGCCCTGTCCGCCCGGAAATACCAGCGCGGAGACCAGGATGTTGGTGTCGAATACGACCCGCACCCGTGCCCCTCAGGCGCGAAGGTAGCGGGCGAGGTCTTTTTCCGTGAGGATGCCTTTGTCGCGAGCCTTGCGGCTCCAATAGCCTTGCAGCCCGCGCAGTTCCTGCAGGCGTCGCTCGATGCCGGCCTGACGAAGCGCGTCCTGGATGACGCCGCTCAGGGTCTTGCCCTCGGCGCGGGCCAGCGCTTCGGCATTCCGCGCAAGTTCAGCGGGGAGCGAGATGGTTTTCTTGACGGCGGCGCTCATCGGGCAGGTTCCTTCAGGCGAGTATGACTAAATCATACTATGCTGCTCCCGCTACGGCTACTGTTGACCAGCCCCGGCGCGAGCAGGCATGCTTCGCATCCTTCACGTTCAATTCATGCGAAAGGCATCATGAAATCCCCGCTTGTTTTACTGCTCGCGATGAACTTTTCGTTCGTTCATGCCGCTGACCTCGTCAAGACCGACACCGTCGTCGGCAAGGGCAAGGAAGCCGTCGCTGGCAAGACGGTCGAGGTCAACTACACCGGCTGGTTGTTCGAACCCAAGGCAGAAAAGCAGCGCGGCAAGCAGTTCGACAGTTCGATCGGCCGCGGGCCGTTTTCGTTTCCTCTGGGCGGTGGGCGGGTCATCAAGGGTTGGGACGAAGGCGTGGCCGGCATGAAGGTGGGCGGCAAGCGTACGCTCGTGATTCCGTCGGAGATGGGCTATGGCGCGCGCGGCGCGGGCGGCGTAATCCCGCCGAACGCGACGCTGGTGTTCGACGTCGAGTTGCTCGACGTCAAGTAGCAAACTCTTCAGCCGCTGTTGCGCAGACCGGCGGCGATACCGTTGATGGTGAGGTGGATGCCGCGCTGCACGCGGTCGTCCGACTGGCCGCTGCGGTGGCGCCGCAACAGCTCCAGCTGCAGGTGATTCAGCGGATCCAGGTAGGGCAGGCGGTCGCGGATGGAGCGCGCGAGCACGGGGTTGTCGGCGAGGAGCGTTTGCTGGCCGGTGATTGATTGCACTGCGCGCACCGTGCGCTGCCATTCGTCGCGGATGCGGCCGAATACCGCGTCGCGCAACGCGGCGTCCGGGACCAGATTCGCGTAGCGCGACGCCACGGCGAGGTCGCTCTTGGCCAGCACCATTTCCATGTTGGAGATGACGGTGCGAAAGAACAGCCAGTCGCGGTACATCTCGCCCAGGATTTTCATGCCGTCCGGCCTCTCCGCGCACCATGATTCCACTGCGACGCCAAAGCCGTACCAGCCCGGCAGCATCAGGCGGCACAGGCTCCAGCTGAATACCCAGGGAATGGCGCGCAGGTCCTCGATGCGCTGCGAGGCGG
>JANYII010000166.1 GCA_025358705.1 Betaproteobacteria bacterium | reverse complement strand
GCGGGAGCGTTGTACACCACGCTGATGCTCGCCTTCGGCCCCGCCGTGTTTGCGGCGCTTGGCGGCCGCGACGAGGCGCCGGCGCAGGCAATCGCCTACTCGAACATCGCGTTCATCGGGTCGATCGGGGTCTGGCTCATGAATACTTTCGCGTCGGTGATCCGCGGCTCGGGGAACATGCCGGTACCCTCGGCGACTTTCCTCACGGTCTCCGTGCTGCAGGTTCTGGTGGGCGGCGCGCTCGGGCTTGGCTGGGGGCCGTTTCCGCGGCTGGGCATGGCCGGCGTCGCGGCCGGGCAGGTGGTCGCTTACGCACTGGACACGATGTACCTGTATGCCTACCTGAGATCGAGCCGCTCGCGGGTCCGGCTGTCGGTGCGCGCGACGCCGCTGCGGTGGGAGTTGCTGCGCGACATCCTGAAAGTGGGCGCGCTCGCCTGCATCTCGCCGTTGCAGACGGTGCTGACGATATTGATCCTCACCTGGCTAGTCGCGAAATTCGGCACCACCGCGCTCGCCGGCTACGGTATCGGCACCCGGCTCGAATTCCTGCTGATTCCCATTGCATTCGCCATTGGCGTGGCATCCGTGCCGCTCGTGGGCATGGCAATGGGCGCGGGCAAGATCGCGCGCGCCCGGCGCGTGACCTGGGTCGCGGCGGCACTGGCAACCGCGCTACTCGGCGCGCTGGGGCTTGTGGTGGCCATCGCTCCCGACGCGTGGACCCGCCTGTTCACGCAAGACCCGGAGGTGCTCGGTTCGGCCGCCGTCTACTTCCACTGGGCGGGTCCTTGCTATGGGCTGTTTGGTCTGGGGCTTTGCCTGTATTTCTCGTCGCTCGGCGCCGGCAAGGTCGGCGGCCCGGTCCTCGCCGGCACCCTGAGGCTTGTCGTGATTGCGCTGGGAGGCTGGGCTCTCGCCGCCGCTAAAGCGCCCTCGTGGACGATATTCGCGCTGGTAGCGTTCGGGATGGCGGCCTACGGAGTCGCTTCCGTCATCGCCGTGCGTTACGCGAATTGGGGGATGGAACGATGATTTGGCCAGCAGCGGACGAACCGGCCGGTCAGGATTTCTTCACGATCAGGGCCCGCCAGCGGCTTATTTCCGATTGCAGGAACCTGGCGAACTCTTCAGGGCTGCTGTGCTTCGCCACCAGGCCCATCTCGCCGAACCGCTTGCCGAGCTCGGGATTGGACAGCGCGGCGCCGATTTCCGCATTCAGTCTCTGCACCACCGCTCGAGGCGTTCCCGCGGGCGCGAACACGCCGCCCCAGCTCGAGAAATCATAGCCGGGCACGCCTGCCTCGGAAGCCGCGGGCATGTCGGCAAACGAGGCGACGCGCTGCGACGTAGTGACCGCAAGGCCGCGCAGGGAACCCGCCTTTATGTGCGGCCCCGCGGCGGCGAGCGGATCGATCATGAAGGTGAACCGGTTGCCGATCAGGTCGGGATGCGCAGCCGAGCTGCCTTTGTACGGGACTTCGGTCATCGTGCCGAGCCCGCCTGCCACCTGCGCAAACAGCAGGGTCGCCAACTGCTGCGGGCTGCCCTCGCCGGTGGTGCCGTAGGTGATCTTGCCCGGGTTGTCCTTGATGTACTTGATGAGTTCCTGGAGCGATTTCACCGGCGACTGCGAGCTCACCGCGAACACGTACGGCGTGAGGTGGGTGAGCGAGACGGGCGCGAAGTCCTTGACGACATCGAACGGCAAATCGGGCATCAGCAGCGGAAGGGTGGCCATGTTGGCCGCCGCTTGCAGGAGCGTATAGCCATCCGGGTCGGCTTTCGCCACCAGGGCGGTGCCGATGGTGTTCGATGCGCCGGGACGGTTATCCACGAGGACCGGTTTGCCGAGAGAAGCGGCCAGCCTTTCCGCGAGCAGGCGGGCGACGATGTCGCTGGGCCCACCGGTCGTGACCGGCACGACCAGGCGTACGGCCTTGGCCGGGTAGTCCGATTGGCCGCTCGCTACGAGAGGAGAAACCGCGAATGTGAACGAAGCAACCGCGATCAACAGGTTACGCATCAGTCCCTCCTGGTGCTGTCGTTTGCTGAAGATAGAACGATGATTTGCGCAAATATCGCGCAAAGCATCTTTCTCAGCTGGCGTAGTTGACGCCCTTGCGCTCGAGGAGGCGCAGCAGCGCGGGCCAGTCCTTGTACTGCGACGGCCGGTTCGGGCGGTTGAACTGCTTCGCCGCCGCGTCGCCCGCCGACTTGCTCATCTGGATCACGTTGTCCATGCCGCCGGCGCAGGCGTCGATCTGGATCTGGCAGGCGCAGTCGAGGTAGTACATCAGCTCGAAGGCCTCGCGCACCGACTCGCCAAGCGTGAGCAGGCCGTGGTTGCGCAGGATCATGGCGCGCGATTGCTTGCCGATATCGGCCGCCATGCGGGTGCGCTCGTCCATGTCGAGCGCGATGCCCTCGTAGTCGTGATAGCTGACTTCGCGCTGCACGCGCATCGCGTGCTGGCTGATCGGCAGCAGGCCGCACTTCATGGCGGAGACGGCGACGCCGGCGCGTGTGTGGGTGTGGATCACGCACTGCGCCTCGGGGCGCGCTTCGTGGATGCAGCCGTGGATCACAAAACCGGCCTCGTTGTAGCCCAGGCCGGTCGGGTCATCGAGCACCTTGCCGTCGTGGTCGATGCGGATCAGGTTCGAGGCGGTGATTTCCTCGAACATCAGGCCGTAGGGGTTGATGAGGAATTCGTCGTGGCCCAGGAGCCGCGCCGAGAAGTGCGTGTAGATGAGGTCGGTCCACTTGAAGATCGCGGCCAGCTGGTAGGCGGCGGCGAGGTCGACGCGCAGGTCCCACTCTTCCTTGCTGACGCGCTCCTTAACGGACTTCGACTTGCTGGGCTTGAGGACTGCGCTCATGGGAGTTCTCCTTGGACGAGGTCGATTCTACTGCTTCCAGCGCTTCCAGCAGGAGGGCCGGATCGTTCTGCGAAAGACGGCCGGAATCCGACAGCATGCGGCGCCACAGCCGGGCGCGGCGATGGCCGTGGTAGAGGCCGAGCATGTGCCTCGCCACATTTCTGACCTTGACTTCATTGGAAAGGATTTTCTCCAGGTAGGCGTGCATCGCCAGCACGACGTCCCGCCGCGTCTTCCCGGCGTCTGCGAGCACCCATGGATCGTGATATGCCGCACGACCTAACATTGCGCCGTCTACATGCAATAAATGCTTTTCAATCGAAAGCAAAGACGAAATACCCCCATTGATCACAAGCTCCAGGGCTGGAAAGTCCCGTTTCAGCCGGTAGACGTACTCGTACTTGAGCGGCGGGACTTCACGGTTTTCCTTTGGCGAGAGGCCTTTCAATACGGCGTTGCGTGCGTGGGCGATGAAGGTCGTGCAACCCGCCTCGGAAACGGTTCTCACGAATTTTTCAACGAAAGAAAAATCGTCAATCGAGTTCAAGCCCAGCCGGTGCTTGACCGTGATCGGGATCTTCACGGCTTCCCGCATCGCGCGCACGCAATCGGCGACCAGTTCGGGTTCCGCCATCAGGCAGGCGCCAAACGCGCCGCGCTGCACGCGCTCGCTCGGGCAACCGATGTTCAGGTTCACTTCGTCGTAGCCATACTGCTCGACCAGCTTCGCGCACTTCGCCAGCGCATCCGGTTCGCTGCCGCCCAGCTGCACCGCCACCGGATGCTCTTCGCTGTTGAAAGCGAGATGCCGATCGACGTCGCCATGCAGCAGGGCGCCGGTGGTGATCATCTCGGTGTAGAGGAACGCGCTGGAGGAGACCTGGCGCAGGAAGTAGCGGCAGTGCCGGTCCGTCCAGTCCATCATCGGCGCCACGCAGAGCCCATGGCGAAATCGGGCTCTGACCCCGATTTTCATTTGTACTGCCCGGTGGATTCCGCGCGCAGGCGGATGAGGCCGAGCAGGCTTTCCATACAGGGCGCGGCGACGCCGGCCTTGCGGGCGATTTCCAGCGTGCCGGTGAGCAGGCCGTCGATCTCCAGCTTCTTGCCCGCCTCCATGTCCTGCAGCGTCGAGGGTTTGAAGGCGCCGAGGTGGCGCGCCATGTCGAGGCGCGCTTCCGGGTCGATATCGGCGTCCACGCCAACCGCGCGGCCGATGGCGAGGCTCTCGCGCATGATCGCCACCATGTAGGCCTTGGCGTACGGGTCCGCGAGCAGCCGGTCGCAGGTAGCGAGCGTCAATGCGGCGACCGGATTGACGCTGAGATTGCCGAGCAGCTTCACCCAGAAATCCTTTTCGATGAAGGTGCTGGCCTCGGCCTTGAAACCCGCGGCATTGAGCGCGTCGACGATGGCCTGCGTGCGCGCGGTGTTCTTGCCGCCCGGCTCGCCGAGGATCAGGCGGCTGCCCGTACTGTGGCGGATGAAGCCGGGTTCCGGCGTCGAGGCGGCGAGGTGGACGACGCAGCCGACGAGGCGCGAGGTGGGCATGGCGGCGGAGATCTGGCCGCCGGGATCGAGCGTCTCCAGGCGCAGCTTGCCGCCGCCGCGTGCGGCACTTTCGCTCGCGAAAGGGAGGCGGTCGAAGAACCACCAGGGCACGCCGTTCATCGCCGTGACGATGGAGGTGTCCGGACCGAGAAGCGGCGCGATCGTCGCGGCGACCTCCTGCAAGCTCTGGCCCTTCACGGCGACAATCACGTAGTCCTGGGGTCCTAGTTTTTCAGGTTTTTCATCAGCAGCAAGCTGAACGACCCGAACGGAACCATCCGCCGACAGTATTCGCAGTCCTTTCTCCCGGATCGCCGTAAGGTGGGCGCCCCGGGCGACGACTGAGACCTCGTGGCCGGCTTGTGCAAGCCGGCCGGCAACCAGGCCGCCGATCGCACCGGCGCCGTAAATGCATATTTTCATGGTGCTATTCTAGCGTTCGACGTAGCGTCAACCGGTTCAGGAGCCCTGCCATGTTCGCATTCATGAAGAAAATGAAAACCCTGCTGCCGGCCAACGGCACGATTGCCGGCCGCGCGGAGAAAATCCAGGTGCCGGAGAAGCACTTCATCAACGGCAACCGGCTCGAAGCGCCTTTTCCGCAAGGCATGGAGCAAGCGGTGTTCGGCCTGGGCTGCTTCTGGGGCGCGGAAAAACTGTTCTGGAACATTCCCGGCGTCTACAGCACCGCGGTCGGCTACGCGGGCGGCGAAACGAAGAACCCGACCTACGAGGAAGTCTGTTCCGGCTTCACCAACCATACCGAAGCGGTGCTGGTGGTGTTCGATCCGCGGAAAGTGGGCTACGAGGCGCTGCTCAAGGCTTTCTGGGAAGGCCACGACCCGACGCAGGGCATGCGCCAGGGCAATGATTCAGGATCGCAGTACCGCTCGGCGATCTACACCTACGGCGACGAACAGCTGAAGAAAGCGCTTTCGTCGAAGAATGCATTTGAAACTGCATTGAAAGCGAAGGGCTACGGTTCCATCACGACGGAGATCCGTTCCGCTCCCGAGTTCTACTACGCCGAGGACTACCACCAGCAGTACCTCGGCAAGAATCCGAACGGCTACTGTGGGCTCGGCGGCACCGGCGTTTCGTGCCCGGTCGGGGTGCTGGCCAAAGCCTGAGTCGTGCGCATCGACAAATGGCTGTGGGCGGCGCGCTTTTTCAAGACCCGCAGCCTGGCGCAGCATTCGGTCGCCGGTGGCCGCGTGAAACTGGGCGGTGATCGCATCAAGCCGGCGCACGCGGTCAAGCCGGGCGACGCACTTTCCGTCCGGATCGAGGAAATCGAATGGCAGGTCGTCGTGCGCGGTCTTGCGGATCGGCGCGGGCCGGCATCGGAGGCGAGAAAACTCTACGACGAAAGCGCCGGGAGCCTGGCCGAACGCCAGCGGCTCATGGACCTGCGCCGCTGGGGAACCGAACCGGCTTCGCGTCTGAAGGGCCGGCCGACCAAGCGCGACCGGCGGCTGCTGGAGAAGCTGCGCGACTCCTGAAGCGGACGTTAGCGGGCGAGTACGCCGAGCGGCGCGGCGGCCGGCACCGCGCTATTGACCCCGACCGGCGTCGGCGTGCGGCCGAGCAGGGCGCGCAGCCGGTTGGCCTTGGGCAGGTTGTCGCGCCACAGCAGTTCGAGCACCGGCACGCCGTAGGGCGAGACATGCAGCAGGTCGCACAGGCTGGCGGCGACCAGCGCGACGAAATTCGGCACCGGCAGGCGCAGCGCGGGATGGTCGTCGGGCCGCGCACGGATCGCGTCCAGGTGCTCCGCCAGGGTGCGGCGGACGCTGCCGCCAAGCTCCACTTCGCGCCAGTCGGCCCTGCCGCGCGTCTCGCACAGGACCACGATCGCCTTGGCGAGGTCGGCCACGTGCAGCGCCGCGAAGCGCCCGCGCGCCGCCGTCGGGATGCAATGCACCGGCCAGCGTGCGAGCCTTCGCAGCCACTCGGCCGCGTAACCGCCTTCGCCTTCCAGCAAGGACGGCCGGACGATGCTGTAGTCGGCGTTCGTGTCGGCGATCGCGCGCTCGGCGGCGGCCTTCGAGCGCAGCAAGCGGCTGTAGGCGCGGGGCCGCAGGCCGAGCGCGGAAACGTGCACCAGGCGCACCCCGTCGCGTTCGCAGGCCAGCGCAAGGGCGGCGGGCGCCATGACGTGCACCCGTTCGTAGGTTTCGGCGCCGCGCTCGCGCAGGATGCCGACCGCGTTGACGACCACATCGACGTCGCCGAGCAGGGGCTTCCAGATGTAACGGGTGGTGAGGGACTCGAAGTGGGTCTCGCGCAGTTCGACGTCGTGAAGCAACGCGCGCAGCCGTGGCGGCAGCTTCTTCAGCGCGCGCTTCGGGTGGCGGGTGCCGATCACCACGGAGTGCCCGCGGGCGCGTAGCGCGGCGGCGGCGTGCCGCCCGATGAACCCGGTACCGCCCAGGACCATGACTCGCATTTTCTTATCCTTCGGTAATTTCAGTCTTGACAGAATAATATGACGGTACTAGGCTTGCGTCAAGTCATGGCTGCCGTTGAAACCGCCGAAGACGCCCTGACCGGGGCGGCAGGGGCCCTGGGGGCGCGTTTCGTCCTGCACTGGGGCGAGATGGGCACGCGCTGGGGCGTCAGTCGCACCGTGGCGCAGATCCATGCGCTGCTCTACCTGCGTGGCCAGCCGATGCACGCCGAGGAAATAGCCGCGACGCTGCAGGTGGCGCGCTCGAACGTCAGCACCAGCATCCGCGAGCTGCAGAACTGGGACCTGGTCAAGGTGACGCACCTCGCCGGCGACCGGCGCGACCACTTCGAAACCTCGCTGGATCCCTGGGAACTGATGCGCATCATCCTGAAGGGGCGGAAGGAGCGCGAATTCGACCCCACGGTGGCGTTCCTGCGCGGCTGCGTGGAAACGAAGGAATTCGCGCGCGAGGATCCCGGTACCCAGAAGCGCCTGCGCGAGGTCG
>JANYII010000092.1 GCA_025358705.1 Betaproteobacteria bacterium | reverse complement strand
CTTTGTCGTACTCGATGCCAAGCGCGCGCGCTCCGCGCCGGGCCGCGGATATCGTGAGCACACCATCGCCCGATCCAAGGTCGATGACGAAATCGCCGGCGTTGACCTGCGCCATGTCGAGCATCCGGTCGATCAACCCCTGGGGCGTCTTGATCCAGTAGACATTCTTTCCGAGCTGGCCGATATGGGGCTCGGCCTCCGGTTGCGCCTGCGCCGATACGCGGGCGACGACGGCCGAAAGCAGCAAGATGAACAGCATCCGACCGGAAAAGCGCGACGTCATCGCCTGTAACCTCGCATCGACTGGACCACTCTCAATTTCCTACCCGGGATTTTGATTTAACATTTGTGAAGTATTCAACTTCGCCATACCTGCAAGACCCACTAGTATTAGCACGGGCAGGCGAATTCGGATCCCCATATTGGAAAACGAGCTCAAAACCTTAGGGCGGTACCAGATCCAGGGCGTCCTCGGCAAGGGGGCCATGGGTTTGGTGTACGACGGCCTCGACCCCAACCTGGACCGCAGGGTGGCGATCAAGACCATCCTCACCCGCAAGCTCGATCCGGAAGCGGCGCGCATGATCTCCGTGCGCTTCGAGCGCGAAGTGCGCGCCGTGGCGCGGCTCAATCACCGCAATATCGTTCAGGTGTACGACTTCGGCACCGAGGGCGATCTCGCGTACATCGTGATGGAGCACATCCAGGGCAAGGAACTCAAGGACTACTTCGATGCCAACGAGCGTTTCGACCTGAAGAAGGCGTTCGGCCTGATGATCGAGCTGCTGGATGCGCTCGATTTCGCGCACGAGGCGGGGATCGTCCACCGCGACATCAAGCCGGGCAACGTGATGGTGGATACCGGTGGCCATGCCAAGCTCACCGACTTCGGCGTGGCGCGCGTCGCCGACCCGGAGGGCCAGCAGGGAGAGGCGACGCGGGTTGGCGCCCAGGTCGGGACTCCGTCCTACATGTCGCCGGAGCAGGTGCAGGGACAGAAGGTGGACGGGCGCTCGGACATTTTTTCGGCCGGGATCATTTTTTACCAGTTCCTCACCGGGCAGAAGCCGTTCGAGGGAACGCAGTTCGCGCTGCAGCAGAAAATCGTCATGGAAGATCCGGTATGGCCGTCCGCGATCGTGCAAGTGCCGCCGGAATTCGACCGCGTCATCGCCCGGGCGATGGCCAAGGATGTCGAGCAGCGCTACCAGCGCGCGCGCGATTTCGCCGCTGCGCTCAAGCGCATCCTCGCCGGCAAGCCGCCGGAGGATCCCGACGAAGTCCTCTCCAAACCGCTCCCGGCTGCATCGCCGCCACCGTCACGCGAGCCAAGCGTGTCGGGCGGCGAGGCCGAGAAGGAATTCTGGGACGACGTCAAGGACAGCGACGATGCCGAGGACCTGAAGCTGTACCTCGAACAGTTCCCGCACGGGCAATTCGTCGAGCTCGCGAAGCGCAGGATCGCCGAGCTGGACGGCTAGGGCCCGGCTTCAGGTCAGGGCAGCACGCGATCGCACGTCTGTTTCGCGGATACCGCCCAGGTATCGACGCCCGAACGGGAGATTTTCTCGATGGCGACCCTTTTCGCACACCTGCCGCACTTCATGAATTGCCCTTCGGCGTCATTCTGGACCGTGGGGCTGTCCGCGGTCATTTGCCACGCATTGCCGCCGGCCGTCTGGTTGATCTCCAGCGCGTAAAGGATGTTCCTGCAGCAAGGGCAGCTAATCGCTCGTATCGTCTGTTCCATTTCCAGTCCCTGCGTTTGATCCAGCCGGGCTTATATCATTTCTTCGCGCTGCCGGGGCCGGAAAGTCCCAGTACGGCCTTTACCGCGCTCATCAATGCGTCCACCTCGAACGGCTTGGTGACGTAGCCGTCGGCGCCCCCCTGCAGGCCCTTGAGCACGGCTTCGCGCGTGGCTTCCGCGGTCAGCATGATGACGGGCATGGATTTCAGCACCGGGTGCAGCCGCATGCTGGCGAGGATGTCGAAGCCGTTCGCGTCAGACAGGTGCACGTCGAGCAGGATCAGGTCTGGGGCGGGCTGCCGGCGCAGCGCGATCACGATGTCGTCGCGCTTGAATGCGGCGCGCGCCAAAAATCCCTCGAACTTGAGGTAGGTCGCAATCAGCTTCTGCATGTCAATGTCGTCGTCCACTACCAGGATCGTCGGCTGCCAGCCTTCCTTGCGCTCCGGATTCTCGCTCGGGCGGCGCGCGATGCGGACGTAGTAGCCTTTCCTCTTCAGGATCGACGCGCCCCCGTCCGCCTCCGGGTTGGAATCCAGCGACAGGCTGCTGAAGAATCCCGCGGGCACGTTGATCGTCGAGAACCCGGACGCCATGACATCGGATTCCGGCTCGGCGGTGGAGACGATCAGGCGGCCGGCGAGGAACTTGAACAGCGCGGCGTTCAGGTCCTCGCGGGTGATGCCCGGTGTCCGCTGCGTGATCTGGGCGACGGTCGAAAACGCGTCCACCAGCACGAGCACCTGCAGTTCCACGGCCGACAGCGCCGTGCCGGACGCTTTCAGCTCGGCGTTGCCTTTCTCGGTGGTCGCAAAGACGTCGTCGTCCTTGACCGCCGCAACGGGTTTGTTGGTCGCCATGTCAGGAACTGCAGGATAGCGCGGAACAGCCGGCCCTGTGGCGCGCCCATTCCGGACGCCGGGCGGCGAGGTCCTGGTGTTCCGGCTGCTCGTCGTAGGGTTTCTTGAGCACCATCATGAGGCGTTCCAGCACCGAACCGTCGCCGCCTTCCAGCGCGTCGATCGCCTGCTGCGCGAGGTAGTTGCGGAATACGTATTTAGGGTTGGCGGAACGTATTCGCTCGATGCGACCGATTTCATTCTTTATTCTGAATTCGTATTTTTTCAGCCAGGAACCAAGACTTTCCAGGGGCAATTCCCCGTAGTACGCGGGATGCAACGATTCGAGCGTCGGCACCGCGAGGTTGCGGAAGAAAATCGTGAAGTCGGTTTCGCGTTCCGCCAATATCCCGAACAATTCGCTTACCAGTTCATCGTCGCCCGGCTGGTCCAGCGCGGACACGCCCAGCTTTCGCGCCAGCGCGCGCTGCCATGCGGTGCTGAACGTGTCCGCGTACAGCGTCAGGCCCGCTTCGAGATCCTTCCTGTCGGGGATCAGGGGCAGCAGCGCTTCGGCCAGGCGCGTGAGGTTCCATTGCGCGATGTGCGGCTGGTTGCCGTAGGAATAGCGCCGGCCTTCCGCGTCAGTGGTGTTGGGGGTCCATTCGAGGTCGTAGCCCTCGAGCCAGCCGTAGGGGCCATAGTCGATGGTGAGGCCGAGGATCGACAGGTTGTCGGTGTTCATCACGCCGTGCACGAACCCCAGCCGCATCCAGTCGGCCATCAGCTCGCCGGTGCGGCGGCAGATTTCATGGAATGTTTCCAGGAAGTTTTTGCCGGGAAAGTAGTTCGCACAGACGAAATCCGCAAGCCGCCGGAGCGCGTCGTGTTCTCCCTGGGCGGCGAGGATCTGGAAATTGCCGAAGCGCACGAAGGAGGGCGCCACGCGGCAGACGATGGCGCCCTGTTCCGGCCGCGCATGGCCGTCGTAGAACATGTCGCGCACCACCGGGTCGCCGGTGCCGACGAGGCTGAGCGCGCGCGTGGTTGGCACGCCAAGGTGGAACATGGCTTCGCTGCACATGAATTCGCGCAGCGAGGAACGCAGCACCGCGCGGCCGTCGGCGGTGCGCGAGTACGGCGTGCGGCCGGCGCCCTTGAGCTGCATTTCCTGGCGCGTGCCGTCGGGCGCGATGATTTCGCCCAGCGTGATGGCGCGGCCGTCGCCCAGCTGCCCGGCCCAGTGGCCGAACTGGTGCCCGCCGTAGCGCGCGGCATAGGGCTGCATCCCGGGCAGCATGCGATTGCCGCCGAGCACTTCAGCCGCGAGGCCGTCGGCGGCGGCCGGGCGCGTGAGGCCGAGCAATTCGCCCGCTTCGACGGACCAGGCCAGCAGCCGCGGCGCGGACACGGGAGTCGGATCGACGCGCGTGTAGCAGGCGTTCTGCACCTGGCGCGGCCGGTTCACGAGGACGGGGTCGGCAGGCAGTTTCGCAACGAAAGTGTTCTCGAAGCGAAGCGTGCTGAAGCTGTCTGATATCTTCAAATCCATGGTGCAAGGCAACGGTATCACGCAAGGCTGGCGCGCGCGCATTGGCACCAGCATGGGCGATCCCATGTTCATCGCGGTCTGCGCGCTGGGCATCACGCAGATCACCGCCTGGGGAACCAGCTACTACTGCCTGGGTGTCCTGGCCGGCCCGATCGCTCTGGATACCGGCTGGAGCCGCAGCCTGATCTATTTCGGCTTCACGGTGGCGCTGCTGGCGATGGGCGTCGTCTCGGCATGGGTCGGGCGCGCGATCGATCGCCATGGCGCGCGCGCCGTGATGAGCGTCGGTTCCGTGCTCGTGTCGGCGGGATTGCTGGCGCTGTCGGCGGTGCGCACGGAATCGACCTATCTCGCGACCTGGGTATTCATCGGCCTGGGGATGCGGCTTTGCCTGTACGACGCCGCCTTCGCCGCGCTCGTGCAGGTGGTGCCCACCCGCGGACGGCTGGCGATTTCCTACCTCACGCTGTTCGGCGCTTTCGCTTCGTCCGTGTTCTGGGTGCTCGGGCACTTTCTAAATGAAGCGCTCGGCTGGCGCCAGACGCTGGTGCTGTTCGCGGCAATCAATCTGGCCGTCTGCCTGCCGCTGAACTGGTTCGGCCTGGCGCGGCACGAAAAGCAGCGTGCCGCCGATGGCGCCGCGGGCACGGCATCCACGGCGCAGGCGGCGCAGGCGGCACGCGATGGCGCACCGCTTGCCGGAAGGAAGCGCTCGGTCGCCATCGGGCTTTTCGCGCTCGTCATGTCGTTGAACGGTTTCGTCTTCGGCGTGGTCACGGTGCAGCTGGTGCCGCTGCTGGAGGCGGCAGGCCTGGCGACGGGCGCCGCGGTGTGGGTCGCCTCGCTGAAGGGTTTCGCGCAGTTTGCCGGCCGGCTGGTGGAAATTTCCTTCGGCCGGAACCTGCGCGCGATGACGGTGGCGCGCATCGCCATCGGCGTGCTGCCGGTGTCTTTCCTGCTGTTGCTGCTCGCGGCCGGCAATTTCCAGGCGATCCTCGCGTTCACGCTGCTGATGGGCGCATCGCAAGGCGTGGTCACCATCGTGCGCGGCGCGGTGCCGCTCGCGCTGTTCGGCGCCGCGGGCTACGGCGCCGTGCTGGGACTGATCGCGACGCCGATCCTGATCGTCAACGCCGCCTCGCCGACGGTATTCGCCCTGATCCTCGACCGCTGGGGCTGGCAGGTGGGCGAGATGGTGCTGGTCGCCGCCGCCGCGACCTCGTGGGTCGCCGTTGAACTGATGTCGCGCTGGTACGAGCGCAACCGCAGGGCAGGCTAGTCGTTGGCGATCACGTAGCGGATGAAGCCACTGTGCGGCGTGTACTTGTCGTACAGGCCGCGCGCGCGGTAGTTGTTCTCCTTCGTGTTCCAGTAGAGGCGCGACCATTTCCTGCGCTTCATCTCCGCCACCAGCCAATCGATCAGGGCCTCGCCCACGCCGACCGCGCGTTTTTTCGGATCCACGAACAGGTCTTCCAGATAGCAGACCGGCGTCAGCGTCCAGGTGTTTTCATGGATGATGTAGTTCGCCATCCCGATCACGCCGTCGCGCGGCCGTTCCGCGACGATGGCATGCACCGGCGAAGATGGGTCCATGATGCGTTTCCAGGTGTGCGTGGTCACGGGCCCCGACAGGTCCCTTTCATAGAATTTGCAATACCCGTTCCACAACTGGCCCCAGCGTTTGCGGTCGCGGGCTTCGATCCTGCGTATTTTTACGGCCATGGCTATTTCCCCGTCCAGTTTGGCGCGCGCTTTTCCACGAAGGCGCGCACGCCTTCCTTGAAATCCGCGCTGCCGTAGGTCTTGGCGATCAGGTCGTCGCCCTCGGGCAGGGGGCGCGATTCCTGGAGGCGGCGCACCGATTCCTTGGTGACCCACAGCGTGATCGGCGCATGGGAGGCGATTTTTTCCGCCTGTTCCTTCACGCGAGCATCGATCCTGTCGGCGGGCACGATCTCGTGCACGAAACCCGCGGCAAGCGCCTCTTCGGCGCTTAGCATGCGCGCGGTGAAGATCATCTCCTTCAGGCGCGACGGCCCGAACAGGTCCATGAACTTCGCGTAGGCCTTCATCGAGAGGCAGTTGCCGAGCGTTTTCGCGATCGGCGCGCCGAATTTGGCGTCTGGCGTGGCGATGCGCACGTCGGCGCCCGCGGCGATGGCCAATCCGCCACCCACCGCGTAACCCTGGATCTGCGCGATCACGGGTTTCTTCACGCGCGCGATGCGGCCCGAGCGCTGGTCGCCGTCGCGCTCGTAGCGCAGGCCGTCCTCGGCACCCTCGAACTTGGTGAACTGGCTGATGTCGGTGCCCGCGACAAAGGCCTTGCCCCCGGCGCCCTTGAGCACCAGCACGCGGATCGATTCGTCGGCGTCCACTTCCTCGCAGGTGTCGTAGAGGCGCTGGTACATCTCCCAGGTCATGGCATTGCGCGCCTCCGGTCGATTGAAGGTGAGCGTGACGATGGGGCCGTCGCGGCTGACCAGCACCTGGTTGCCGGGTGATGCGGATTTGTCCACGGGACGAAATACTCCTTGAAGAGGCCGCAACGGAGATCGTATCATCCGTTCAAATGGATGGCGCGGAAGAGGTCCAGAACGGCGGCGAGATCACGGTGCGCGAAGACTCGCAGCGCATCGGCAAGTTCGCGCTGATGGAGCGCCTCGGCAAGGGCGCCTCGGGCACCGTCTACCGGGCGCTCGATACCTTCACCGGGGCGGAAGTGGCGCTCAAGGTGCTCGACGCCGGGCTGTTCGGGCGCGAGGGCATGACCGAGGTCATCCGCCAGCAGTTCATGAACGAGGCCTCGCTCGCCGGGCGGCTGTCGCATCCGCACATCGCGTCGATCCTCGAGGCCTCGATCGACGAGAACTCGGGCTATATCGCCGTCGAGTACGTCTCAGGTGGCGACTTGTCGCGCGCGTCCCAGCCGGACGGGCTTCTGCGCACGGACGAGGTGCTCGAGATCGCCTTCAAGTGCTGCGGCGCGCTCGACTACGCATATCGGCAGGGCATCATCCACCGTGACATCAAGCCGGCGAACCTGATGCGTGCCGAGGGCACCTCGATCAAGATCGTGGATTTCGGCGCCGCGCTGCTGAGCAGCTCGATGCATACCCAGCTGCAGGACGTCGGCACGCCGAGCTACATGTCGCCGGAGCAGGTGAAAGGCGGCGAGACGCTTAGTTTCCATAGCGACATGTTCTCGCTCGGCGTCGTGCTCTACGGCCTGTTCACCGGCACGCGGCCCTTCAACGGCAAGGCGGTGCAGGAACTGCTGATGAACATCGTCGAGCAGGAGCCGCCGAAGCCGAGCGAAATCCGCCCCGAGCTCGACCGCGAGGTGGACCGCATCGTGATGCGCATGCTGCGCAAGAAGCCTGAAGAGCGCTATGCAGACTGGGCCGAGCTTGCCTTCGACCTCGCGGAAATCGGGCGTTTCAGCGTCTACGTGAAGGAAATATCAGACCGCGAGAAATTCATGGCGCTGCGCGCGTTCGGGCCGATGGAGAAATTGAACGACGCCGAGATCTGGGAGCTGGTGCACGCCAGCTTCTGGGTGCGCGTGCCGGCGCAGACCACGATCATGAAAGAGGGCGATACCAGCGCGGAGCTGCTGTTCCTCGCCAGCGGCGAGGTGAAAGTGGTGAAGCAGGGCCGCTTGCTGAACGTCCTGCGCACCGGCTCCTACCTCGGTGAAATGGCGCACGTGAAATCCGGCCAGATCCCGCGCCAGGCGACCGTGGAAACGCTCACCGACGCGCTGATCGCCGAGTTCCGGCCCGGCGCGATGAATAAGCTCTCCGTCAACTGCCAGCTGCAGCTGTCCCTGTCGCTGCTGAACACGGTGGTGGACCGGCTCGCCTTCGCCGACGAGCGCATCGCCCACGCCTGAGGGCGTACCTGCACGGCCTGAGGGCGTACCTGCACGCCTAGTTTTACTGGTGCCCGATGTTGAGGGCGCCGCCGCCGTCCACCAGCAGGTCCACGCCGGTAATGAAGTTCGCCTCTTCCGAGGCAAGGAAGAGGGCTGCGTTCGCCACGTCCCAGGCGGTGCCCATCTTGTGCCGCAGCGGCACGCGCGCATCGCGCATTGCCGCGATCTCGGCGCGGCTCTTGCCTGTCTGGCGCGCGCGCGTGTCCACCGCCATCGGCGTATCCATGAGGCCCGGCAGGATGGAATTGGCGCGGATGCCGTACTCGGCGTTCTGGATCGCGAGCTGCTGCGTGTAGGCCACCATCGCCGCCTTGGTCGTCTTGTAGGCGACGTACGGGTAGCGTTCGACCGCGGCAAGCGAGGAAATCATCAGGATCACGCCGGATTTCTGTCCGCGCATCACCGGCAGCACGTGCTTGCAGGCCATCACCACGCCACGCAAGTTGATGGCCACCACCCGGTCGAAGGCTGCCTCGGTGATCTCGGTCGGGGTCGCGTCGCCGCCCGCGATGCTCACGCCTACGTTGTAGTGGAGGACGTCGATGCGGCCCCAGCGCTTCTTCGCCTCGGCGATCATCGCAGCCATCGCCGCTTCCTTCGTCACGTCGGCCTCGAAGGCGAAACAGTCGCCGCCTTCTTTCCGTACCAGGGCCGCGGTTTCCTCGGCCAGCGCGAGTTCCCGGTCTACCGACATGATCTTCGCGCCTTCCTGCGCGAAGCGCAGCGCCGTGGCGCGGCCAATTCCCATGCCGCTGCCCGGGCTCTGGCCCGCGCCGACGATAATTGCTGTTTTATCTCTTAATCTCAATTTTCTTCCAATATAAAAAAGAAAATAAATAAATTCTCAATCAACCTTCATTCCGGTTGCTTTCACGACGCCAGCCCACTTCGCGATATCGTCGCGCAGGAACTTGTCGAACTGCTCGAGGCTCATCCCGATCGGCACCGCGCCGTCTTTGGTCCAGTTTTCCCTGACCTCCTGCGAGGCCAGGATCTTGACGATATCCGCATTCAGTTTCGCGAGGATCGGTCGCGGCGTACCCGCCGGCGCCATCAGGCCCAGCAGATCGTCGCCTCGTAGCCGGGCACGCCTGCTTCGGCGGCCGTCGGTATCTCCGGAGTCACCGCCGAGCGCGATTTGCCGGTGGTGGCGAGCGCCTTCAGCTTGCCGGTACGCACGTGCGACACAATCGTGCTGACGGCGTCGAACATCATGTCCACCTGGTTGCCGAGCAGCGCGACGCGCGCCTGGTCGCTGCCCTTGTGCGGCACGTGGACGATGTCCACGCCCGCCATGGTCTTGAACAGTTCTCCGGCGAGGTGATACGGCGTGCCGGGCCCCGAGGAGGCGTAGTTCATCTTGCCCGGCTTCGACTTGGCGAGTGCGATGAACTCGCGCAGGTTGCTCGCCGGCACGGAGGCGTTGACCGCCAGCAGCAGGTCCTGCGAGTTGACGCCCGAAATTGGCGCGAGATCCCTCATCAGGTCGTAGGGTTTCTTCGGGATCAACGTCTCGTTGACCGTGTGCGTGTTCGACATCATGAGCAGCGTGTAGCCGTCGGGCGGCGACTTCGCTACAGCGTCGCTGCCAACGACCGCGCCGGCGCCCGGCCGGTTCTCGACCACGAACGGCTGGCCGAGCGCGTCTGAAAGCTTTGCCGCAAGGATGCGCGCGTAGACGTCGGCAGAGCCGCCCACGCCGAAGGGGACGATGATCTTCACCGAGTGGGACGGGTAGGGTTGGGCAATCGCCGGGAACGCGGCAACCAGCCAGAGAATCGCCAGGGCAATGCGGGTCATGAATTCCTCCTGGCGCGCAGCTTAGAATAGGTTGGTGAAAATGAACACCCGTAAATCGAAAATCATCCCGATCCTGCCTTCGCGCGCCACGGTGGAGGGTCTCGACCGCGCCCCGCACCGCGCGTTCCTGCGCGGGCTGGGGCTCTCGGATGCGGACATCAAGCGGCCGTTCGTCGGCGTGGCTTCCACCGATGGGCGCGTCACTCCCTGCAACGCGCTGCTCGGCAGCCTGGCGAAGGATGCCTGCGCCGGCGTGCGCGACGCGGGCGGCGTGCCTTTCGACTTCGCCTCGATCTCGGTCGCCGATTCCATGTCCATGAACCACGCCGGCATGCGCTACTCGCTCGTCTCGCGCGAGATCATCGCCGACGGCGTCGAGGCGGTGGTGCGGGGTCACGCCTACGACGCGTTGGTGACCTTCGCCGGCTGCGACAAGACATTGCCCGGCATGATGATGGCGATGGTGCGCCTGAACCTGCCGTCGGTGTTCATGTACGGCGGTGCCGCGCTCCCCGGACGCCTGCATGGCAAGGATGTGACCGTGCTCGATACCTACGAGGCGGTCGGCGGCGTGTACGCGGGCACGGTTACGCGCAAGGAGCTCGACGTGCTGGAGCACGTCTGCCTGCCGGGGCTCGGGTCCTGCCCCGGCCAGTTCAGCGCCAACACCATGGCGATGGTTTCCGAAACGCTGGGCCTCGCGCTGCCGGGCTCCGCCACGATGCCCGCGGTCGATGCCGCGCGCGGCGCGCAGGCGCGCGAAGCTGGGCGCGTGGTGATGGAGCTGCTGAAGAAGGGCGGGCCGCTGCCGCGCGAACTGGTGACGAAGAAAAGCCTGGAGAACGCCTGCGCCGCGGTCGCGGCGACCGGCGGTTCGACCAACGCGGGCCTGCACATTCCCGCGATCGCACATGAGGCGGGAATCCGCTTCACGCTCGATGACCTGGCGCGCATCTCGAAGCGCACGCCCCTTGTCGCCGACATGAAGCCCGGCGGGAAGTACCTGTCGAAGGACCTGCACAAGATCGGCGGCGTCTATGCGGTGCTGAAGGAGCTCCTCGAGCGCGGCGCATTGCACGGCGAATGTCTCACTATTTTTGGAACTTCCTTGGAAAGCGAATTAAAAGCACACCCAGGAGCAGACGGGAAGGTTATTCCGAAGCAGCCGATCTCCGAGACTGGCGGCATCGTGGTGCTGAAGGGCAACCTCGCGCCCGACGGCGCGCTGCTCAAGGTCGCGGGCCTGAAGTCGCTGCGTTTCGAGGGCCGCGCGCGCGTCTTTGATTCCGAGGAGGCGTGCGTCGAGGTCGTTCGCAAGCGCAGCTACAAGCCGGGCGATGTGCTCGTCATTCGCTATGAAGGTCCCAAAGGCGGCCCCGGCATGCGGGAGATGCTGGGCGTGACGGCGCTTCTATACGGACAGGGCGCGGGCGAGAAAGTCGCGCTGGTCACCGACGGGCGATTTTCGGGCGCCACGCGCGGCATGATGGTGGGCTACGTCTCGCCGGAAGCCGGGGTTGGCGGGCCGCTGGGACTGGTAATGAACGGCGACCGGATCGTGATTGATGCGAAGAAGGGTTTGCTTTCGCTGGAAGTTTCTTTCTCGGAACTTCGAAAGAGAAAAGCCAGGCAGCCCAGGCAGTCTCTTTCCGGTGTCCTCGAAAAATACGCGGCTCAGGTCGGCTCCGCTTTCCGCGGCGCCGTCACCCACAGCGGACCGAAAAAATGAAGCTGGGCTACATCGGCATCGGCTTGATGGGCAAGCCCATGGTGCTGCGCCTACTCGCCGCGGGCCACGAGGTGACGGTCTGGAACCGTAACCGCGACAAGCTTGCGGCGGTGCTAGAGAAAGGCGCCAAGGCAGTCGCGTCGCCCGCGGAAGTCGCGCGCGCTTCCGAGATCGTGATGCTGTGCGTGACCGACCAGAGGGCTGCCGAGGATGTCCTGTTTTCTCCTCAAGGCGTTTCCGAGGGAGGAAAGAGCGGCCTCCTGGTCGTTGATTTCTCCAGCATTGCACCTGCGTCAGCCCGTGAATTCGCGAATAAATTGAATGCGAAAGGAATCGGCATGATCGACGCGCCGGTGTTGGGCGGCGTGCCGGGCGCGGAGAAGGGCACGCTGGTGGTGATGGCCGGCGGCAGGCCGGAGCACATCGAACGCGTGCGCCCGGTGGTGATGCACCTCGCGCAGCGCTTCACGCGCATGGGCGACGCGGGCGCGGGACAGGTGACCAAGCTGTGCAACCAGGTCATCGTCGGCAGCCTCTTCCCGGTGATTGCGGAGGCGATCCGGCTTGCCGAGGCGGCGGGCGTGGACGCAAAGCTGCTGCCGGAGGCGCTAAAGGGCGGATTCGCCGACTCGTTGCCGCTGCAGATCTTCGGCGCGCGCATGGCGGCGCGCAACTTCGAGCCGCCGCTTGCCACCAGCGCCATCGTGCTCAAGGACCTCGAGAACGCCGCGGCAGTGGCGAAAGAGTCCGGCGTGCAGATGCCGATGGCGCATGCCGCAGCCGACCTGTACCGCCTGTTGAAGGCGCAAGGCAAGGGCGAGAAAGATCCCGCCGTCCTGGTCGAAATTTTAGGCGGGAAGCACTAACTCCGCGGGAAAAGCAGCGGGAGGAACCAGGCGAACCCGATGTACGCGCTGACAGCCGCTTCCATGGCGGTTGCCGCCAGGAACGCGAAACGCGGGAATCGGCGCGGCGAGAGGACTGCGGACAACAGGAAAACAGGCGCAAGAACCGGCGCAACGAGGAGCCGGAGCACGGAGAGAGAGGACCATGCGGCAAGCGGCGATTGTGCTGCGGCTTGCCTTCCGGTGACGTACAGGATGACCGCGCCGGCACCCGTTGCCGCCACGCACAGGCCCAGGGCCGAAAGCACGATCCAGAACGTGCGGTACGGTTTCAGGAAGATGAGCGCCATCCCCGTGGGCACCAGGGCCGCTACGCCGAACACCGCGACGAAGAGCAGGGAGTCGCCGAAGGCGTACATGCCGCTCGCCGCTTGCGCGTCAGGGCCGTTCGTGTTCGCCACGCGAATGGCCACTGTCGCCCACGCAACGAGGAACGCGCCGACATAGCCCGCGGCGACAATACCGGCCTTGATCGCGGGTTTCAGATTGCCTGGCGAACTGGTGAAGGTCGAGGTCACGTTCGATTAACGTCGGGGCGCTTAGTGTCGCCCAATGTCGATGCGTTACGCAACCTTGCGCGAAGACCGGTCGCAATCCTCGATGACGTGGTCGTCGTGGACCCGCCCTGGTTTGTCGATGCAGTACCCGTTGAACCATGGGTAGGCGCCCAGGCGCTCGCCGACTTCGCGCCTGAGCCCGGCCTCTTTTTATTGGTTTGGCCAGGCAATAGGGAACCACGGACAGCTAGCGCGTCGCTATGCGAATTTTGCGGGATTAGTGTGTGATTTTCACAGAACGCCGGAATTCAAATCTCGACCCGCGTCCCGAGTTCGACGACCCGGTTGGTCGGGATGCTGAAGAAGTCCGCGATGCTTCCTGTGTTCCGCGCGATGAAGGAGAACAGCCGGTCCCGCCAGCGTGCCCCAGTCGTTCGCAGGCGACACGGTCTTCAAAGCGGACCCACGGCAGGTCGCTGAATTCCACCGTCAGGAACACGTTTCTTTCGTGCAGCACGGCGTAGTGCTTCAGGCTGTGCAGCAGCGCGTGTGGCGTGGCGTCCGGCGTCGAGGTGAGGAACAGGGCCGTTCCCGGCACCCGCTGCGGCGGTGAACGAAACAGGGACTCGAGGAAATCCCTCAGCGGAACCGACGAGCCGCGCAGTCCCTCCAGCAGCTGCGCGAGAAATTCGAAGCCGATCCGGTGCGGCCGCGCCACTTCATCACCGAGACCGGCGTCGGCTACCGGATGGTGGCCGACGAGTGAAGCGTCTTGCCTACGGGCGGATGTAGGCCCAGCCCTCGCGCTGGCGCTTCATGAGGTGCGTGACGCCGGCCGTGACGTAGGAAATGCCGGGGTACATGTCCGCCTTCGTGGTTTTGGTGTTGACCATGGTGTTCTCGCAGGCGAGCAGCGCGACATTGTCCGTCTGCGCCTGGGCGAGCCGCGCCTCGACCTTGGAATCGGCCTTGAGCATGCCCAGCCCGGGCCCGTAGGCGACGATTTCGACCAGGACGTTTTCCTTTCCGAGTTCCGTCTGCACATTGCGCGCGTTGTTGAGCGCGAGGCTCCACTTGGCCGGATCGGCGTCGCTCACCTGGAATATCACCTTTTGTTTTTCGGGTTGTTGGGCCAGCGCACCGAACGCGAGGCAAGCGGCAAATAGCAAGGCAATCGTACGTTGGAACAACATTGGAATTTTCCTCAAGTAGAAACTCGTCGTGCCCAGTAAGCAAAAGTGCCACGGACAATCGAAGGCTGCAGCAGGAACGCGCGCGCTTCTTCCGCCAGCTCGGGCTTCACTTCCTTGAAGCCGCCCGCCGCCATGGCGCGGATCTGCATGCGCGCGGCGCGTTCGAAGAAGACCGCGAGATACGTGGCTTCTTCAATTGAAATTCCTGTCGTCAATAATCCATGATTCGAGAGCAGGATGGCTTTAGCCGATCCGAGCGCGCCGGAAATGATGCGGCCCTCGTCGTCCGCGACCGGGACGCCCGGCCACTCCGGCAGGTGCGCGGTGCCATGCAGCATCGCGCTATCCATGTGGATGGTTTTGAGCGGCGTACCGGTGGCGGCGAGCGCGGAAGCGTAGGGTGCGTGCGTGTGCACGATTGCCTTTACATCGGGGCGCTTGTTGTAGATCCAGACATGGAAGCGCACGCCGGGGTTGGCTCGTCCGCCGCTCAACGGCTTGAGATCTTCGTCGACGAGCACCATGCGCTCGCCGGTCGCTTCCTCGAAGCCCAGGCCGAACTTGAGCGTCCACCATGTGTTCGGCTTTTCTCCCAGCGCCGTCACCTGGCCCGCGAGGCCGGATTCGTGGCCCTCGCGCGCAAGGATCCTGCAGCAGGCTGCGAGTGCGTCCCGCGGCGACAGGTCCAGGACCCCCAGGTCCTCATCCATCTCACGGCTGACACGCGCCAGAAAATGCGCTTTGTCCGGTTGATTCATCTTGCCTCCAAATCCAATGATATCAATACTTTAACTTTCCCTGATTTGCGTTTTGTGCAATGCGGGCGTAGGGTTCGCCGCCTGCAAGCCTAGGATAACCCTAAACCATGCCTAACGGCGGCGCACACGCGTCGCATTCCTCCAAGGCGGCGCTCACGCTGCTGGCGCTTGGCATCGTGTTCGGCGACATCGGCACCAGCCCGCTGTACGCGGTCAGGGAGACCTTTGCCCCGGTCCATGGCATCCCGCTCGACGACGAGAATATCCTCGGCGGCCTGTCGACCATCTTCTGGTCGCTGATGATGGTGGTGTCGCTGAAATACGTGGTGCTCATCATGCGCGCCGACAACCGCGGCGAGGGCGGCATCATGGCGCTGCTGGCGCTCGCCTCTTCGGCGATCAAGGACCACCCGCACTGGCGCACGCCGCTGATGCTGATCGGCGTTTTCGGCGCTTCGCTCTTCTATGGCGACGCGGTGCTTACGCCCGCGGTCACGGTGCTCGGTGCGGTGGAGGGACTGGAGGTGGGAACCCTCGCTTTCAAGCCCTACGTGGTGCCGATCGCCGTTGTCGTCATCATCGCCATGTTCGTATTCCAGGCGCGCGGCACGGCCGCCGTGGGGCGCCTGTTCGGGCCGGTGATGCTGTGCTGGTTCTTCGCCATCGGCGCGGCCGGGCTGTATGGCATCACGCGGAATCCCGGCGTGCTCGCCGCGCTCAATCCCCTCTACGCGCTCGGTTTCCTTACCGAACATGTCAAGGAATCCTTCGTCGTGCTCGGTTCGGTGGTGCTCGCGGTGACGGGCGCGGAGGCGCTCTACGCGGACATGGGGCACTTCGGCAAGGACCCGGTGCGCATCGCCTGGTTCAGCCTCGTCGCCCCGGCGCTGGTGCTGAACTACTTCGGCCAGGGCGCGCTGCTGATGCTGGAGCCCGAAGCGGTGCAGAACCCGTTTTTCCTGCTGTTGCCGGGTTGGGCGCTATATCCGATGGTTGCGCTCGCGACGGTGGCCGCGGTGATCGCGTCGCAGGCGACCATCTCCGGGGCGTACTCGATGACCAAGCAGGCGATCCAGCTGGGGTTCCTGCCGCGCATGACGGTGGTGCAGACTTCGGCGCGAGAACGGGGCCAGATCTACATTCCCGCCATCAACTGGATGCTGCTGGCGGCGGTGCTGGCGGCGGTGATCGGCTTCGGTTCCTCCTCGCGCCTGGCTTCCGCCTACGGCGTGGCAGTGACGGCGACGATGCTGGTCGACACTCTGCTCACGTTTTTCGTGATCCGCTACCTCTGGAAATATCCGCTCTGGCTGTGCCTGTTCGCGACCGGCTGCTTTTTCATCGTGGACGTCGCCTTCTTCAGCGCGTCGCTGCTCAAGGTGGTGGACGGCGGCTGGTTCCCGCTGTTGATTGGCGCCATCGTGTTCACCGTGATGACTACGTGGCGGCAGGGCCGCAGCATCATGTTCAACCGGCTACGTACCTCGTCGGTGCCGCTGAAGCCGTTCCTGGATTCGCTCTTCATCGATTCGCCGCAGCGGGTGCCCGGCACCGCCGTGTTCCTGACCGCGACACCGGAAGCGACCCCACATGCCCTGCTGCACAACCTGAACCACAACAAGGTGATTCACGAACGCGTGGTCTTCCTCACGGCCGAAGTCACCGACGAGCCCTGGGTGCAGTTCCAGGATTGCGTCAAGCTGACCAAGCTGGGCCACGGCTGCTGGCGCATGAATATCCGCTACGGATTCATGAACGAGCCTGACATCGCGAAGACGTTCGAGATCGCCGCCACGCTGGGGCTGGAGTTCGACATGATGTCCACGTCGTTCTTCCTCAGCCGCGAAACCGTGGTTCCGGTATCGGCGCTGCCGAGCGGCATGGCCTTCTGGCGCGAGAAGCTGTTCGCGATGATGTCGCGCAACGCCGGCAATGCCGCGGACTACTTCAAGCTGCCGACCAATCGCGTGATCGAGCTCGGCACGAAGGTCGAGATCTAGCGGTCCCGCCTATTTCATCAGGCTCGGCAGGTAGAGCGAGATGATCGGAAACGCGATCAGGATCGCGAGGCGCACGCAGTCGACCGCGACGAACGGCATCACGCCGCGGAACACCGTGCCGGTGCTCACCTGCGGCAGCAGCGTTTTCAGCACGAAGAGGTTCATCCCGACGGGCGGGCTGATGAGGCCGATCTCGACCACCACCACGATCAATATTCCGAACCAGACCGGATCGATACCCAGGTGCACGATGAGCGGGAAAAACACCGGCACCGTGAGCAGGATCATCGAGAGTTCCTCCATCGCGGTGCCGAGGATGACGTAGATGGCCATGATCACCGCCACCACCATCACCGGGCTGATATTCCAGCGCGTGACCAGGTTGATGAGATCCGTCGGCATCGAGGTGATGTTGACGAATTCGGCGAACATCAGCGCGCCGATCAGGATCATGAAAAGCATGCTGGTGGTTCGCGCGCTCTCGACCAGCGCCGCGTAGAGCGACTTCCAGGTGAGGGTGCGGCGCGCGAACGCGAACACCAGCGCGCCGAACGCGCCGACGCCGGCGCCTTCAACCGCGGTGAACACGCCGCCGTAGATGCCGCCCATGACGAGCGCGAACAGGGCGATCACGCTGGTCACGCCCTTGTAGACGAGCGACAGGGCGAATACCGCGAGCGCGCCCAGCACCGCCGCGTCGTCCGACTCGATCAGCTCGAGGCTCGCCCCGCCGATCACCGCCACGCCGACCAGCGCGAACCAGACCACGCCGTGCAGCGTGTCGAAACGTTCCTTCCAGGAAAGGCGCTCGCCGCGCGGGCCGGCCTTAGGATCGCGCCAGGTTATGTATTGCACCGCGAGGCAGAGCAGCACCGTGGCAAGAAGGCCGGGCAGCACACCGGCGGCGAACAGCTTGCCGATGCTGGTGCCGGTCATGATGCCGTAGATCACCATGATGGTGGAGGGCGGGATCAGGATGCCGAGCGTGCCGCCGGCGGCGATGGCGCCGGTCGACAGCGCGTCGGAATAGCCGAACTTCTTCATCTCCGGATAGGCGACCTTGGCGAAGGTCGCTGCGGTGGCGATCGAGGAGCCGCAGATGGCGCCGAAGCCGGCGCAGCCCGCGATCGTGGCCATCGCCAGGCCGCCGCGGAAATGGCCGATGAAGGCATAGGCGGTGCGGTACAGTTCCTGCGACATGCCCGCGCGCGTGACGAAGTTGCCCATCAGGATGAAGAGGGGCACCACCGACAGCGTGTAGTTGCGGCCGGTCTCGTAGACCTTGGTCTGCGCCGTGGCGAAGGCCGCGCCCCAGCTCCAGTCGCGCATGTAGGCGTAACCGACAATGCCGACCACGCCCATGGCGAGCGCGATGGGAATGCGCACGAGCGCGAGCAGCATCATTGCCAGCAGGCCGATCAGCGTTTCGGTCATGGCCGGATCAGGTGGTCGCCTGGTTCGCGCTGCCGTCGCCCGGCACGAAAATCTTGTAGACGTGCACCAGGCCGGTGAGGGCGATCATCGCGTCCATGAAGTAGACGAACGGTCCCACCGAGATGCGCAGCACGTCCGTGGTGTCGCCGTAGCCGGAAATCGTGCCGGCCTTGATCCAGACCTGCCAGGTCAGGAAGAACATGATTGCGGCGCAGGCCGCATGCGCGAGGCGTACCAGCGCGCGCTGGCCGGCCGGCGGCAGCACCCGGTCGATGAAATCCATCGTCACGTGCTCGTCGGCGCGCGATACCAGCGGCAGGCCGGCGAAGATCAGCACCAGCAGCGTGAGCTCCGTGACTTCGAAGGCGCCCCGGATCGGCAGGTTGAGCAGGTAGCGCGCCACCACGTCGGCGAAGGTGAGCAGCATCATGCCGAAAAGCAGAACCGA
>JANYII010000021.1 GCA_025358705.1 Betaproteobacteria bacterium | reverse complement strand
TCCATCAACCTGCCGCTGGAAATCATCGACATCTCAGACCCCGGGATCGCGGCACTCTACGAGAACAGCCTCGTCCTGGTCCGTCCCGACGGCCATGTCGCCTGGCGCGGCGATACGCCGCCCCGCGTTCCATCCCATCTCATCGCCACCGTAAGCGGCGCGTAGCAACGCGGGCAGGGGGTCATCTTTCGTCTCGACCTGCTCTATTCTGTCCTGCATGAAAACCGCTTCTCCCGCGCCCGACGATCTTGCCCGCTCGGGCAGCCTGGAAGAATTGTACCGCCTGCTGACGCCGATGCATGTCGGCGCGGGCTGGAACAAGCCGACGCCCTCGCTGTGGGACGAGCCGCGCAAGACCTTCGTTCCGGCGCATTGGCGCTACGACCAGGCTCATGCCGCGCTCGATGCCGCCGGGCGCCTGATCAACACCGAGCTTGCCGAGCGGCGCAATCTGATCCTCTACAACCCCGTTCCGGGGAACGACTACGCCACCACGCGCACCCTGCTCGCCGCCTATCAGATGATCCTTCCCGGCGAACAGGCGCGCTCGCATCGCCACACGCCCAACGCGCTGCGCCTGATCGTGGATGCCGAGCCGGGCGCCTATACCATCGTCGACGGCGAGAAAATTCCGATGGATCCGGGCGATGTGCTCCTGACGCCGAACTGGTCTTGGCACGGTCATGGCAATGAAGGGAAGGCGCCCGCTTTTTGGATCGATTTCCTCGACACGCCGCTGATCCACGCGCTTGAACCGATGTTCTTCGAGCCGCACCCCGCCGGCTATGAACCTGTCGCGCGCACCGCCGACATTTCGCCCATGCGCTTTGCCTGGAAGGACACGCTGCGCCGCCTGGACGAATCCGCGCCAGATACGGCTGGTCCTTATGGGACGCAGATCGAATTGGGCGAGCCCGCGATGCGCACCATTGCGCTCCACATGATGCGGCTTGCCCCCGGCGTCCCGACCGCGCTTCATCGCACCACGGCGAACAACATCTACGCGGTGGCGCGAGGCTCCGGCACATCCACCATCGACGGCGAAAGCTTCGCCTGGTCGCGCGGCGACGTCGTCGCGGTTCCCGCCTGGCGCCCGCACGGCCATCGCGCGGACGACGACGCCGTCCTGCTACGGGTCAGCGACGAGGCCTTGCTGGGACCGCTCGCCCTCCTGCGCCAAGAGCGGTTCTGATCCGGCTTGACTCTCGAACGGCAAAATCTAGGGTGCACCCGGGATGGGAGATGAGCAGACCCAGCCGGCCGCTAAGCCGCTGGAATAAAAGGAGCAAGCCGATGGCCCAAGCAGATACCAGAGTCGACAATGGCGTGAACGTGGAAGCCCTTCTCGGCGCCCGCAAGGCGCTTACCGAGGCGCCGGAAGCCGCCCAATTTACCTGGCGAGCGTCCTGCGAGTGGATCAACGGCACCCACAGCCAGTCGACGGTCCAGGGCTTCTTCGGCCTCGGCGCGGAGCAGGCGCACAAGACCAAATTCTCGTTTGAAGCCGACCACCCCGAGGTCTTCGCCTCCGAGGACAAGGGCGCCACACCCGTCGAATATGTGCTCGTCGGCCTCGCCAGCTGCCTGACCGGCGGCATCGCCGCGGTCGCTCAGCATCGCGGGATTCAGCTGCGCTCCGTCAAAGCGACCATCGAAGGCGGCATGGACCTCCAGGGCATCCTCGGCATCGATTCCGACGTGCGCAACGGCTTCGACGGCATCAAGGTCAAATACAAAATCGACGCCGACGCGACCCCCGATGAGATCAAGGCCCTCGTCGCCCAGTCGCAGAAGCGCTCGGCGGTCTTCGATGTCATCACCAACCCGACGAATGTCACCGTCGAGGTGAACTGAGCTCTGAAGCCGGAGCGGCTCCCGTTCGCGACATTGCCACCATCGTCATCGGGGCTGGTCACGCGGGCCTCGCGATCAGCCGCTGCCTTTCCGAGCGCGGCATCGATCATGTCGTGCTGGAACGCGGCGAGGTGGCGAATTCCTGGCGCACCGAGCGCTGGGATTCGCTGCGTCTGCTGACGCCCAATTGGCAGAGCCGCCTGCCGGGTTATTCTTATGAGGGCGATGATCCCGATGGCTTCCGCACGATGCCCGAGACCATCGCCTTCATCACCCGCTATCGGCGCGTGATCGATGCGCCGGTGGAGACCCATACGAAGGTGACTTCGCTCACCCGCGACGATGCGGGCTACGCTCTGACCACCGACCGGGGCGAATGGCGTAGCCGAGCGATCGTGCTTGCCACCGGCGCGTGCAACATCGCGGACGTTCCGGCCTGTGCCGCCGGCGTTCCCTCCACCATCGCGACGCTCACGCCGATGGAGTACCGCAATCCCGATCAGCTTGCGCCCGGCGGTGTCCTCGTCGTCGGCGCTTCGGCAACCGGAATCCAGCTCGCCCATGAGATCCACGGCTCCGGCCGGCCGGTCACGCTTTCCGTCGGTGAGCACATCCGCGCGCCGCGCCTGTATCGCGGCAAGGACATCCAATGGTGGATGGAACAGTCCGGCGTGCATCACGAACGCTACGACCAGATTGATGACATCGCCCGGGCGAGACGCGTGCCCTCCCTGCAGCTTGTCGGCACGCCGCAGCGCATGACGCTCGATCTCAATGCGCTTAGTGCTATGGGCGTACAGCTCGTTGGCCGTCTCGCCGGCATCAGGGACGGCCGAGCGCAATTCTCCGGTTCGCTGCGCAATCAATGCGCGCTCTCCGATCTGAAGATGAATCGGCTGCTCGACGCCATCGACCAATGGGCTACGCAAGACGGC
>JANYII010000311.1 GCA_025358705.1 Betaproteobacteria bacterium | reverse complement strand
CTGCATCACCGCGCTGGCGACCGAGATGCCGCGCTGCTTCTCGATCTCCATCCAGTCGGAGGTGGCGTGGCGCGAGGCCTTGCGCGCCTTGACGCTGCCGGCGATCTGGATCGCGCCGGCGAACAGCAGCAGCTTCTCGGTCAGCGTGGTCTTGCCGGCATCCGGGTGCGAGATGATGGCGAAGGTGCGGCGGCGGGCGACTTCAGTGATGATGGTCATGCGGCGTGCGTCGTGACCACTTCCAGCACCCGGCGGCGGTTTTTGCCGGTGATCTGCGTGCGCACCACCGCGGTCATGCGGCCCAGATGCACGACCTTCGAGCCTGCGCGCAGCGACTTGCCCTCGCCCGGGCTGACGTACAGGGCAGTGATTCCCGACAACTTCCAGCCCGAAGGCAGCGCGGCGGCCGCGTTCGATGCGGCCATGCCTATCAGGATGCCGCCCTGGGCGTGCCCCACCCGATTGCCGACGTGCAAACCGTTCTCGAGCTCGTGCGCGCCGCCCCAGAAGGATTCGATGAAGTTTCCGCCCGCCACGAGCGCCGCGTCTGCACGCCGCAGGATGTCTTTTTCTTCCGTTCTTAAATCTTCTTCATTCAAGCCGGCAGGTTCGGTCGACCCTCGCTTTCGAAACGGCACCGGATGCAGGGTCACGTTCTTCGGCGGCTGAAGCGCCATGAAAGTGCCGGTGCCGAAGCAGACCTGCCCCGCGTCGCCGTGCACCGTGACGCGACTCATGCCCAGCCGTCCGGCGCCGCGGGCGAAAAATCCCTGGAACTCGCCGTCCGCCCGCAGCCGCCCCGTGCGCGGCACGCCGGTGAACTGCAGGCCGAGGCTGACCGTCGCCAGCCGCGCCTCGGGCGAGAACTGCGCGCGGATACTTGCCCCAAGCGCAAGATCAGCGAGCACCGTAAGCGCCGCCCTGTCGGTTTCGCCGCCGGCACCGCGGCACCAGGGCCCGGGATCCATGGACAGCCGCGCGCCCTTGCGATTGACGCGATCGAAGTGGATGCCCAGGAAGTTGCCGGGAAAATGCAGGCCCGGCTGGCGATTGAGGGCAATGCCGCGCAGGACGCGCCGGCGAATCGTTTCCCGCGTGTTCAACGTTGGCGTCGGACGTTCTGGCCGGGCGGCGCGTCGGCGACCGCCTCTTCCAGCGTGAAGCACTCGCGCCACTCCTGCGGCGGGCGAATTTTCCCGTTCGGGCCGACCTGGTCGAGGCCCCAGTAGATTTCCAGCCAATGGCCCTCCGGATCGCGGAACTCGACCGCGACCTGGCAACCGGCGCGGCGACGCCCTTCGAATTCGACCTTCACGCCGTTCTTCTTCAGCCACTCGCGCGCGCTGAATACCTCGTCCAGCGTCGAGACCTCGAAGGCCATGTGGTGCAGCTCGTGCTGCGGCCCGGGTTTTCCTTCGTTGCCGGGGGCCTGCCCGACCAGCGCGACGCCGTGGTGGTCGGCCGCGCAGCGCATGAAGACCATCCTGCCCTTCATCATGGTTTCGGGATAGACGTCCGACACGCGGAAGCCGAGCACGCCCGTATAGAACTCCACCGAACGCCTGAGATCCGTGGACATCAGCACCACGTGGCCGATCTTGGTGAGATTGAACGGCCGGCCGGCCTTCGGCTGCAGGTCGCGCAGCGCCTGGCTTTGCGGGCTCTTCAGCCCTTCGTAATCGACGACACCCTTTGGCATGCCGCGATTTTACCGCTTCACCGCGAGCACGCCGTCGCCATTCAACTCCGCGGCAAATCCGGCGCGCTTCAAACGCTTCATCACTTCCGCCGGCACGTCGCGTCCGCTCGTCAGCTTGTTCGGCGTGCCAGTGTAATGGAACAGCCTGCCCTTGCGCCCGAGCACGCGGGCGAGATGGTCATAGAAAACCTGCGAATAGAGTTCTCCGGCAGTTCCAAAGCGCGGCGGGTCGTGCAGGATCGCATCCACGGATCCGGCGGGCAGCGCGACGATCCGCTCCGCGATATCGCCATGGGTCAGCGTCAACGCCCCTCCCGCCGGCGGCGACCAGGGATTCAGGCTGCGCAGCCAGATGACGTCCTCGTTCTTTTCAAAGGAAAGCACCTGCCGCGCCTTGCCCTGCAGGCACCACGTGGCGAAATAGCCGAGGCCGCCGCAGGTATCCAGGATCGCCTTGCCCTGCGGCTGGATCAGGCCAACCTTGCGCTCGGCATCGGCATAAGGTGAAACATGCGCCGTGGGCAGCATCTTGATGCCGTCGATCTCGAAGGTCGGCGGCCCCCACTTCGTCGGCACCAGCTTGATCAGCGAGGTTGTGTAACGCTGCACCGGCTGGAAAGATTCGCCGGCCCAGTGATAGATCGTCCGGTCTTTGCAGGATTCGAGATACGGAAACCGCCGGCCTTGCCAGGTCCATCCGGCAGCATCCACTTCAACCGTGGTTTTGGTGCGATCGAGATCCAGCGAGCATTCGACCGCCAGCGCGCCGGCGCGCAGGGTGTCGTGTACTTTTTGGGTTAGGAGCGGACCAATCACTTCCTGGCGGCAAATGCCAACAGCCCTGCTATCACGACAAACAGCAGCGCGTGCTCGATTCCCAGGCCGTGAAAATGTCCTTCCTGCCCGCCGTGGCCTGGATGCGCGAATACTTCTCCGGAAAAAGCAATCAGGGCTGAGGCTGCGTTACGCATAGCATTCCTTCGGTTTCGATGAATTCGACGATGGCGTCCAGGCCCTGGCCGGATTTCAGGTTGCTGAAGACGAACGGCCGCTTGCCGCGCATCTTCTTCGAGTCGCGGTCCATCACTTCCAGGGACGCGCCCACCATCGGCGCGAGGTCGATCTTGTTGATGACGAGCAGGTCGGACTTGGTGATGCCGGGGCCGCCCTTGCGCGGGATCTTGTCGCCCGCGGCGACGTCGATCACGTAGAGCGTCAGGTCGGAGAGCTCGGGGCTGAAGGTGGCGGCAAGGTTGTCGCCACCCGACTCGATCAGGATCAAGTCGAGGTCCTTGAAGCGGCGATTGAGCCGCGCCACTGCTTCCAGGTTGATGGAGGCGTCCTCGCGGATCGCGGTATGCGGGCAGCCGCCGGTCTCGACGCCGATGATGCGCTCAGGCGCGAGCGCCTTGTTGGTGACGAGGAACTGCGCGTCCTCTTCGGTGTAGATGTCGTTAGTGACAACCGCGATGTTGAAGCGGTCGCGTAGCCGCTTGCACAGCGCCAGGGTCAGCGCAGTCTTGCCGGAGCCGACAGGTCCGCCAATGCCTACGCGCAGCGTCATGAGCGAAAAATCCGCGAATACTGCGTCTCGTGCCTGGCGGAGAGCAGCGCGAGGGTCGGGGCAAAATTGCCGATTTCATCGTCTTTCATCTGCATGGCTTTTTTCACCAATTCCTCGATCCGGTTTCCAAGCGCCAGCAGGATGCGCTGCCCATCTGTCTGGCCAAGGGGGACCGCCTTCACCGCCGCCATCACCTGGTTCTCAAGCCAGGCCCAGAGGTAGGCCTGCAGCGCGGCCTCGGGCTCGATCCTCCACTGCGCCGCAGCGTATGCGAAAGCGGCCGGGAAGGACGGCTCTTCCACCGGCACCTCGCCCAGGCCCAGGTCCTTGAACAGGCGGTTCAGCGAATAGCCCATCTGCACCGTTTCCGCGCGCAACTCCGCGCTTTCTCGGCTGGCCAGGAACAATTGGTTGGAATTTTCTATTCGGGATAGATCTTTTTTAGAGAAATCAATAATGAAAGAAAACAGTATCGGACCGTCCATGCGCGCCACGGCAAACTCCAGCACGTCGCCGATCCACCGTTCCGCACTCTCCGCATCGGTCACGACGCCTTCTTCGCACGCAGCTTCCAGACCGCCGGAATAGCTGTAGGCACCGACCGGCAGGGTCGGGCTTGCGAGTTGGAGGAGCTTGGCGAGATTCACTTGTGGTCGTGATGGTGGTGATGGC
>JANYII010000286.1 GCA_025358705.1 Betaproteobacteria bacterium | reverse complement strand
GGTCGCCGGCTGGGCGCCAGTGGCCGAGGGCGGCGGCACGGGCAATACGGGCGAACCCGTCTGGGACGTGGTCGAGCGCTATCTCAAGGACAGGAAGACGATCGTGCCGCGCACGCCCAATGTGCCACGGCTGATCGGCATGGAGCGCAACCCGGGGCTCGCGTAAACCTGCTCAGGCCGCGACCGCCTTCAGTCCCTCGCGCTCGTCGGCGACCATGCGCGCCAGCGTGCGGCGGAAATGCACCAGCGGCGCGTCCGACACGATGGCGTTCATGGCAAAGGCCGGATCCGCTTCCAGCATCTTCTGCTGCGTTTCGATGATCGCCTTGTCCTCCATGAACCCCGCGACCATGCTGTGGTAGAGCGACAGCGCGATATTCGCGTCGTGCAGCTCGTAGTCGTGCAGGTAGTCCCAGAAGAAATGCGTGGTACGCGCGGTCTCGGGCGTGAAGAACTGGCAATTGCGGTACTGCTTCGCGCCCGCGAGGTTGCCTTTTTCCGCGCCTGAGCCGGCCGGCGAGAACAGGGTTTCCATGAAGAAGATGCCTGGCACGTGCATCCGGGCGATGTTGCGCCGGTCGACCGCACCCACATCGCGCACCACCTTCTTGTGGAACGGCGGCGGCGGCGCGTTCATGTGCCAGCGCTCGACATGGAAGCCGTCGTCCAGCCGGTCGATCGCCGTCGGCTTCGACTTGAACGCGTATTCCTCCGAGCCGCCCAGCGTTTTCGCGTGCACGAAGGCGAGGTGCGCGAAGTCGGAAAGATTGTCCACGATCAGCAGGTAATTCGCGTCGTAGTGCAGGTAGCCGGGATGCCCGCGCCAGCCCGCGTCGCGCATGTACGGGAAGTCGAGAATCTTCGCCGGATCGGCCTTGGCCGGGTCGCCCATCCAGATCCAGACCAGGTGATCGCGCTCCACCACCGGATAGCCGCGCACGCCGAGCTTGGGGGGAATGTTGTCCTGCCCGGGAATCTGCACGCACTTGCCGGACGCGTCGAACTTGAGCCCGTGGTACATGCAGCGCACGCAGTCTCCTTCGATGCGCCCCATCGAGAGCTTGGCGCCGCGGTGGCAGCAGCGATCGTCCAGCGCCACCACCTTGCCGCTGTCGCCCTTGTACAGCACCACCGGCTTGTCGAGCAGGGTGCGCGCGAGCAGCCGGCCGTCGATCAGCTCGTGGTCCCAAGCCGCGACGTACCAGCAGTTGAAGAGGAAGGCTTCGGTGGGCGAAGCCTGGTGAAACGCTTCCTTTTGCGATGCCATATCGGCCTCCTGCGGGAAGTTTACCCCGCGAGCACGATCAGCCATACCGCCACGACGTTCGCCAGCGAAACCATTACCGCCGCGCTGCCGAGGTCCTTGGCGCGCTTGGACAGCGCGTGGTCCTCGAGCGAGACGCGGTCGATGGCGGCCTCGATCGCGGAGTTGAGGAGCTCCACCATGAGCACCAGCAGCACGCTGCCAACCAGCAGGGCGCGCGCAATGCCGGTGCTTCCGAGGTACAGGCCGAGTGGGATCAGGACCGCCGAGAGCGCAAGCTCCTGGCGAAACGCGTCCTCTGACAGGGCCGCCACCAACCCGTCAAGGGAATAGCGCGCCGCATTCAGCAATCTGCGCAGGCCGGTCTTGCCTTTGTGGGCGTTCTGCATCCCACGCCGACTCTATCAGGCCACGGGTGCAAGCGTGCGCAGCAGCTCCTCCTGGACCACGCGGCCTTTGCCGCGCCGCGGTGCGGGCGCTTCGTAGCTGCCCTCGGAGGTCATCATCCAGGCCTGATTCGAATCGTCCAGGTATGCCTGCAAGCCTTCCTTGATGACCCGGGCCTTCAGCACGGGGTCCAGCACCGGAAAAGCGAGTTCGATGCGGCGAAAGAAATTACGGTCCATCCAGTCGGCACTCGACAGGTAGACGTCGTCGGCGCCTTCGTTCTGGAAGTAGCAGATGCGGGTGTGCTCGAGGAAGCGCCCGACCACCGAGCGCACGCGGATGTTCTCCGAAAGTCCCGCGACTCCCGGGCGCAGCGCGCACACACCGCGCACGATGAGGTCGATTTGCACGCCCGCCTGGGAAGCGGCGTACAGCTCCTCGATCAATTCGGGTTCGAGCAGCGCGTTCATCTTGGCGATGATGCGCGCCGGCTTGCCCTCCTTCGCGATGCGCACTTCATTCCTCACGGCGGCGACCACGCGCTTGTGCATCGTGAACGGCGACAGCCACAGGTGCTTCATGCGGCTCGATTTGCCGAGGCCCGTGAGCTGCTTGAAAACTTCGTTCACCTCGGAACAGATTTCCTCGCGCGCCGTGAGCAGGCCGAAGTCGGTGTACTGGCGCGCAGTGCGCGGGTGATAGTTGCCGGTGGCCAGGTGCGCGTAGCGCCGCAGCACGCTGCCCTGCGGGCCGTCCTCGCGCCGCACCACCAGCGCCATCTTGGCGTGGGTCTTGTGGCCGACCACGCCGTAGACCACGTGCGCGCCGACTTCCTCCAGACGCGAGGCCCAGGTGATGTTCGCCTCTTCATCGAAGCGCGCCATCAGCTCCACCACCACCGTGACTTCCTTGCCGCGCTTGGCCGCCTCGATGAGGATTTCCATCAGCTCCGAATCGGTGCCGGTGCGGTACACCGTCTGCTTGATCGCGATCACCAGCGGGTCGGTGACCGAGGTGCGGATGAAATCGATCACCGGCGTGAAGGATTCGTAGGGATGGTGCAGCAGCACGTCCTGCTTCTTCAGCACCGCATAGAAATCCTTCTGCCCCGTCAGCACCGGCGGCAGCGCCGGCTGGAATGTCGGGTACTTGAGATCCGGCCGGTCCACGCGATCGGTCACTTCACGCAGCCGGTACAGGTTGACCGGGCCGTCCACGCGGTAGAGGTCGGTCTCTGACAGGCTGAATTGCTGCAGCAGGAAATCGACCATCTGCTGCGAGCAGGTATCCGCCACCTCCAGGCGCACGCCGTCGCCGAAGTGGCGCTGCAGCAGCTCGCCCTGGATGGCGATGCGCATGTTCTTGATTTCTTCCTCGTCCACGAACAGGTTCGAATTGCGCGTCACGCGGAACTGGTGGCAGCCCTTCACTTCCATGCCGGAAAACAGCTCGTCCACGTGCGCGTGCAGAATCGAGGACAGGAACACGAACGCGTACTCGGCGCCGGCGACGTCAGCCGGCAGGCGGATGACGCGCGGCAGCGCGCGCGGCGCCTGCACGATGGCGGCGCGCGACTTGCGGCCGAAGGAATCGCGACCCTCCAGCTCGATGGCGAGGTTCAGGGACTTGTTCAACACGCGTGGGAACGGATGCGAGGGATCCAGGCCGATCGGCGTCAGCACCGGCAGCAGCTCGCGCATGAAGTAGTCGCGGATCCAGGCGCGCTGCGATTCGGTCCAGTCCTCGCGACGCGGAAAGATCACGCCTTGCTTCGCCAGGGCCGGCAGCAGCACGCCATTGAGCAGGCGGTATTGCTCGCCGACCAGCGCATGCGCCTCCGCCGAGACCAGCTCGTAGACCTCGGCCGGGCTGCGCCCGTCCGGCCCCGTGCCCTTGATGCCGATCTTGATCTGTTCTTTCAGGCCGGCGACCCGGATCTCGAAGAACTCGTCCAGGTTGGAGGAGACGATGGTGAGGAAGCGCAGCCGCTCCAGCAGCGGCACCGAGTCATCCGCCGCCTGCGCCAGAACACGCCGGTTGAACTCAAGCAGACCCAGTTCCCGGTTCTGGAAATGAGACGGCTGGAGGTTCTTCTTGACCATGGAAAACGCGGGAGAAAGTGCTGCAGGTTCGACCAGCCTACACGACTAAAGTTGCAGCCATATGACAGCAGGAAAATCCGCGACTTGCCGCGTTATCCACAGGGTGTAAGCTCGAATCTCAACCATGCCCCGCCCTGACCTGCTTGCCGCGGTCGACCTCGGCTCGAATAGTTTTCACCTGCAGGTGGGGCGCGTGGACGGCGGCCAGATCTACCCGCTCGACACGCTGCGCGAGGTAGTGCGTCTCGGCGCGGGCCTCACCTCGGAAAAGCGCATCGATCGCGCCACCCAGGCGCGCGCGCTGGAAGCGCTGCAGCGCATCGGGGAGCGCCTGCGCGGCCTGCCGCGCAGCGCGGTGCGCGTGGTCGGAACCAACACGCTGCGCGTGGCGAAGAACGCGCCGCAATTCCTGCGCGAGGCCAGGGCCGCGCTGGGCTTTCCCATCGAGGTGATCGCCGGCCGCGAGGAAGCGCGCCTGATCTACCTGGGCGTGGCCCACTCGATGCCGCCGTCGTCGCAAAACCGGCTGGTGGTTGACATCGGCGGCGGCTCGACCGAGTTCATCATCGGCAAGGGCCTTGAGCCGCTGCTGACGGAGAGCCTTTACATGGGCTGCGTCAGCTACAGCCTCGCCTACTTCCCCGAGGGCAAGGTGGAGAAATCGCGCATGAAGAAGGCCGAGCTCGCCGCGCGCCAGGAACTCTCCGGCATGGTGCGCGAGTACCGCGACCTGGGCTGGGAGGAAGCGGTCGGCTCCTCGGGCACCGCGCGCGCGCTGGAATCCATCTTGCGAGAAAACGGCTTCACCGAAGACGGCATCACCCGCGAAGGATTGGAGCAGCTGCGCAGCCTGCTGCTCAAGCACGAACGCGCGGACCCGGACCACATCGCGGGACTGCGCAAGGACCGGGCTCCCGTGATACCGGGCGGGCTGGCGATCATGCTCGCCGCGTTCGACGAACTGCACATCGAGCGCATGGCGGTTTCCGACGGCGCGCTGCGGCACGGCGTGCTCTACGACCTCCTGGGACGCGTACAGCACCGCGACATGCGCGAGGTCACCGTCGCCCAATTCATGCGCCGCTACCACGTCGATACCGCGCAGGCGGAAAGAGTGCGGCTCCTGGCCCTCAGGATTTTTGATTCGATAAACAAGGAGAAAGAAGATCAGGAACCGGACCGTCTGCTGCTTGACTGGGCGGCGCGCCTCGCAGAGATCGGCCTGTCGGTCGCGCACGCCCAGTACCACAAGCATTCGGCTTACATCCTGTCGAACGCCGACATGCCGGGCTTCTCGCGCATGGAGCAGCAGCGCCTCGCGCGCATCGTGCTCGCGCACCGCGGCAAGCTGGGAAAGATGCAGGACGCGGGCCTGGAGGGCGGCGACTGGACGCTCGTCTTCGCGCTGCGCATCGCCGCGCTGGTGCTGCGCAACCGCACCGACGCGCGCTTTCCGCTGCTGCGCTTGGCGGGCGACGAAACCGGCTATGCGCTCGACCTGCCGCAGGCCTGGCTGGAGGAAAACCCACTCGCCGCCGCCGCGCTAGACACCGAGACCGGGAACTGGAAGTCGGTCGGCATGAAATTCTCCGTCAACAGCCTGTCCGAGAAAAAGGTCGCACAGCTCCGGGGTTAAAGCAGGTCCGGCGCGAGGACCGCGCGCAGCACCACCTGCGACTCCCCTTCACGTTCGCGGTTGGTCAACCACCACAGGCCGCCTTTCTTCACCGACCAATCGGCTTCGGCGCCCGACAGCAGCACCGCCGCGACTTTGCCGAGATCGGGCTGATGCCCGACAACGATCACCGCACCCTTGTGCGACGGCCATCCGGCTGCCTCGAGTATGTCGGCCGGCGCCGCACCGGGCGCGAGCCGTTCGGAAATCTTGTAGCGCACGTCCAGCGCGTCAGCGGTCTCCCGCGCACGGCGCGCCGGGCTCGAGAGCACCGCGTAGCGCGACGGCAGGCGCGCTGCCAGCCATTCGGCCACGCGCGCGGCCTGCTTGCGACCCTTGGCAGTGAGCTTGCGCTCCAGGTCGCGCGCCCCCTCCACCGCGTCCGCGTGCCGCCAAAGAATGATGTCCATACCTATCCGGCCACGGTCTGCGCCGCTTTCAGGCGAGCGGACGGAAAACGCGCCGTGAAGCGGCTGCCCTTGCCCGGCGTGCTGTCGATGTCGAGCACCGCCTGGTGACGCGCCAGCGCGTGCTTGACGATCGAAAGACCGAGGCCGGTGCCCCCAGTCTCGCGCGAGCGACCGCGGTCAACGCGGTAGAAACGCTCGGTGAGCCGCGGCAGATGCTCCGGATCGATGCCGATGCCGGAATCCTCGACCGAGAACTCGCCGCCGCTGCTGGTCAACTTCCAGCGCAGGCGAATTTCGCCGCCGGGCGGTGTGTAGCGCACGGCGTTCGTCGCGAGATTGGTAAACGCGCTCGCGATTTCTCGCTCGGCACCGAGCAGATCGCTTGCCCCCGCGATTTCGAGCGAAACGCGGTGCTTGCCCGCCGACAGCGCCTCGGCCTCCGCCCGCACGCGCTGGAGCAAAGGCTGCAGGAAGATGCGCTCTGCATCGGGCGGCGGCGCGTGCTCCAGCGCCGACAGCGTCAGCAGGTCGTCGATCAGCCGCTTCATGCGCTCGGCCTGCGGCGCCATCAGGCCGACGTAGTCGCGGATGCGGCCGGCGTCCAGCTTCAGGTCCTGGATGGTTTCCAAGAATCCCGACAATACCGTGAGCGGGGTGCGCAGTTCGTGCGACACGTTGGCGACAAAGTCGCGCCGCATCGCTTCCACCCGCTCGGCGCCGGTGACATCCTGCGACAGCAGCAGGTGCTCCTCGTCGCCGAAGGCCACGATCTGCAGCGACAGCGTGCGGCCGCCGCCCGGCGATCCAAGCCGCAGCGGTTCAGAAAAGTCGGCGGCGCGCAGGTATTCGACGAACTCCGGCGCGCGAACCATGTTGACGATCGGCTGCTTGCGGTCACGCTCCGGGTCGAGACCCATCTGCTCGCGAGCGGCGTCATTGCACCAGTCGAGGCGGTAGCCGGCATCGAGCACAGCGACCCCATAAGGCAGCGCCTGCGCGCCGCGCCGCGAGCGGACCATGAGTTGCGCCAGTTCGCGGCGACGCTTGAGCGTGGCGCGCCGGTGCCGATGCAGCAGGTTGAAAACCTCTCCCCAGGCGCCGCCGGCTTCGGGCGGATCGCTCAGGCGCGGCTGCGATGCCCAGCGCCTGAGCTTGCGCAATTCGCGCAACTGCCGCAAGAGCGCGATGCCGAGGCCAGCGGCGGCAAGCAAAAGGATGATTTCGAGCGCCGTCATTGCCGCATCGAGTAGCCGCTGCCGCGCACCGTCTCGATCAGGGAGTCGTGGCCGCTGGGCGCGAGCGCCTGGCGCAGGCGGCGGATGTGGACATCCACCGTCCGCTCCTCGATGAAGACATGGTCGCCCCAGACCTCGTCAAGCAACTGGGTGCGCGAATACACCCGGTTGGGGTGCGTCATCAGGTAGTGCAGCAGGCGGAACTCGGTGGGGCCGAAACTTAGTGCTGCGCCGTTGCCCGTCACCCGGTGCGCCACCGGATCGAGCCGCAGGCCCGCTATTTCCACCGGCGCGTCGCCGTGCTGGGGCTTGCGCCGGCGCAGCACCGCGCGGATGCGCGCCACCAGCTCCTTGGTGGAGAACGGTTTGGTGATGTAGTCGTCCGCGCCCGCTTCCAGGCCGGCGATCTTGTCAGGTTCATCGGCGCGCGCGGTGAGGAAAATAATCGGTAGTTCGCGCGTGCGCGCGTCGCCGCGCAGCCGCCGCGCCAGCGCCACGCCGGACTGGCCGGGCAGCATCCAATCCAGCAGCACCACGTCGGGCAGGATGTCCGAGAGCAGGCGGCTGGCGTCTTCAGCGGTTTTCGCGCGCAACGTCTCGTAGCCCGCGTGCTCCAGGTTGACCGCGACCAATTCCAGGATCGCGGGCTCGTCTTCGACGATGAGCACGGTGGCGGGCATGGGCGGCCGCGGCTTCCCCTCTAATCCTTGGCGATCTCGCGCTCGATATCGGCGAACGAGGTATGCCGCACGTCGGTGCCCTTGACGATGTAGATCACCTGCTCGGCGATGTTCTTCGAATGGTCGCCGATGCGCTCGATCGCCTTCGCCACCCAGACCGTTTCAAGCGAGGCGGTGATGGTGCGCGGATCCTCCATCATGTACGTGATCAGCTGGCGCAGCACCGAGCGGAACTCGGCATCCAGCTCCGAGTCCTCCTTGAGGACCTCGGCGGCGCTGGCCACGTCCAGGCGCGCAAAGGCATCCAGCGCCTGGCGCAGCATCTTGACGGCGATCTGCGCGGCGTGCCGGATGGCCGGAAAGCGCTGCGCATGGTGCGCGCCATGCTCGTGGATCTTCGCCGCCATGCGCGCGATCTTCTCGGCCTCGTCGCCGCTGCGCTCGAGGTCGGTGACGATCTTGCTGATCGCCATGATCAGGCGCAGGTCGCTCGCCGCGGGCTGGCGCTTGACCACGATGTGGTTGCAGGCACCGTCGATGGCCACCTCATAGCCGTTGACGCGCGCGTCATTCTCGATGACCTGTGCAACCAGCGTCGCGTCCCCAGTGGCGAAGGCCTGGATCGCGGCCAGGATCTGCGCCTCGACCAGCCCGCCCATCTGCAATACACGGGTGCGCGTGGTATCGAGGTCGGCCTCGAACTGCTTGGAAATATGCTCTGCGGTGCCCATGTTGCTTCTCCGTTTCCGGCTTACCCGAACCTGCCGGTGATGTAGTCCTCGGTCGCTGCTTTCTTCGGCTTGATGAAGATCGTGTCGGTGACGTCATATTCGATCAGTTCGCCTAGGTACATGTAGGCGGTGTAGTCCGAGACGCGCGCCGCCTGCTGCATGTTGTGGGTGACGATGACCACGGTGTAGTCGGACTTCAGCTCGTGGATCAGCTCCTCGACCTTCGCGGTCGAAATCGGGTCGAGCGCCGAGCAGGGCTCGTCCAGCAGCAGCACCTCGGGCTTGATGGCGATGCAGCGTGCGATGCACAGGCGCTGCTGCTGGCCGCCGGACAGGCTCTGGCCGCTCTGCGACAGCTTGTCCTTGACCTCGTTCCAGATCGCCGCGCGCCCCAGCGCCCACTCGACGCGGTCATCCATCTCACGCTTGCTCAGGCTCTCGAACAGGCGCACACCGAAGGCGATGTTGTCGTAGATCGACATCGGGAACGGCGTCGGCTTCTGGAACACCATGCCGATCTTCGCCCGGATAAGCGACACGTCCTGCCTGGTGGTGACCAGGTTGTCGCCGTCCATCAGGATTTCTCCCTCGGCGCGCTGTTCCGGGTAGAGCGCGTACATGCGGTTGAAGGTCCTGAGCAAGGTGGACTTGCCGCAGCCCGAGGGCCCGATGAAGGCCGTCACCTTGCGCTCCGGAATGTCCATGGTGATGTTCTTGAGCGCATGGAAGCCGCCGTAGTAGAAATTCAATCCGTTGATCTTCAGCTTGGCCTTGAGCTCGGAGGGCGCGACGGCTCCCGCGTTGCGGCCTTCGCGTACCGGCGTCTGGATCCTGGGCCGTGCGGAGACTGCGGCAGTGCTGGTATCCATGGATTGCATTCCTCGTTTCAGTCCGATTTCCTGAACAGCGCGCGCGCCAGGATATTGAGCACCAGCACCGCGAGCGTGATCAATGCCGCGCCTCCCCAGGCGAGGCGGTGCCAGTCCTCGTAGGGGCTCATGGCGAACTGGAAGATCACCACGGGCAGGTTGGACATCGGCGCGTTCATGTTGTTCGACCAGAACTGGTTGTTCAGCGCGGTGAACAGCAGCGGCGCGGTCTCGCCGCTGATGCGCGCCACCGCCAGCAGGATGCCGGTAAGGATCCCGGTGCGCGCCGCCCGGTAGGTGACTGAGACGATCATCTTCCAGGGCGGGCAACCAAGCGCCATCGTGGCCTCGCGCAGCGTGTTCGGCACCAGCTTCAGCATGTCGTCTGTCGTGCGCACGACGACCGGGATCACGATCAAGGCGAGGGCAACCGCGCCGGCCCAGGCCGAGAAGTGCTTCACCTGCGCGACATAGACTGAATAGACGAACAGGCCGATGACGATCGACGGCGCTGACAGCAGCACGTCGTTCAGGAATCGCGTCGCTCCGGCGAGCCAGCCACGGCGCCCGTATTCGGCCAGGTAGGTGCCGGCGAGAATCCCAACCGGCGTGCCGAGCAGCGTGCCCGCTGTCACCATGACCAGGCTGCCCGCGATCGCGTTGGCCAGGCCGCCATCGGCGCCGGGCGGCGGCGTCATCTGGTAGTAGAGCGTCGCGCGGGCGAGCGCCGTGCCGCCTTCATACAGCAGCGTGCCGAGTATCCAGACCAGCCAGAACAGGCCGAAGGCAAGCGCCAGACTCGACGCCGCGAGCAGAATGAAATTGACCCGCTTGCGGGACCGGTAGATGCGGTTGCCCGGATGGATCGCGTTCATGTGCGGGCGCCCTCGTTCCTGGCGAGCCGCAACAACAGCAATTTTGAAAGCGCCAGCACCACCGTCGTGATCAGGAACAGGATCAGGCCGAGTTCGATCAGGGCGGAGAAATACAGGTCGCCGACTGCTTCGGTGAACTCGTTGGCGAGCGCAGAGGCGATGCTGTTGCCGGGTGCATTTAGCGAGACGGCCAGGCGGTGCGCGTTGCCGATGACGAAAGTCACGGCCATGGTCTCGCCGAGAGCGCGTCCCAATCCGAGCATGATGCCGCCGATGACACCGACCTTGGTGTACGGCAGCACCACGCGCCAGACCACTTCCCAGGTGGTGGCGCCCAGGCCGTAGGCGGACTCCTTCAGCATCGGCGGCACGATCTCGAACACGTCGCGCATCACTGCGGTGATGAACGGGATCACCATGACCGACAGGATCAGGCCGGCCGCCAGCATGCCGATGCCGATCGGCGGTCCTTCGAACAGCGCGCCGAAGAACGGCACGCCGCCGAGGGAACCGATCAGCAGCGGCTGGACATGCCCCTGGAACAGCGGCGCGAATACGAACAACCCCCACATGCCGTAGATGATCGATGGAATCGCCGCGAGCAGTTCGATCGCCGTCCCCAGCGGCCGCTTCAGCCAGGCGGGAGAGAGCTCGGTGAGGAACAACGCAATACCGAAACTGACCGGCACGCCGATCAGCATCGCGATCAGGGACGTGACCAGAGTGCCGTAGATCGGCACCAGCGCGCCGAACTCCTCCTTGACCGGATCCCACGCCGACGACCAGATGAAGGAAAAGCCGTACTTCTCCAGCGTGAGCTGGCTGCCGACGACCAGCGATGCCAGGATCGCGAGCAGGAGCGCGAAAACCAGGAACGCGAAGAACCGCGTCAGCCATTCGAACGCCGTGTCCACCCAGGGCGCGGCGCGCAAACGACGAGGTCCCGGGGAATCGCTCATCCAGGGTCTGATTGTAAGAGAGCTTTTCAGCGGAGCACTTTCAATAGAGCGCCTTGCCCGAAGCGTCCTTCAGCTGCGCCTTCCAGATGGACTGGATCAGCTTCACGACCGGATCCGGTATCGGCACGTAGTCGAGATCATCGGCCATCTTCGCGCCGTTCTTGAACGACCAGTCGAAAAACCTGAGCACTTCCTTCGCGTTCTCGGGCTTGTCCTGCAGCTTGTGCATCAGGATGAAAGAAGCGCCGGTGATGGGCCAGCTCGCCTTGCCCGCCTGGTCGGTCAGGATCACGCCCATTCCGGGCACGCTGTTCCAATCCGCGCCGGCGGCCGCGGCCTTGAATGCATCGTCGCTTGGCGCGACGACCGCGCCGTCCCTGTTCGCCATCATCGCGTAGGACAGCTTGTTTTGCTTGGCGTAGGCATACTCCACGTAGCCGATCGCACCGTCGATGCGCGACACGTAGTTCGCCACGCCTTCGTTGCCCTTGCCGCCGACGCCGGTGGACCATTTCACCGCCGTTCCCTCGCCAATGGAAGATTTCCATTCGGGGCTGACTTTCGACAGGTAGTTGGTGAACAGGAACGTCGTTCCCGAACCGTCCGAGCGGTTCACGGCGGATATTGCCTGGCTCGGCAGGGGAACGCCGGGATTTAGCTTCACGATCACCGGGTCGTTCCAGGTTTTCACTTTGCCAAGGTAGATGTCCGCAAGCAGCGCGCCGGTAAACCGGACCTGGCCAGGGGCAACGCCCTTCAGGTTGTAGACCGGGACCACGCCCCCCATGATCGCGGGAAACTGGATAAGTCCGTTCTTGTCCAGGTCTTCTCCCTTCATGGGCGCGTCGGAGGCGCCGAAGTCCACGGTCTTCGCGGTGATCTGCTTGATGCCGCCGCCCGAACCGATCGACTGGTAGTTCATCCCGACACCGGTCGCCTTCTTGTAGGCGTCCGCCCATTTGGCGTAGATCGGATACGGGAAGGTCGCGCCGGCGCCGGTAATGTCGACGGCGTGGGCTGCGCCGGCGAGCAGCGCGCCCGCGAGCAGCAATCCGAATGCGGATTTCAGTTTCATGACTCGTTTTTTCTCCGTGGTTGGCGGAGGCGAGTCTAGAGGGCTGTTGTTACAGCCGTGTTACACCGCTACGGTGAAGCCCTCGCGCACCACGTCCTTCCCCTCCAGCAGTTCCTTCGCCTGGGCGCGCTCCAGGTCAAAGATCACGGTCGCGAGGCTCTGCAGGTTCGTACGGGCCTCTTCGATCGTGTGCCCGTGCGAATTGACCCCGGGCAGCTCCTCGATGAATCCGACGTAGCCGTGGGGCGCCTTCAGGTAGACCGCGGTAAAAGAAATCACCGGATGATTCATGTCTCTCTCCTTGAGTGCGCCCGCAGGATAGGCGTTGCATGTGACGCAGCGATGACCTGTGGCGCCAGGTCCGGGAGGAAATTCAGCGACAGGCTGTACTTGGCAACCTGGGCGGCAGGGCGCTCGAAGTCTCGCTAAGCGATTCGAGAAACGCGACCAGGTCGGCCGCTTCCCCGGCGCTCAAGTGAAGCGGCTTGAGCAAGCTTTCGCCTTCGGCGTGCAGGCGATCGGGATTGATTTCGGAATAGTGCCGCACCACCTCCGCGAGCGTCGCCAGGCTGCCGTTGTGCATGTAGGGCGCGGTCTGGGCGACGTTCCTGAGCGACGGAACCTTGAATTCGCCGAAGTTGCGGTGTTCGATCGCCACCTGGCGCGTCTTCACCGCGCTCGACCCGGAGCGATCGTCGTTGTGCGCGCCGAGCAGGTTGAAGGCGTTCGCCTGGAGCTTCTTCAAGCCCCCGTGGCGGCCCGGGTCCGCGCCGCCCTTGAGGAAGAACGGCACGCCAGTATCGTGGAACTCGCCGTTCGTGAAGGCGGGCCCGAAATGGCAGGCGCTGCAATTTCCCCTGCCGACAAAAAGTTTCAAGCCGCGCTGCGCGGCGAGCGGGTAGCGCGCCGCAGCCTGGCGGTCGCCCTTTTCGAGTGCATCGCGAAAATCGTCGAACGGCGTGCGCCCGCTGACGATCGTTTCCTGGAAAGCCGCGAGCGCCTTGCCGATACCGGCGAACACCCCTTCGTCGTCGGCAGGCGGTGGCGCGCCGAAGGTCTTCTCAAACCGGCAGGAGAGCTCGGGATCTCGGCGAATAAGCGCCGCGGCTTCGGCCTGGCTGCCGCCCATTTCGCGCGCTTCCAGGATCGGCCGCACGCTTTGCGCCCAGAGCGAATCGCCGGCGCCGTCCCAGCCGAACCAGCGATTGTTGCGCACGTTGAACAGGCTCTGCGTGTTGCGGTCCGTCTCGGCCAGGCCGAAGGCTCGCGCACGCCCGTCCTGCCAGCCGCGGAACGGCGCGTGGCAGGTCGCGCACAGCACTTTGCCGGAGGGTGAGAGGCGCGGCTCGAAAAAAAGGCGCTCGCCCAGTTCGATGGCCGCCGGATTTCCCGACACCCGGTTCGTGGGATCGGGCGACCAGGGCGATGGCCAGGGGCCGTGGCGCAGGATCGCGCGCGTTTCGGCTTCGCTGAAATCCAGGACTTGCGCCCACGAAATGCTGGCGCAGACCCAGAGCAGCGCGCCGAGAAGCAGTCGGATCACGTTGCACGCACGAAGTGCGTCACTCCACGCGGACGCTGTGCGTGAGGCGCTCGGCGCCAACGTCAAATATGAATTCCCAGCGCCCCGGCATGTGGAACAGCCAGCCTTCGGAGTGGAACCGGCCGGCGCCCTGCGGCACCACCTTGGTCCTGTAATTCATGCCGTGCCGGTGTTCCGGCATGTGCGCGTCCATCTTGACCCCGTCGGCGACTGGCGCGCCTTGCTTCGCGCATGCCGCAAGCTCGAGCACGAACGGTTGACCTACCACGATCTTCGCGGGAACCGTCGAATAGGAAATCGAAACCCGTTCGGATTCAATTCGCACGCCGGGCGGCAGCTCGCATGCCACCGCAGTTGCGGCGGGCAGGAAAGCCAGCGTGCCGAGTGCGCTACTTATTGCGCCAGCAAGCCGCCGAACAGGTTCTCGCCGTTTTTCCACGCAATGCGCTCCGCGACGTCCTTGGGCAGGTCACCGAGCCATTGCCGCGACCAGCTGGCGTGCTCGGCGATGTAGTACCAGCGCTCCGGCGTGAAGGAATCGGTGCCCACCATGAAGCGGTCCGGGAATTCGAGAAACGCGCTGCGCCAATCCGCGTCCACCTTGCCGCCGCGCGCATGATCGGTGCGGAAAGCCAGGTCGCACCAGAGATTCTTGTGCTTGCGCAGCATCTCCCGCACCTTCTCCGGGCGGTCGAAGCCGGAATGCGCCCACAGGATCCTCGCCTCCGGCCACTGCTTGAACAGGCGGTCCACCGCGTCCACATCCGAGTGCGCATGCAGGAACAGCTTGTGCTGCCGCGCCAGCTGCACCATGCGCCGCGGCACCGGCAGGTCGGCATCGGCGCCGTACAGGTGGAATTCGCCGATCCCCGCGTAGCGGTACTTCCCCAGCCGCTCCTCGAGATAGGGGATCACGCTCTGGTCGCGGAACCAGGAGCCTATCTCGCCGCGCGATCGGTAGGGGCGCAGCTCGGGTATCACCAGGTCGGGCGCCAGCGCGGCAAGGCGCTGCTGGCCATCGTCGCCGGAGCTTGAAATCAGCGCGCGCTTCAGGCCTGCCTTGCGCAGGATCGCGATCGCCTCCTTCGGCGGCACCGTTTCCCAGGCATCGTGGCTGTAGTGCAGGTGCGCGTCGATAATCGGCATGTCAGCCGCGCCGCTGACTCCGGCAAGACTGAGTCCGACGAACGCAACCAGGCAACGCACGGACTGCTGCTCAATCCTTGGCGCCGCTTCGCTCCAGCAGCTGCACCATGCCCGCGGTTGGGCGCCCCTTGGCCATGGACAATGCGGTCCGGCCACCCGCGCGCAGGTTCGGATCCGCGCCCTTCGCGAGCAGCATGGCGGCAATGTCGGCGTCGCCGTTGGAGACCGCGATCATGAGCGGCGTGAAGCCGTCCTTCTGGCGGGTATTCGGATTCTTTCCGTCATCGAGCAATTCCTTGACCGCCGCCCGATCCCGCATCACGGTCGCGCTGATCACGTCGTTGTAGCGCGTATAGACGTCGCGGATGTTGTCCGGGCGCTTGTACGCGGGCGCCTGCACCGGTGCCGCCGGCGCTGCAGCCACCTTCTCGGGGGCATCCTCACCCTTCGCGTCCGACGCCGACGCCTTGCCGGAAGCGTTGCGCCTGGCCATCGCCAGTTTTCCCGCCTCGCCGCCGAAGGCACCGCCCCGGCTCGCCATGACCGTGCGAACCGCGTTGGCGAGAACTTCATTGCCCCAGCGCCCGGTGTCCGTGTCGATCAGCTTCACGTATTCGGCAAGCTCTTCGTCGGTCGCGTTGCGATACGTCGCGAACAGGACCGAGCGGATCTGGGACCGCGCCTGGTCGCGCATCGTGTTGAATTGCGAGGCCACCATCTGGCTCGCTTCCTTGGGAACGCTTTTTCCCTTCTTCTTCAATTCCGCGAGCATGGTATCGATCATGCTTCGCGCGATGGTTATCGACATCTCCAGCGCGACTTCGGTCGTCCGGGTCGCGTCATCCAGCGACTGGATCAGCTTGACGCGCGCCGGTGACGGCGGATTCTTGCGGAATTTTTCCAGGAAATCCCTCACCGCCTCCGGCGAAGAGTCGCGCGTTTCCTGCGAATTCATCTTCAGCGCGATCGGCTGGCGCAGCAATTCGAGGAAGCGGCCCATGCGTTCGACATCCAGGTCGTTCTTCAGGTTCGCCGCGATCTCCTCGTTCATTTTCCCGGGCTCGTACACGCGGCCCATCATCTCGACGACCGCGCCAATTTCCGCCGCGCTCAGCGCTTCACCGCCCATGTCCGCCTGCAGCACGAACTCGCGCGCGAACGGCAAAAACTGCATTTTTATGCCCGAGTTCTCGATCACCTCGGTGGTCAACCGGTCCGGGTTTTCCGGAATGGGCTTCGCGCCGGCCTTGGCCGCGGCGGCCTGCTTCGGCGCATCCGCGGCAGGCTTGGCCGCCTCGGCCTGCTTCGACGCATCGGCAGGCGCGCTGTTCGCGGCAGCGGGCTTCGGCGGGGGCTCGTTCAGGAAATCGTCCAGGAAGAAAAACCAGGCGCCGGCGCCGACCGCGGCCAGCACCACCACACCCGCCATGATCTTCGTTCGATTGTTCAGTTCGATTGCCATTTGTGCAATTCCTCCTTGAACCCAGCCAGATGTCGGGACCATGATACCTGCGGGCGTTCCCGGATGCGAGTTTCCACAAGGGCTTGGAGTAAACTTCTCGAATGGCCAATGAGCTAGCCGCCACGCTGAAGGCAATCGACCTGTGCCGCACGCTATCGGGCGCGGAACTCGATGCGATCGCCGCGATCGTCGAGACGCGCAACGTCGCCGCGGGCAAGGACCTGTTCCGCGAGGGCGATCCCGGCGACGGCCTGTTTCTCGTGATCTCGGGAGAAATCAATGTCACCAAGCGCGCCCCCGCCGGCGAGCACTTGCTGGCCCGGCTCGGTCCCGGTGGAGTGCTCGGTGAGATGTCGCTGGTGACCGCCGACGCCCGCTCCGCGACCGGGCGCGCGACTGTCGACTCGCAAGTTCTCCACCTGCCGGCCGCCCGCTTCCGCGCCCTACTCGCGACCGATTCGGTCGCCGCGCACAAGGTCGTCGCCGCGATAGCCGAGTTGCTGGCGCGCCGCCTGGCGACGATGAACGACGTGGTCCTCGAACTCAGCGCCAAGGCCGGCATTTCCGCCGCCGACGTCCCTTCCCTCGGCCAGACCCAGAAGATGATTGCCCTGCATCGCAAGATGCAGGTCTGGTCGTTCTAGCTAGACGTTGAAGCGGAAGTGCATGACATCGCCGTCGCGCACGACATATTCCTTACCCTCGACGCGCAGCTTGCCGGCTTCCTTGGCACCCGCCTCGCCCTTGAACGCGACGTAGTCGTCGTACGAGGTGACCTCCGCGCGTATGAAGCCGCGCTCGAAGTCGGTGTGGATCACGCCGGCAGCCTGCGGCGCGGTGGCGCCAACCAGCACGGTCCAGGCACGCACTTCCTTCGGCCCCGCAGTGAAATAGGTCTGCAGGCCAAGTAGCGTGTAGCCAGCGCGGATCACGCGCGCGAGGCCCGGCTCGGTCATCCCCATATCGGCGAGAAAGATCTTCTTGTCTTCGTCCGGCATGTCGGCGATCTGTGATTCCATCGCCGCGCAGATCGCGACGACCGGAGCATTTTCCGCCTTCGCGCGCGCCTCGACGACGGCGAGCAGCGGATTGCCCTTGAAGCCGTTCTCGGCGACGTTCGCCACGTACATCGTCGGCTTCATTGTCAGCAGGAACAGCGGCTTGAGGACCACCAGCTCTTCCTTCGACCAGGCGACCGAGCGCACGGGCTTGCCCTGGTCGAGCGCAGCCTCGGCTTTCTCCAGCACGGCGACCAGGCGCTGCGCTTCCTTGTCGCCCCCGGTTTTCGCAACTTTGGCGTTCTTGGACAGATACTTTCCGACCGCGGCAAGATCGGCGAGCGCGAGTTCGGTGTTGATGACGTCGATATCGGAGATCGGGTCGATCTTATTGGCGACGTGGATCACGTTCGGATCCTCGAAGCAGCGCACCACGTGCACGATGGCATCCGTTTCCCGGATGTTGGCGAGGAACTGGTTGCCGAGACCTTCGCCCTTGGACGCGCCGGCCACCAGCCCCGCAATGTCGACGAATTCGACCGCGGCCGGGATGACTTTCTGCGGCTTCTCGATGGAAGTGAGTCCCGCGAGGCGACTGTCCGGAACCTCGACGATGCCGACGTTCGGCTCGATGGTGCAGAACGGGTAGTTCTCGGCCGCGATGCCGGATTTTGTCAGAGCATTGAACAGCGTGGACTTGCCCACGTTCGGCAGGCCCACGATCCCGCAACGCAAACTCATTTTTTCTTGCCGAACAGGGAACCGAAGAGACCTTTCTTCTCCGGCTCAGGCTTCGATTCAGGCTTCGGTTCGACCTTGGGCTCGGGTTTGGCGACAGCCTTGGGAGCTTCGGGCTTTTTTTCGACCGGCCTCGGCTTTGGCATTTCGAAGCTGTGCAGCTTCTGCATCGCGCCTTGCATGTCGCCGGCAAGGCACAACGGCAGTATCTCGATGCTGCGCCCGATCGCGCCCTCGATGGCGTCGCGGTCCTCCGCGGACGGCTTGTTCAGCACATAGTCGGCGACCACGTTCTTGTCGCCCGGATGCCCGATGCCCAGACGCAGGCGCCAGTAGTCGTGCGAACCGATGCGATGCGAGATGTCCCGCAGCCCGTTGTGGCCGGCGATGCCGCCGCCCTGCTTCATCTTCGCCATGCCCGGCGCGAAGTCGAGCTCGTCATGCACGACGAGAATCTCGGCCGCCTGGATCTTGAAGAAGCCCGCCAGCATCTGCACCGCGCGCCCGCTCGCGTTCATGAAACTCTGCGGCAGCACCAGCCAGGCGCCGTTGTCCGGCATGCGGCCAACGAGCGCCTGGTACTTGCCATCCTTGCGCAGCGCCACGCCGGACTGCACGGCGAAGCGCTCCACCAGCCAGAAGCCGGCGTTGTGGCGGGTGCGCTCGTAGTCCTTGCCTGGATTTCCCAGGCCGACAACGAGCCGTATGGCGCCGGCCAAGGCTTACTTCTTCTCTTTCTTGTCGGTCTTGTCCCCGCCCTTGTCGGCAGCAGGCTTCGCCGCAGCCTTGTCGCCGGGCTTCGCCCCGGCCTTGTCGCCGCCGGCCGCCGCATCCTTGTCGGGCGCAGCCTGCTCGGTCGTCGGCACATCGGCCGCCGCAACCGCTTCGGTCGTCGTTTCCTCTTCCGTGATCAGCACCGGCTGGATGATGGTCGCCACCACCGGGTTCTCGCCCCGGTGCAGCACCGCCTCGACGCCCTTGGGCAGCGCCAGTTCCTTGACGTGCACCGAGTGGCCGATGGTGAGCTTGCCCATGTCGACCACGATGAAGCCCGGCAGGTCGTCCGGCAGGCAGGTAACGTCGAGTTCGTTCAGGACGTGGTTCGGAATCCCGCCCTGCTCCTTCACGCCCGGCGAAACTTCGGCGTTGACGAAGTGCAGCGGCACCTTCATGTGGATCTTCTTGTCCTTCGAGACGCGCTGGAAGTCGATGTGCTGCACGTGTCCCTTGTAGGGGTGCATGTTGAACGCGCGCAGCAGCACGTCCTCGGCCTTGCCGTCCAGCTTGAGCGAAAGGATCGAGGCGTGGAACTTCTCGTTGGTGAGGTGCTGGTAGAGCTCCTTGTGGTTGAGCTCGATGTTCACAGCATCACCGCTGCCGCCATAGACGATGCCCGGGACGTTGCCCGA
>JANYII010000252.1 GCA_025358705.1 Betaproteobacteria bacterium | reverse complement strand
CGCGTGAAGACCTTGCCCTTTTTCGAGTCAGCCGCTGCCTTGCGGTGCTTGATGTTCGCCCATTTGCTGTGTCCGGCCATGGGATAATTTTACCGTCATGGCCGCACCACTCCTCGTAGCAAAAACCGGCAAGACCGAGCTCTGCCTCCTACCCGCGCTCGCCAACCGCCACGGCTTGATCGCCGGCGCGACCGGCACCGGCAAGACCGTCACGCTGCAAACCCTGGCGCAGGGTTTCTCGTCCATCGGCGTACCGGTGTTCATGGCCGATGTGAAGGGTGACCTTGCCGGTCTCGCCAAGGCCGGTGGCAGCAATCCAAAAGTCGCCGAGCGCGCCAAGAGCCTCAAGCTCGACATCGCATTCGCCGCCTGCCCGGTGGTGTTCTGGGACGTGTTCGGCAAGAACGGCCACCCAGTGCGCGCGACGGTATCGGACATGGGCCCGCTGCTCCTCGCGCGCATGCTCAACCTGAACGACACGCAGGAAGGCGTGCTCAACCTGGTCTTCAGGATCGCCGACGATCATGGCCTGCTGCTGCTCGATTCCAAGGACCTGCGCGCGATGCTGCAGCACGTCGGCGACAACGCGGCGCAATTCACCACTGAATACGGCAATGTCTCGGCCGCTTCGATCGGCGCGATCCAGCGGGGCCTGCTCGCGCTCGAGAACCAGGGCGCGGCGCAGTTTTTCGGCGAACCGATGCTGAACATCCCGGACCTCATGCAGACGGCCGATGGCAAGGGGGTGGTCAACATCCTCGCCGCAGACCAGCTCATGAATTCGCCCAAGCTCTACGGCACGTTCCTCCTCTGGATGCTGTCGGAGCTGTTCGAGCACCTGCCCGAAGTCGGCGACCCCGACAAGCCCAAGCTGGTGTTCTTCTTCGACGAAGCGCACCTCCTCTTCAACGAGGCGCCAAAAGCGCTGCTCGACAAGATCGAACAGGTGGTGCGCCTGATCCGCTCCAAGGGCGTGGGCATCTACTTCGTCACGCAGAATCCGCTCGACATTCCGGACACCGTGCTCGGCCAACTCGGCAACCGCGTGCAGCACGCGCTGCGCGCCTTCACGCCGCGCGACCAGAAGGCGGTGAAGTCGGCCGCCGAGACCATGCGTCCGAATCCGAAGCTCAAGGTCGAGCAGGTCATCACCGAACTCGAGGTGGGCGAGGCGCTGGTCTCCTTCCTGGACGAGAAAGGCCGGCCGACCGTGGTCGAGCGCGCCTTCGTCGTTCCACCTGGTAGCTTTCTCGGCCCGCTGTCCGGCGAAGAGCGCCGCAAGGTCATCGAATCCTCGGCGATCTTCGGCCACTACGAGAAGACCGTGGACCGGGAATCCGCCTATGAAAAGCTCAAAGGCCGTACTGAAGTAAAGCAGGAGGCGCAACCGGCCACTGCACAGCCTGCGCCCGCACAGTCAGCGCCGGCGCAAGCAGCGCCGAGCGTCGTTTCAGACATCCTTTTCGGCAAGACCGGGCCGCGCGGCGGCAAGCAGTCGCAGGGCCTGCTCGAGGCAATGGCGAAGAGCGCGGTACGCACCATGGGTTCGCAGGCCGGGCGAGAAATCATCCGCGGCGTGCTCGGCTCGATCCTCGGCAAGCGGCGTTGAACGCCGGCACGCGGGCCGAAGGCAGCGCCTATCGGTTCTGGGGCGTCGTGCTCGCCCTCGCGGGCGTCATTTCATTCGCCTTCCGGCCGGTGCTCATAAAGCTGGCGTACGCGGTAACAGCGGCGAACCACCCGGTCAGCGCCACCACCTTGCTCTTCCTGCGCATGTCCCTGTCCCTGCCGTTCTTCGTCGCCATGGCCTGGTGGCTGCGCCGCGAGAAGCCGATCTCACGGCGGGATTGGATGGGGATCATCGGCCTGGGACTGATCGGCTACTACTTCGCCAGCTTGCTTGATTTTCTCGGCTTGCAATACGTGCCGGCCGGCCTCGGGCGGCTGATCATGTTTCTCTATCCGACCCTGGTCGTCATTCTTTCCGCCGTCTTTCTCTCGAAGTCGCCCACGCGGCGCGAACTCGCCGCCCTCGTCATCTCCTACGCGGGCGTGGCCCTGGTGCTTTCCGACAGGCTCGGCGTCGCGCCGGAACACCGCCAGTTCATGTTCGGCGCCATGCTCATCTTCGCTTCCGCCATGTGCTACGCCGTATACCTGGTCACTGGCAGCCAGCTGGTGAAGCGCGTCGGCTCGGCGCGATTCACCGCCTACACCATGATCGTCTCCACCGTCCCGGCCGTGGCGCAGTTCCTGCTGCTCGAACCGTTCTCGGCGCTCGAACTTCCGGCGCAGTTGTGGTGGTATGTAAGCCTGCTGGTCACCGTGTGTACCGTGCTGCCGGTCTTCATGGTGGCCGAAGCGCTCAAGCGCATTGGCGCCAATCATTTCGCGTTCATCGGCGCGCTCGGCCCGGTAACCACCGTGATCGCCGATTTTGCGCTGATGGACGGGGCGATGTCCGCCGTGCAGATCGTCGGCGGCGCCCTGGTGATTTCCGGAGTACTGCTGGTCTCAGTAAAGAGAAATTAACCCAATCGGAGCTGAATATGGATCTCGGGATTCGCGGCAAGACCGCGCTGGTATGCGCGGCATCGAAGGGCCTGGGCAAGGGCTGTGCAATGGCGCTCGCGAAAGAGGGCGTGAGCCTGGTCATTACCGCTCGGGGCAAGGACGCGCTGGAGGCGACAGCGGAAGAGATCCGCAAGCTGGCCAGTGTGAAAGTAATCGCAATCACGGGCGACATCGCCACCACGGAGGGCCGCGCCGCGGCGCTCGCCGCCTGCCCCAACCCGGACATTCTCATCAACAACGCCGGCGGCCCGCCGCCAGGCGACTTCCGCAGCTGGTCGCGCGAAGACTGGCTGAAGGCGCTGGACGCCAACATGCTGACGCCCATCGAACTCATCAAGGCGACGGTGGACGGCATGATCGCGCGCAAGTTCGGCCGTATCGTCAACATCACCTCGGGCGCGGTGAAGATGCCGATCCCGGAACTGGGCCTGTCGAACGGCGCGCGCACCGGCCTCACCGGCTTCGTCGCCGGCCTCTCGCGCCAGACGGTGGCGCACAACGTCACCATCAATGGCCTGCTGCCCGGGCCGTTTGACACCGACCGCCTGCGCGGCAACATGGTCTTCAATGCGAAAAAACTCGGCAAAACGCCGGAAGAACTGGCAAAGACGCGCGCCGAAGCCAATCCCGCGAAACGCTTCGGTACAATCGAGGAATTCGGCGCCGCCTGCGCGTTCCTGTGCAGCGCGCACGCCGGATTCATCACCGGCCAGAATTTGCTTATGGACGGCGGAGCATTTCCAGGAACGCTCTAGCACTTTGCCCGGAACCTTCCAGGCGCTTGCTGCAGTGCATGATTGACTATATGCGCATGCACCCATATAAGCATTGCGCATGGACGAACTCGACCCGGTATTCGATGCGGTAGCGGCGTATTTCTCGGTGCTGTCGGAGCCGACGCGGCTGAAGATCATGCATGCGGTGTGCAACGGCGAGAAGACCGTGTCGCAGATCGTCGCGGACACCGGCGCGACGCAGACCAACATCTCCCGCCACCTCGGGCTGATGCACCGCCACGGCGTCCTCGCGCGGCGGCGCGAGGGCAACCAGATCATCTACCGCGTCGCCGACCCGACGATGATCGACCTGTGCCGGTCGGTGTGCAACCGCATTGCCAGCACCATCGACGAACGCCGGCCGCTCAGGCGCCAGTTCCTCAAGCTGCTTCCCGCGGCAAAAAGACGCGCTGCCTGAGCCGTTCATGACGCGCGCCGGGCGCATTCTTCCCGCGGTCGAGGACCGCCGCGGATTCCTCAGGAAATCACTCGCCCTCGCCAGCGGCGGTGCAGTGGCAATCGCAGCGAGCGGCGCGCGCGCGCAAGGCGATCCGGCGATCCTCAAGCTCCCCGCCCACTCGACCGGCCTTGGCCAGCCGGTGGCGGCTCACCCTTACGGCTTGCCCTCCGAATACGAAAAGAACCTGCAGCGCCGCGAGAGCCCGGGCCTGACTCGCGTCTCGCAGGCGTCCGTGTCGTTCGCTCCACTGCAGGGCATGTTCGGCATCATCACGCCGAGCGGGCTCCACTTCGAGCGCCACCACCAGGGCTGGTGGGACATAGACCCGCGTCAGCATCGCCTGATGCTGATGGGCATGGTCCGGCAGCCCAAGGTCTACACGATGGACGACCTGATGCGCCTGCCCTCCGTATCGCGCATCCATTTCATCGAGTGCGGCGCGAATTCCGGCATGGAATGGAACAATGTATCGGTCCCTACGGTCCAGTACACGCACGGCATGCTTGCGTGCTGCGAATTCACCGGCGTGCGCCTCGCCACGCTGCTGGAGGATTGCGGCGCAGACACGAAAAAGGGCCGCTACGTGCTCGCCGAAGGCGCGGATGGCTCGGGCCTGACGCGCACCATTGCGATGGAGCGCGCACTGGACGATGCCATCGTCGCCTGGGGAATGAACGGCGAGATGCTGCGGCCCGAGAACGGCTACCCGCTGCGGCTCGTGGTGCCGGGGGTACAGGGCGTGTCCTGGGTGAAATGGCTGCGCCGCATCGAAGTCGGCGACCAGCCCTGGTACACGCGCGAGGAAACGCTGCACTACATCGACCTGATGCCCGACGGCAGGCATCGGCAATTCACCTCGATCCAGGAATGCAAGTCCGTGATCACCAGCCCCTCGGGCGGCCAGACCCTGCTCGACAAGGGGCATTACAACGTGAGCGGACTCGCGTGGTCGGGCCGCGGCCGCATCCGGCGCGTGGACGTGTCGTTCGACGGCGGACGCAACTGGCGAACCGCGCGCATCGAGGGGCCCGTGCTCTCCAAGGCACTCACCCGGTTCAACATCAGCTGGACCTGGGACGGCGCGCCGGCGATCCTGCAGAGCCGCGCGATCGACGAGACCGGCTACGTGCAGCCGAAGATCGCCCAGCTGCGCGCGATACGCGGCACGCGGTCCATCTATCACAACAATGCCATCCAGTCGTGGCGGGTGGCGGCCAGCGGCGAGGTCGGCAATGTCCAGATGGACTAGCATCGCGCTTGCCGTCCTGTTGTGTACCAACGCGTCCGCCCAGGATCGGTTTCCGGGGATTGGACGCCCCGCGACCGCTGCCGAAATCGCCGCCTGGGACATCGACGTGCGTCCCGACTTCAAGGGACTGCCGGCAGGATCGGGCAGCGTAAGACAGGGCGAAGATCTGTGGGAGGCAAAATGCACTTCCTGCCACGGCACCTTCGGCGATTCCAACGCCGTGTTTCCGCCGATCGCGGGCGGAATCACGCCGCAAGACATCGAGCGTGGGCGCGTCGAGGCGCTTGCGCGCCCAGGCGAGCAGCGCACGACGCTCATGAAGCTGTCGCAGGTCTCGACTCTGTGGGATTACATCCATCGCGCAATGCCCTGGAACGCACCCAAGACGCTGAGCGCCGACGAGGTCTACGCGCTCGTCGCCTATGTTCTAAATCTGGGCCGCATCGTGCCGGACGATTTCGTGCTGAGCGGGGGCAATATCGCGGAAGTCCAGAAGCGCCTGCCGAACCGCAACGGCATGATGCCTGCACCCGGCCTGTGGGACGCCAAAGGCGAGGGCGATGTCAAAAACGATGCCTGCATGCGCGATTGCCCGGTCAAGGGGCAGGTGGTGTCGCAAATTCCGGAACTTGCCCGCGGCTCGCACGGCGACCTCATTGCGCAGAACCGCCTCGTCGGCCTCGTACGCGGCGCGGCCTTAGCCCCCCCTGCCCCCGCCACCACCGATCTGGTGCGGCCGCTGGCGGAGAAATACGGCTGCCTCGCCTGTCATGGCGTGCGGCAGCGGCTGGTCGGGCCCTCGCTGGCGGAAATCGCGGCCAAGTACCGGACCGACGCCGGCGCCGAACCACGCCTGGCCGCCAAAGTCAAAGCGGGCGGCCAGGGAGTTTGGGGTAATGTACCGATGCCGCCGCATCCGCAGCTTCAGGAGAGCGAGGCGCGCACGCTGGTCCGCTGGATTCTTACAAGCGATTAAAGGAGAAGAGTAGACATGAACCATTCGCGCAGGGAAGCGCTGAAGACGGGGAGCGGCGCCGGCGTGCTGGCATTCCTGCTTGCCGCGGGCATTGTCAGGCCGGGTGAGATCCTGGCCCAAAGCAGCGAGGCCGTGTTTTCCATGAAGACCCTGCCCGAGGCGATGCGCGCCCTGGGCGCGCAAGGTGCGGCGGTATCGGGCGCGATCCTGATCAAGG
>JANYII010000242.1 GCA_025358705.1 Betaproteobacteria bacterium | reverse complement strand
CATCAGGTTCGGGCTGCAGACGGGAAACACGCGCTCGCCGAAAAGACGCACCGCGTCGGTTCCGGCGAGCGTTGCCGGGCCGTGGCGGATGGCGAGGTCAAGGCCGTCGCGCTCCAGGTCGAGCACCCGCGTCTCCGCACTGATGCGCACATCCAGGTCCGCGTGCGTACGCGTGAAGCCCGCCAGCCGCGGGATCAGCCAGAGCGAGGCGAAGGACTGCGTGGTGGTGACGGCGAGTGTCTGGCGGCCACGCCCGGCGCGCAGCCGGCCGGTGACGGCACGCATGGTTGCCAGCACCTGCGCCGAGGCGACATAGAACGCCTGGCCGGCTTCGGTCAGCTCGAGCGCGCGGTGGCGCCGCTCGAACAGGGGTACGCCGAGCTGCTCCTCGAGTTCCTGGATCTGCCGACTGACGGCGGATTGGGAGAGGTAAAGCTCATCCCCCGCCTTGGTGAAGGACAGCAGCCTGGCCGCCGCCTCGAAGCCCTTGAGCAGGTCGAGGGAGGGCAGCCGGTGCTGCAGGGTGGACCCCGCAGTGGACCCTTTCGCATTACCTTTTTGCATGCCAGACGTGAGAATTTCCCATTTGAGCCCCAGGGCGCAAGGATGCACTATGTGCATGTCAACTGCAAGGAGAACCCCATGAACCGTTACATGCTTGAAGAGTTCCACAACGACCCCGCCCTGCGTCGCCGGCTGTTTGGCGCGGCCCACCGGGAACGCAGCCGCGCGGTCCGCGCCGGCCTCGCCTGGCTGTCTGCGCACCTGAAGGCGCTTTTCCACCCGCGTCTTCCGGCCCGCTGGATCGCGCGCCTGGGCTAGCCACAACCGCAATCGACTCCAAAGGAGATACTCATGAAACTCGAACTCGCATCCGGCGCCCTGCGGCTCGCCCGCGGGCAGACCCTGAAGATCCTGGACGCGGTGGGCAGCACCATCTGCGCTAACGAAGGCTCGGTGTGGATCACCGAAGAGAACAGCCGCAAGGACGTGGTCCTGACGCCCGGTGCCTGTTTTCGCATCGACCGGCCCGGCCTCACCATCGTGCAGGCGTTCGCCGGCGCTTCGGTTTCCCTGGCCTGAGGCGGACCATGCCACTCGTTCGCATTTCGCTGCTCAAGGGCAAGCCGGCGTCATACCGCCGCAAGGTGGGCGACGCCATCCACCAGGCGCTGGTGGAAACGATCAACGTGCCCGCCAAGGATCGCTTCCAGGTCATCACTGAACATGACCCGGAGGACGTGTGGATCAACCTGGTCGAGGTCGCGAAGGAAAACTGGTCCTTCGGCAACGGCGTGGCCTCCTATGCCCCGGAGGAAGCGGCATTGGCGTGATTAAAATAGGCGTTCCACGTTTCGGGAGCGCCCATGTTCAAGGAAGGGATTCTCAAAGGTAAGCGCATCCTGATCACCGGTGGCGGCACCGGCCTGGGCAAGGAAATCGCCACCCGCTACCTGCAGCTCGGCGCCGAAGTCTGGATCGCCGGCCGGCGCGGCGCGGTACTGGAAGAAACCGCCCAGGGATTGATGAAAGCGCATGGCGGCAAAGTCGGCACCCATGCGGTCGACATCCGCGACGCGCAGGCAGTCGATGCGATGGTGCAGCACATCTGGGACAGCGCCGGCCCGTTGACGGGCCTCGTCAACAACGCCGCCGGCAACTTCATCAGCCCGACCAAGGACCTGACGCCGAACGGCTTCAACGCCATCGCCAACATCGTGTTCCACGGCAGCTTCTACGTGACGCATGCGGTGGGCAAGCGCTGGATCGCGGGCGGCCACAAGGGCTCCGTGATCTCGATCCTCGTGACCTGGGTGCACACCGGTTCGCCCTACGTCGTGCCCTCGGCGATGTCGAAGGCCGGCCTGCACATCATGACCAAGTCGCTCGCGGTCGAATGGGGCAAGTACGGCATCCGCCTGAACGCGATCGCGCCGGGCCCCTTTCCGACCGAAGGCGCGTCCAAGCGCCTGCGCCCCGGCGGCAGCTTCGAGGACTCGAACGACATCAACCCGATGCGCCGCATCGGCCAGATGCCTGAACTTCAGAACCTTGCAACGTTCCTGATGGCCGACGGCTGCGAATGGCTCACCGGCGAAACCATCGCGGTGGACGGCGCGGGTTACCTCGCCAACGGCGCCGGCTTCACGGGCCTGGACAAGCTCACCGACGCCGACTGGGAACAGGCGCGCGCCATGATCAAAGCCCAAAATGACAAAGACCGCGCCGGCCGCAGCGCGTGACTGAAGAAAAATTGACGCCGCGCCCGGCGGCGACGATCCTGCTGCTGCGCGAAGCCGCTCGTGCAGGACCGGCTGCGCCGGTGGCGCCCGAAGTGTTCATGCTCCAGCGCACGAACAAGGCGGCATTCCTGCCCGGCGCGTTCGTGTTTCCCGGCGGCGCGCTCGATCCGGACGACGACAGCGCGCGCGCGGCGCGGCGCGTGCGCGGCCTGGACGACGCGCAGGCCAGCGCGCGCATGGGCCTCGCCTCGGGCGGCCTCGCCTACTGGGTGGCCGCGGCGCGGGAATGCTTCGAGGAATCGGGGATTCTTCTCGCCTTTGATGAAAAGAATTCTCCCATCAATCCGCAGCGGGCCGCGACGCTGGAACGTTTCAGAAATCCCCTGAACGAGGGCACGCTGCCTTTCAGCGAATTTCTCGAAAGGGAAAATCTCTACATTCACGCGCACGAAATCGCCTACTACAGCCACTGGATCACGGCGCCGGGCCGGCCGCGGCGCTTCAGCACGCGCTTCTTCGTCGCCTGCGCGCCCGAGGGGCAGCAGGGCGCGCACGACCGGTCGGAGACCGTGCACAGCGTCTGGATCAGCCCGCGCGAGGCGCTCGAGCGCGGCAAGCGCGGCGAGATCGAGCTCATCTTCCCGACCCGCAGCACGCTTTCGGATCTCTCCTCCATCCAGACGCCGCGCGCGGCGCTCGAGCATGCGAGGAGCCTGGGCGACATCGAGGTGAACGCCGCCTGCTGGGCGCTCGATCACGAAGGCTCGCAGCGCCTGTTCCGCCGCGCCGATGCGCCGTATTTCGAAATCCACTGGAGCGACCCGGACGAAAAGGGCGACACCTGCTTCGTCATCCAGCCGGGCATACCGAAACGCCTCGACCGCCACGTCACGCGCCTCACCGCGCCCAATCCCGGCATGATGACCGGCCCGGGCACCAACACCTACCTCGTCGGCGAATCAGAGATCGCGGTGATCGATCCGGGCCCGGCGCTCGATTCGCATATCGCGAAAATCCTCGACATCGGCGCCGGCCGCATCCGCTGGATCCTCACCACGCACACGCACATGGACCATTCGCCGGCAAGCGCCGCGCTCAAGGCCGCCACCGGCGCGCAGGTCCTCGGAATGCGCGCGCCCGCCGGCGCCAGCCAGGACCAGGCCTATGCACCCGATCGAATTCCCGGCGACGGCGAGCGCTTGAGCCTTGGCAACCTGCACCTGCGCGCGATCCACACGCCCGGGCATGCGTCGAACCACCTCTGCTACCTGCTGGAAGAAACGAGGATGCTGTTCACGGGAGACCACGTGATGCAGGGATCCACCGTGGTCATCAATCCGCCGGACGGCGACATGCGCGCCTACCTCGCCTCGCTCGAACGCCTGCTGGCAGTGGACATCGCCATCATCGCGCCGGGGCACGGCTACCTGATCGGCGCCCCGCACAACGAAGTGAAGCGCCTGGTGGCGCACCGTCTCGCCCGCGAGGCGAAGGTCGTCACGGCCTTGCAACGGTGCGGCGAGGCGACGCTGGAGGAACTGGTGGCGCAGGTCTATGACGATGTTTCACCGAAAATACACCCGGTTGCGATGCGTTCACTCACCGCGCATCTCGACAAGCTGGTGGTCGAGGGGCGCGCTCGGCAGGCATCCGGACGCTATATACTATCCACCGAATAAAAGACTGGAGCGGGCCATGAGTGACGAAAAAACCATGAAGCTGGTGACCAACCTCGACCGCGCGGCGATCGAGGCCAAGCTGCGCGAAATCGGCGGCGACGCCGCGGCCGCCGGGCTGACCGAGGTCGCGAAAATGTTCGTCGGCGTGCAGGGCATGCCGGCCACGCAGATCGAGCAGCGCGTCAACAACGCGATCAAATGGCTGGCGGACAAGCCGGAACACGCCAGGCTCGCCGCCACCCTCGACCTCGTCGGGATGAATCTCAAAAACCTGAAGTAGCAGTCTCTGAAGTACGACTACGACCTTTTCACCATCGGCGGCGGCTCGGGCGGAGTGCGCGCGAGCCGCGTTGCCGCGACCCTGGGCGCGCGCGTCGCGATCGCCGAGCCGGGCCGCTTCGGCGGCACCTGCGTCAACGTCGGCTGCATCCCCAAGAAACTCTTCTCCTACGCCGCGCATTTCCGCGACGAACTGAAGGACGCGGCCGACTTCGGCTGGAGCGTCGCCGAACCCACGTTCGACTGGCGCAAGCTGGTCGCGAACAAGGACCGCGAGATCGACCGCCTGAACGGCATCTACGAGCGCGTCCTCGTCAATGCGGGGGTTACGATTTTCCGGGATCGTGCAGTTGTCCTGGATTCTCATTCTGTTTCCCTGGGCGGGAAAACCTTTTCTGCAAAACATATTCTTGTGGCAACAGGGTCCTGGCCGCAGAAACCGGATATCCCGGGCGCGGACCTCGCGATTACCTCCAATGAAGCTTTCTCCCTCGATAAGCTGCCCAAGCGCGCGCTGGTCGTCGGCGGCGGCTACATCGCGGTCGAGTTCGCCTCCATCTTCAACGGCCTCGGCGTGAAGACCACGCTCGCCTACCGCGGCTCGCAGTTGCTGCACGGCTTCGATGCCGAGCTCGGCACCAGGCTCGGGGAAGAGATGGGCAGGAAAGGGGTCTCGGTTTTACTCAAGAAAAACCCTTCGAAAATTGAAAAAGGATTGAAAGTCACGTTCGAGGACGGCTCCACGGATCAATTTGATCTCGTCATGTTCGCCACGGGGCGCATTCCAAATACCGCGAACCTCGGCCTCGAAACCGCCGGCGTGAAGCTGGCCGCCGACGGCGCGATCGCGGTCGACAACTACTCGAAGAGTTCGGTGGATTCAATCCACGCCATCGGCGACGTCACCAACCGGCTCAACCTGACGCCGGTCGCAACGTCGGAAGGCATGGCACTGGCGAAGACCCTGTTCGGCGGTAAACCGACGCCGGTGGACCACGACAACGTGCCCACCGCCGTGTTCGCCAACCCCAATCTCGGCACGGTGGGGTTGTCGGAGGCCAGGGCGCGCGAGCGCTTCGGCAAGGTGGACATCTACAAGACCGCTTTCCGGTCGCTGAAGCACACCATGGGCGCGAGCGAGGAAAAGATCTTCATGAAGCTCGTCGTCGATGCCGCCAGCCAGCGCGTCGTCGGCGCGCACATGCTCGGACCCGACGCCGGCGAAGTGATCCAGGGCATCGCCATCGCGGTCAAGCTCGGTGCCACCAAGGCGCAGTTCGACGCCACCATCGGCATCCATCCGACGGCGGCCGAGGAATTCGTGACGATGCGGGAGAAGTCAGCCTAGAACATGACGAACGCGCTTCTTGGCACGTGGAAGCTGAATGTCGAAAAATCCGCG
>JANYII010000237.1 GCA_025358705.1 Betaproteobacteria bacterium | reverse complement strand
CTCGAAAGTCGTGTCGTAGCCGAATTCCTTCGCGTACAGCTCCCCGTGAAGCTGGACGACGCGACCCATGTCGCCCGGGCGCGGCGCCCGCAATCTGACGGGACTTTTCTTCTTCATCAGTGGTGATACTCTGCGCGACGGGAGAAGTTCACCAGATGCTATCGCGTTTTTCGCGCTGATTCACTCGTGAACCCGGAATCGAACTCAATAGGAGGAAACATGAAACTGCATAAAACCGTCCTGGCACTCTCGATCGCACTTTGCGCGGGCTCGCTGCTCGCCGCGGAACCCGCCAGCGTCCTGGCCCAGTCAAGGAAGAACACGCCGCAGCCGCCCTGGCTGCAGGGCGACCAGTGGGGCATGGCCAACACCCTGGGCGCAGGGACCATGGCGCGCTGCGCCTGGCACATGTCGCAGCCGACGGCGCAAACCTACGAGCTGTCGTACGTCCGCTCCGCCACCATGCCTCTCTCCGGATTCAGCGGCCCCTACGTCACCAAGCCCAAGGGCAGCGCCGGGATTCCGGGCACCTCGCAGGTATTCAACATGGAGAGCCTGGGCGAAGGCGCAGAGCCCGGCCAGCAAGGCACGCAGATCGACGCGCTCGGCCATTTCGGCTACCTCGCGCAACCCTGGGACGGCAAGGGTTCACCGCCCGTGGACAGCGCGCGCTACTACGGCGGCTTCACGCAAAAGGATGTGAAGCCCACGCCGGATTCGCCGCTCCTCAAGCTGGGCATCGAATGGATCCGGCCCATCATCACCAGCGCCGTGGTCCTGGACGCGAAGGCGCTCGTCGGCGGCGGCCAGCCGATGAAGGCCGGAGAGACCGTAACAGCAGCCCACATCGAAGCGATGCTGAAGGCGCAGGGCCTGGACAAGCGCGGCATCCTGCCTGGCGACGTGGTCTACGTACGCACCGGCTGGGGCGACTACTGGCAGGACCCGGATACCGACAAGGTCTACTACTCCAAGGCGCCGGGCCTTTCCTACGACGCGGCGAAGTACCTCGGCGAAAAGCGCATCGTCGCGATCGGCCTCGACACGCCGTTCATCGATCCGGTGCCCGAGGGCATGCTCGCGGGCAAGGCCGGCCCGGCGGCCGGCGTACCCGAGGGCATTCCGTTCGCGCTGCACCACCACATGCTCACGCAGATGGGCATCCACCAGATCGAGAACGCGAAGCTGGACCGGGTGGCGGACGACAAGGTGTGGACCTCGTGCACCATGATCCTGCCGCAGCGCGAGAAGGGCAGCGCCGGCGCCGCGGTGCGGCCCGTCGCGATCGGCGTTCCCGGAAAGTAGAAAATCGGGGTCAGAGCCCAATTAAGAACAAGAGGAAATTAATCGGACTCTGACCCCGATTTTCAGGCCAGGGTGCAGCGGCCGTTGTTGATCACGACGGTGTCGTTGCGCCCTGGAATGCGGCAGCGGAAGGAGACGACCTTGCCGTCCACCCAGATATCCGTGGCGATCGATTCTCCGGGATAGACGGGCGACGAAAAGCGCACGTCGAATCCGGTGATTAGCGTGTGGTCGTACGCCGCGACCGCCTGCAGGATGGCGCGGCAGGCCACGCCGTAGGTGCACAGTCCGTGCAGGATCGGCGCAGGGAAGCCCACGCGCCTGGCGAGATCCGGATCCGCGTGCAGCGGATTGCGGTCGCCATTCAGCCGATAGAGCAGCGCCTGGTCCTTGCTCGTCTGCAGCGTCGCCGTCGTGTCCGGCTTGCGCTCCGGAATCGCGTGCGGCTGCGGACCCGAACCGGCGGGACCGCCGAAACCGCCGTCGCCGCGCGCGAAGGTGGATGAAACCAGCGTGAACATCGGCTGCCCGTCGGCCGCGGAACGCACGGCGGTCTCCGTGTAGATGACGGCGCCCTTGCCCGCGCCCTTGTCGTAGGCGGCGGTAACGCGAGCACTCGCGATCAGTTCGCCCTCCGCCGGCAACGGGCGATGCAGCGCCAGATGCTGCTCGCCGTGGACGACCTTCGTGTAGTCGTAGCCGCAATCCTTCAGCAGCGGCACGCGCGTCAGCACGGTCGCCATCGATGGCACGGTCTTGAGGGAAGGTTGTTCGAACACATACGGCAGTTCGTTCCGATCCAGGGGATCGGCGCCCATGCCGATGCCGATGGCATAGAGCATGGTCTCGCGGTCGGTGTACCGGAAGCGGTCGCCCTCGCGCTTCAGGCCCATCAGGTGGTCGTAGTTCAGCGCCATCGTGCCACTCTCCCTCAATCCAGTTCCAGGCCGTCCATGCCCGAATTCCTGCGCACTTTCGGCAGCATCTCGCGCAGCAGCTTGCCCGCCTCGACCGGATCGGTCACCTGCGGCACTTCCGCGCCGCGCCGCCAGCCCTCGCACACGGCGATGCGCCCGACGCCGGCCTGGATGACGCGGCCCGTGATGTCCTGCGCCAGTTCGCTCGCGAGATACGTGACGACGGGCGACACCCACTTCGGATCGCGCATCGCGCGCTGCTCGTCATTCACCACGCGCAGGCCTTCGGTCATGCGCGTCTGCGCGGAAGGCGAGATCGCGTTCACCGTGACGCCGATGCGCTTGAGTTCGCGCGCGGCGATGATGGTGAACGCGGCGATGCCCGCCTTGGCCGCGCCGTAGTTGGTCTGCCCGACGTTGCCGTAGATGCCAGAGGTGGAAGTCGTGTTGATGATTCGGCCCATCACCGGCTCGCCGGTCCTCTTCTGCTCTTCGCGCCAGTAGGCGGCAGCATGCCGCGACGGCGCAAAGGTCCCCTTCAGGTGCACCTGGATCACCGCGTCCCATTCTTCCTCGCTCATGTTGACGAGCATGCGGTCGCGCAGGATGCCGGCATTGTTCACGACGATGTCGAGCTTGCCGTAGGCCTTGACCGCGCTGTCGACCATGTTCTTCGCGCCCGCCCACGAGCTCACGTCGTCGCCGTTGACCATCGCCTCGCCGCCCGCCTTCTTGATGTCGGCGACGGTCTGGGAGGCAAAGGATGCGTCCTTGCCCGTGCCATCCACGTTCGCGCCCAGGTCGTTGACCACAACCTTGGCGCCATTCGCCGCGAGCAGGAGCGCGTGCTCCCGCCCTACCCCGCGGCCCGCGCCGGTGACGATCGCCACCCGCCCTTCGCACAATCTCCCCATCCCGTCCCCCTTTTATTGAACCTACTTGCGGTCCGGATAGCTGACCGCCATTCCGGCGCGTACATCCTGCTGGATGCCGTATTGCGCGAACGGATAGCGAAAACCGTTCTTCGCCAGCGCCTCCATGCCCGCGATCGCCTTCTCGAGTTGCTCCGGCGGCAGCGCCATCAGCATCTCGTCGTCCAGCACGCCGCCATAGCGGCGTTCCGCGAAGCAGGGAATCGACAGGCTCGGCTCGCGCGTGCGCAGCGCCCTGCCCCAGGAATCGGCGCAGGCCGACTCGCCCACCACGCTCCAGTCGAAACGCTTGTAGCCCGAGTACTGCAAGCCGTTGATGAAATAGATCATCGCGCCCGGTGTGGCATAGAAGAGCGCGATGTCGGGCGGATCGAGGCGTCCTGACGCCAGCGGAGCAACCGCGAGCGCCTGGTATTTGCCGGCCGGCACCACGTTCATCGCCTTCTGGTGCGCAGCGGCGTCCACCTGCGTCGCAAACCAGACGCCCGTCATGTGCTGACCGGAAAACCATTTCTCGTCCTGTCCACCCAGACCGACGACCGAGCGGCACTGGTCGCCGACGAGATCCTTCGTCGTGATGCCGACCGTCCAGCCGAGGCGCGCCGCCTGCGCGACGACCTGGTCCAGCGTGTGCACCGATTCCTTTGGCCGCCGGATCTTCGGGATGGCTTCCATTTCCCCGACGGTTTCAAAAAGCTTCATCCCGAACGGAATGGAGCGCAGCCGCAGCAGGCTATCGAGTTTCGCGACGAGTTCTTTCATGATCCTAGGATATCCGATGAAGGTGCTCGCGAAAGACATCCGCAACGCTGGACTGTTGGTCGTTCCCGGCGACGAGCTCGATGACGTCGCCGGCCGCGATGTCCCCCTCCCGAAGTACGGCGAGATAGAAACCGCTGCGGCCGCTGCGCTGGAATCGCTTCACCATGTCGGGCCGGTTGAAGCGAATGGCGAGCTTGAAGCAGGGCATGCGGGGTTGGGTCACGACAAACTCGGCAGAACCGGCGCGAAAGCGGTCGCCAATGTGCACCTTGTCCTCCAGCAGACCTTCGGTGGTCAGGTTCTCGCCAAACGCAGCCCACGGAAACTCCATGCCGGGAAGTTCCTTGCGCCAGAACGCATAGTGTTCCGACGGATAGGCGTACACCGCCTTGTCGATGCCACCATGCACCGAGAGGTCGGACTGCTCGTCGCCCGCGACGTTCGTCGCCGCGACCCGGACACGGCTCGACACCGGCGCCTTGAAAATCGAAGTGCGGATCAATTTTCCGCGCGACGCAATTTCGCGCGGAACGCCTACATTGACGGAAAGTATTTTCAAGCTCAGAACAGGGAATAGCCGCCGTCGATCAGGAAAGTATCGCCCGTGTGATAACTGCTCGCATCGCTCATGATATACACCGCGATCGCGCCGAAATCAGCGGGCTGGCCCCAGCGGCGCATCGGCACGCGCGGCAGGACCTTGTCGCGGAACCTGTCCCAGTTAAGCGCCTTCTCGGTCATCGCGGTCTCGATCCAGCCCGGCAGGATGGCGTTCGCACGGATACCCTGGCGCGCGAATTCCACCGCCAGCGCGCGGATCATCGAAATGAGGCCACCCTTGGTGGCGGCGTAATGCTCGCCGCGCGGCTGGCCGGAGATCGCGGCAAGGCTGGCGGTGCCGACCAGCGCGCCTCCCAGCTTGTGGCCCGCCATGTGGCGGGCGGCGGCGCGCAGCGTGTAGAACGCGCCGTCGAGATTGACGCGCGTCACGCGCTTCCATTCCTCGGTGCTCATGTCGGTGAAAGACTTGACCTCCGCGCGGCCACTCACGCCCGCATTTGCGAAGCAGGCATGCACCGGGCCCAGCTTCGCCACGGTCTCGGCGAAGCGCGTTTCGACCTGTTCTTCGTCGCCCACGTCGCACTTGAGCGCCAGCGCCTTGCCGCCGTGGGAAAGGATCTGCTTCAGCGCGGCTTCGTTCTTGCCGGCGTTGGTGCCCCAGATGCAGACCGTCGCGCCGGCCTGCGCAAGCGCTTCCGCGAAACCGAGGCCGATGCCGCTGTTGCCTCCCGTGATCAGGGCGGTCTTGCCGGTGAGATCGAAAGGTTTGTAGGCCATAATCTTTTCATCATGAACGAAAAACTCGATTCGCACCATGCCGCCCACGGCATAGGCCAACCCGTCCAGCGATACGAGGATCCGCGCCTGCTGCGCGGCGAAGGACGCTTCATTGACGATTTCGGCGTGCCCGGAATGGCGCACATCGCCTACGTGCGCTCGCCGCACGCGCGCGCCCGCATCCTGCGAATAGACGCGACGGATGCCATGAACGCGCCGGGGGTACTCGGCGTGTTCACGGTGGAGGACCTGGAGCGCGACGGCATCGGCACCACCGCGCCCGCGCTCAAGCGCACGCGCCCGGACGGCACGCCGGGCTTCTGGCGCCCGCACCCGGGCCTCGCCAGGGACAGGGTGCGCCATGTCGGCGACGCGGTTGCCATTGTCGCCGCCGAGACGCATGCGCTGGCCAAGGACGCGGCAGAACTGGTCGTCGTGGACTACGAGGCCGAGCCTGTCGCCGAGCCGGTCTGGGCGGAATGCGCCGACAACGTCAGCAACGTCTTCGAGGTCGGCAACCGCGCCGCCACCGAGGCCGCCTTCGCGCGGGCGGCGCATACGGTGAAACGCCGGTACACGGTCTCGCGCGTGCATGCCCAATTCATGGAGCCGCGCGGCGGCCTGGGCGAATGGCACGCGGCCGAGGACCGCTACACGCTGCACTGCGATGTGCAGTATCCGCACCGCGTGCGCGAGATCGTCGCCGGCGCGCTCAAGGTGCCGGAAAACCGGGTGCGCGTGGTGAGCCAGGATATCGGCGGCGCGTTCGGCGCCAAAGGCTGGGCGCATGCCGAGCACCGGCACGTGCTGTGGCTGGCGAAGAAACTGCGCCGCGCGGTGAAATGGACCTGCGAGCGCAGCGAAGCACTGCTCGCGGACGACCATGGCCGCGACATGAGCGCCGAGATCGAACTCGCCTTCGACGCCGGTCACCGCTTCCTCGCGCTGCGCGCGAACAACCTGAGCGCGCTCGGGGCCTACGTCTCGACAGACCGCAACCTGCTACCCACCTTCGCCAACCTGGGCTCGCTCGCGGGGATGTACGCGATCCCCGCCGCCCACGTGCGCGTGACCAGCGTGTTCAGCCACACCTCGCCGCTCGCGCCCTACCGCGGCAACGGCCGGCCCGAGGCGATCTACATCCTCGAGCGCCTGATCGACGACGCGGCCCGCGAGCTGGGCGTCGACCGCGTGGAATTGCGCCGCAGGAATTTCATCAAGACCTTCCCCTACAAGACCGCGATCACCTTTACTTACGACTGCGGGGATTTCGAGAAGGGCCTGGATGAAGCCTTGAGGATTTCAGATTGGTCCGGTTTTTCTTCCCGTAAAAAATCTTCTGAAATGAAGGGCAAATTGCGCGGCATCGGCCTCGCCAACGCCATCGAGCGCGCGGCGGCGCCGGGCATGGAGTACGCGGAGATCCGCTTCGATTCCTCGGGCGGCGCCACCATCGCGGTCGGCACCAAGAGCCAGGGACAGGGACATGAAACGATGTATCGGCAGGTGGCGGCCGCGCGCCTGGGGCTCGCGCCGCAGGACCTGCGCTTCCTCGAAGGCGACACCGACAGCGTGGCCTGGGGCGCGGGCACCGGCGGCTCGCGCTCGCTGGCCATCGGCGGCACCGCGCTGTGGCTCGCCGCCGACAAGATCATCGCCAAGGGCAAGCGCATCGCGGCGCACCTGCTGGAGGCCGCCGACGCGGACATCGCCTTCGCGGAGGGCCGCTTCAGTATTGCCGGCACCGACCGCAGCGTGGGAATCAAGGAGGTGGCGCGCGCCGCCTTCGCTTTTGCCACGCTTCCGCGCGGCATCGAGTTGGGCCTGTTCGAAAGCGCCACGTTCTCGCCGGTGCAGGAGACCTTCCCCAACGGCACGCACGTCTGCGAGGTGGAAGTCGACCCGCAGACCGGGACGGTCGAGCTGCTTAATTACGTGGTCGTGGATGACGTTGGCACCGAGGTCAACCCGCTGACGCTGGCCGGGCAGATCGTGGGCGGGATCGTGCAGGGCCTGGGGCAGGTCCTGATGGAGGAGATCGTCTACGACGCCGAAGGCCAGCTGCTCACCGGCTCCTTCATGGATTACGCGATGCCGCGCGCGGGCGACCTGTGCGATTTCAAGGTCGGCCACAACGCGGTGCCCACCAAGCTCAATCCGCTCGGCGCCAAGGGCGCGGGCGAAGCCGGCACCGTGGGCGCGCTCGCCGCGGCGATGAACGCGATCGTGGATGCGATCGGCACGGAAAACATCGGGATGCCTACGACCCCGGAGCGCGTCTGGCAGGCGTTGCGCGCGGCAGCGCGTCCGGATACGCCTTGACGAACCTGGCCAGGTCGTCGTCCAGCGTGGACCAGTCGATATGCCTGGCGCAGGCGCGCCCGATCGCGTGCAGCAGCGGATTGCGGAAGGCGCAATAGTTGGTCAGCGGCACCAGCCGGTGCCCGGTCTCGATTTTCGGCGCGTACCCCGTCTGGCCGCTCTGGATCGCATCGGCACCGCGGGACAGAGCCCACTCCACGGCGGCGTCCCATAGCCGGAAGTACAACAGCCAATCGCGCGGCCGGCGGTAGTCGATGCCGAGAAATTTGTTGATGATCCTCGCACCCATGTCGAAGCAGAGCATGAACGCAATCATCTCCCCCGAGGAACGCTCCCTCAGCACGATGAAATGCGCCATGGGCTGCAGCGCGACGTTTTCAAAGAATCGCCGGTCGAATTTCTCGAACCGGGTCGTCGCCTTCGTGTAGGTCTGCCAGAACAGGCCGAACAGGGCATCCAGCGTCGGTCCGTCCGGCTGCTGAACGATCTCGACCCGGACATCGACGTTCTCTTCGCTGCGCGTGAGTTTCTTGCGCAGATTGTGGCGGCGGCTTCCCTTGAGCGCCGACAAGTAGGCTTCCTTGCCGCGCGCCGGCAGCTCTACGATGGTGCCGGGATAGCTGGCAACGGCGAACAACCCCGCTCGCTGCGCCAGCCAGGCCATGTCCGCGGCGCAGGACGCGGGGGAATCCTTCCACACCACCAGCACAGCCTTGAGGACGCGCGCCTGCGCCTCGATGGCCAGGTGCAACGCGCTGAGGGCCTTCCGCCGGTCAACGCCCTGCGCCAATCCGACTGTGCCTTCGTCCGCGCATGGCGATCCGACGAACAGGGTCCGCGGAAAAACCAGCGACGGGACTATCCTGCCGAGCAATTCGACGGCGCGCAGCAGTCCGGCCGGCGCCACGAGACTGACCGGGAAGTTCATGACAAATGCAGGCGCGATGCCGACCGCGATGCCGTCCCGGCAGATTACGCCGTACAGGAACGAAAACTGGTCCTGGAGCCCGCTCTGCTCGAGCGTCGAATACCACCATCGCCCTTCCAGCGGGGGAGCAAAGCACGCATCCCACAAAACCTGGTCGATGAGCGATTCGGATCCCACGAACCGGACCGAATATTCCTCCGCCATCAGGCGCGCGCGGCCAGCAGGGTCACGCCGACGACGATTAGCCCGATGCCGATCCATCGAGAGCGGGTTACAGGCTCTTGCAGGAACTGCCGGGACAGGATCGCGACAATGACGAAAGCGATGCTGCCGATCGGGAAAGCAGTGCTGACCTCGACGAACTGCAGCGCGCCGGTGTAGATAAAGGCCTGCAGGACGAAAAGGACGATCCCCGCGCCGATCCACAGCCGCTTGCCGTCCGGCACCAGCGCCGACTTCTTGAAGAAAACCTGCGCCAGGCCTTCGATGGCGCCACACAGGATGACCATGAGCACGCCGGCCGTGGTGGCGGTCATTGCCGCAGCCCGCTCCTGGCGCCGCTGTCGTGGTCCGTGCGGCTGATGAACCAGACGCCGGCAACGATCAGTCCGATGCCGGCGATTTTCGGCGCATCCACGCTCTCGCCGAGATAGAGCGCGGACAGGACAAGCACTGAAACCAGGCTCAGGGAGGTGATTGGTTGCGAAAAACTGAGGTCGGAGCGCTCGAGCACCCGCAGCCAGTTGACCAGTTGCCACGCAAACAGGGCTGCGACGGCCAGGAACAGCGGCTCGTGGAACACCGCCTCGACGGTCGCGGAAATCGAGCCGGGATCCGACAACCGCGATACGGCCATCTTCCACAGCACGTGCACGGCCGTGTCCAATACGATGGCGAGCGCCAGCCTGAAGATCAGTTCGGGAGGGAGCCTGATCAGTCCGCCTTCGCGCCGGAATCCTTCACCACCCGCGTCCAGAGTTTCGCGTCCTCGGCGATGAACGCCGCGAATTCCTCGGGCGATTTCGAACCCGCGGTTTCGGTGCCGCCAACCGCAAGCAACCTGCCTGCCGCCGGATCGGCAATGGCGACGGCGGTCGCGTCGAACATGCGCTTGACGTATTCGCGCGGCGTCCCGGTCGGGAAGAAGAAGCCGTACCAGAACGAAATCTCGTACTCCGGCAGTCCCGCTTCGGCCATGCCGGGTACGCCCGGCACGAGCGCCGTGCGTTCGCGGCTGGTGACTGCGAGGGCGAGCAAGCGGCCGTCCGGGTTTTTCCCTGTCCGGACATGCGGCAGGACCGACGGCGGCGTCGCGAACGACAGCTGGATGTCGCCCGCGAGCAGCGCCTGCACCGACGGCCCGCCGCCCTTGAAGGGCACGTGCACCATGTCCACGCCGGCGAGGCGCGTGAAGAGCACGCCGGCGAGATGCGGCGCCGAGCCGTTGCCCGAGGAACCGTAGTTGAGCTTGCCCGGCGATTTCTTCGCCAGGGCGATCAGCTCGCGCAGGTTGGCGACGCCGATGCCCGCGTAGGCCGCGACGACCAGGGGAGAAGAACTCACCTTGCTCACCGGCAGCAGGTCGCGGCGCGGATCGAAATCCGCCTTCGGGCTGAGGATCGGATTGACGAGGATGCTCGACGGGCTCGCGATCAGCAGCGTGTAGCCGTCGGGCGCGCTCTTCGCCACGTATTCCGCGCCGATGCTCGAACCCGCGCCGGCGCGGTTCTCCACGATCACCTGCTGGCCGAGCTCGCGCGACAGGACTTCCTGGTAGGCGCGCGAGACCTGGTCCGCCGCGCCGCCCGGCGCGAAGCCGACCACCAGCTTCACCGGCTTTGATGGATACGCCTGGCCCAACGCCAGCGTGGGCAGCAGCCCAAGGGCGAGCGCGAACCACAAATACGTTTGGGACATACCCCGGAGCATAATGCCTGCGGGAGGAATTCTTCATGCTCAAGCTCATTGTTTCGATCTTTTTCGCGCTTCTCGCATCGACCGCAACCGCTCAATCCGCCGATGCTGTTTTCGTCAACGGCAAAGTCCTGGTTGGAGACGATCGCTTCACGGCAAGCCAGGCGCTGGCGGTGAACGAAGGCCGCGTTCTTGCCGTTGGTACCAATCCTGAAATCAGGAAACTTGCGGGCAGGACAACCCGCTTGATCGATCTGCAGGGACGCACGGTAATCCCGGGGCTGATCGATTCGCACATGCACGCGATTCGCGCCGCGCTCAGCTTCGCCACCGAGGTGAACTGGATCGGCACGGCGTCGCTCGAAGAAGCACTCGGCCGGGTGCGTGAAGCCGCGAAGCGCGCCAAACCCGGCGGCTGGCTGATCGTCGCCGGCGGCTGGACCGAGCAGCAGTTCCGGGAGAAGCGCCGACCGACGCAGGCCGAACTCGAAGCGGTCGCCGACGGGCATCCGGTCTACGTGCAATGGTTCTACGCCTGGGCCATGCTGACGCAGCCGGCGCTGGATGCGCTCAAGGTCAAGGACGACGCCGACCTGCCCCCGAGCCTGAAGCTGGAGCGCAGCGCCGACGGCAAGCTCACGGGCGCGGTCAACGGCCCGGCCATCGCAGCGCTGTTTTCGCGGCTGCCGACGCCCAACTTCGCCGAGCAGGTGGACGGCACGAAAAAGTTCTTCCGTGAATTGAACCGTCTCGGGCTCACCGGCCTGGTCGATCCGGGCGGCTTCAACATGAGCCCGGAGGCTTACCAGGCGCTGTTCAAAGTCTGGCGCGACGGCCAGCTCACGATGCGCGTCAGCTACAGCCTGTTTTCGCAGAAGGGCGGCAAGGAACTGGAGGAGTTCAAGGAACTCGCGCAGATGACGCCGATGGGCTTCGGCGACGCGATGCTGAAGTTCAACGGCATCGGCGAGCGCGTCACCTTCGGCATGTACAACAACGACAATCCGACCGAGGAGCAGAAAAACCAGCTCTATGTCGCGGGCAAGTGGGCCGCCGAGCGCGGCATGACGCTGACGCAGCACTGGAGCAACGACGCGTCCGTGCCCCACCTGCTGGACGTGTTCGAGCGCGTGAACCGGGAAATCCCGATCGCGCCGCTGCGCTGGAGCATCGCGCACCTGAACGACGCCTCGGACGCCAGTCTCGCGCGCATGAAGGCGCTGGGAGTGGCATGGACAGTGCAGAACGCGATGTATTTCGAGGGCGAGCGCTTCATCGCCGAACGGGGCGCCAGCGCCGCCCGACGTGCTCCTCCCGTCACAAGCGCGCTGCGCTCGGGCCTGCACATCGGCGCGGGCACGGACGCGCTCCGCGTCATGTCGTACAACCCGTTCGTCGCGCTGCAATGGCTGCTCGACGGCCGGACCGTGAACGGCGCCGCGCTGCGCGGCCCCGAGGAACTGCCGACGCGTGCCGAAGCGCTGCGCCTCTTTACCCTGGGCAGCGCGTGGACGGACCACACGGAGGCGAAGCGCGGCTCGCTTGAAAAAGGGAAGCTCGCCGACCTCGCGGTGCTGTCGAAGGACTACCTGAAAGTGCCGGTGGGAGAAATCGGCGGCATCGAATCGCTGCTCACCATGGTGGGCGGCAAGATCGTCTACGCTGCGGGACCCTACGAAAAACTAAGTCCCTAGCGGACGTTCCGAGCGCTCACTAGCGCACGTTTGCCAGGCGCTGGTTCGCCATCGCCAGCCGGTCGACCACGTTGCGCGTCAGCGCGCGCGTGAGATGTAACTGTCCTGCGACGCTCACCTTCTCCATCGCCGCGAGCTCGAACTCGGCGATCAGCAGGTCGGTCATCGCGTCCGCGGTGGCGTGGCGCGGCAGTTCGCCGCCCCAGATGTAGGCCATGTCGCCGAAGAACTCGCCTGCGCCCACCATGTTGATCAGCCTGCCGCCGCGCACGATCTTGACCTCGCCCTTGGCGGCGAAGAAGAAGCTGGTGCCCGGCTCGTTCTCTTTCACGATGTTCGCCGCCCTCGGCACGCGCGACCACTTGCCGGCGCGCGCCAGTTCCCAGATCTCGGCGTCCGAGAGCGCCGAGAGGATCGGCACGCGCTTGAGGGAGACGAATTTCTCGCTGTCGGGAATCGCGTCGGGCGGCAGCACGAGCGCGCCCAGGCGCGAGAGCTCGATCGCCAGCTCGTTCCAGGTCGTGAAGCGATGCTCCGGCCGCTTGCCGAGCAGCTTCAGCATCGCCATGTCGATGTCCTTGGGCAGCCCCTTGCGAAGGCTCGAGGGCGGCGCTGGATTCTCGGTGAGGATTTTCTTCACCAGGCCTTCGAGCGTGTCGGAGACGAACGGGCGCTTGCCGGTGAGCAGTTCGTAGAGCACCACGCCGAGGGAATACATGTCGCTGTGCAGCGTCAGCTCCTTGCCCTCGATCTGCTCGGGCGACATGTAGAACGGCGAACCCATGGCCGCGGTCTGCACCGCCTGGCTCTTGCGCAGGAAGGCGGCGCCGAAGTCCGCGATCTTCACGTCGGTGCCCTCGACGATCATGATGTTGGCGGGCTTGATGTCGCGGTGCACGATGCCCTGGCTGAAGGCGTAGTCGAGCGCGCCGCAGCACTTGAAGCCGATCTGCAGCACGTCTTCGATCGGCAGCAGCTTGTCGGGCTTGACGAATTGCGCGAGATCGCCGCCCCTGACGATCTCCATCGCGATATAGCCCGAATCGGCCTCGACCACCGCGTCCAGGATCGCGACGATGTGCGGATGGCGCAGCTTGCCGGCGAGCGAGGCCTCGTTCAGGAACTGCGAGCGGTACACCGTGCCGAATTCCGGATCGCGGAACACCTCGGGCTCGATGGTCTTCAACGCCACCTCCTTGCCCGAAAAAGTGTCCTTGGCAAGATAGACGGTACCGGTCGCCCCCTTGCCGAGCAGGGTCTGCACGTCGTACTTGCCGACCTGAAGGCTCAGGTCGAGCTTGAATTCGTCAGCCATGCCCTTGAATTTACCTCAAATTAGCTGCAGGAAGATCATCGCCAGGCCGACCACGGATACGCCCCAGGTCGCGGTACGGACCCACGGCAGGCCGGCCAGGTAGACCAGCGCATAAGCGATCCGCGCGTACAGGAAGACCTGCGCGCCGAGCAGCGTCATGTCGTTGGTCTTGCCGGCAACCACGGCCACCAGCACCAGGATGGCGAACAGCACCAGGTTTTCCATCATGTTGCGGTGGGCGCGCGCCGCGCGGCCCCCCCAGCCCCTGATTTCGGGCATGCCTTCGCGGTTGCCCGCGAGCATCGGCAAGCCGACCTGCATCAGCGCGCCATTTACCGCAACCACGGCCTGCACCAGCGCAAGCGCCGCCGCCCACACCAACAGCGTCAATTCCGGTTTCATGTCGACCCCCTCGTCGTTGAAAAAGCAAGCATACGCCTGCGGTTACAACTGGAAACACTTCATTACCAAAATGTCCGCCTGTCCCCGCGGGCTGGGGATATGCTCCTGTTTCAAGAGAGGTACTTATGAAGATATCCAAAGCAGCCATCGCCGCCCTGGCAGTCCTGCTCTGCGGCGCCCTCGCCACCGAATCCGCGTTCGCGCGCGGGCCGCGCGTCGGCGTGTACATCGGCGCGCCGCTGATCGGCTTCGGCATCGGCTACCACGCCTTCTACCCGCCGCCCTACTATTACCCGCCCTACTATTACCCGCCCTACTACTACTATCCGCCCTACCAGCCGGCGCCGGTGGTGATCCAGCAGCAGCCGACCGTCTACGTCGAGCAAAATCCGCAACCCGCGGTGCAACAGGCGCCCGCAAGCAACTTCTGGTACTACTGCGCCGCTTCGCGCGCCTACTATCCGTACGTCAGGGAATGCCCGGCAGGATGGCAACGCGTCGCGCCGCAGCCGGGTTGATGCAAGGCTGATCCCATGAAAACATCCCGAAAATTCGCGAGCCTCGGCGCATTGCTACTGCTCGGTGGCTGCGTCAGCATGCCCAGCGGCCCCGGCGTGATGGTGCTGCCCGGCAGCGGCAAGAGTTTCGACCAGTTCCGCGCCGACGACATGGAGTGCCGGCAGTTCGCCAACAGCCAGGTCGGCGGCACGACGGCGGAACAGGCGCAGGCCGACAGCGCGGTCAAAAGCGCCGCGGTCGGCGCGGCAGTCGGCGCGCTGGCCGGCGCCGTGGTCGGCGGCCGCGGCAGCGCGGCCGCGGGCGCGGGCACGGGACTGCTGATCGGCGGCGTTGCGGGTGCGGGCGCCGGCAACAGCTCGGGGCGCGGGCTGCAGCAGCGCTACGACATCGGCTATACGCAATGCATGTATGCGAAGGGCCACAAGATCCCGACGGCGGGACGCTACGAAAACAGCCCGCGTCCGATTGCCTCTACCTACACGCCCCCGCCCCCACCGCAGGCCGTTGCCCCGCCACCGCCACCGCCACCGACGGCGGGGGATATTCCGCCGCCGCCTCCAGGTTCGCCTCCACCGCCGCCGCCCGGCGTCAAGTAGCCTTCGCTACGGCGGTGAACCGGCGATACCGGTAGCCGCCCATGGTGCCGTAGCTCGACAGCGGCCGGCTCACCCTGGCTTCTTCATTCTGTACGGGCGCGGCTTCCACCCTGGCCAGGTCCGCGACCTGCATGCTCGTGCAACCGGAAAGTCCCGCCACCGCAAGCACCGCGACTGCCAGTTTTTTCATCCTGTTCATGACGTCTCCTTGTTTCGCGTACGTATGACTCTTTGTACGCCCGCGGCAAGCGGAGACCGGTTTATTTGAGCGCGCCTGTGACTTAGTTTCCGCCGTAAAAGCGGGGATTCGTCACGCTTGCGGGCCGCGCCGTGACTAATTCACGGGCGCCCGGACGGACGGCGGCGTTTCGGGATCGAGCGGATAGACGGGCCGGCGCACGCGGCGGAAGTTCAACTGTGAATAATCCGAGGTGCAGACGCCTTCGCCCGCGCATTCGACGACCGCCCTGGCCATCGGCCCGAGGCCCGCGCGCCAGTGCACGCGGCTCTTCAACATCACGTAGCGCTTGCTTGCCGGATCAATGCCGAGCGCGCGGAACGCGGCGATGTCGTGCGGCTCGACGTGGCGCGAGATCACCGCGATCTCCACGTTGCCCGTGTCCAGCACCGCCGCCGCGCCCATGTCCGCGATCTCGCCGCGCGCCATCGGCCCTTCGTTGCGGTAGATGCCGCTGACGATGCGCCGCACGTTGCCGGTCACCATGCGCGGCTTGCCCTTCAGGCCGAGCGCCGGCATCTCCAGCTTGCCGCCGAGCGGGATCGTGACCCGCGCGCCGATCCCCGCGCGCTTCATCTGCTCCACCGCCTGCGGATCGAAGATCGCGAACGCGGCGACGTCCTCCAGCCCCGCATCGAGGATGCCGCCCAGCACCGCCATGGTGTCCATGGTGCCGCCGGAAGCGCAGTTGTCGTAGTGATCGAGCAGCATCACCGGCCCTGCGCTCATTTCCTTCGCGCGCCGGAGCGCCTTCTCCAGCGGCTCGACTTTATAAACGAATTTCCCGCGCGCGTTCCACGCCATGTCGAGCAGTTCGTCGCGCATCGCCCGCGCCTTGGCCGCGTCGCCGTCGGTCACCACCACCGCCGAGGAACCCGCATAGGGAATGTCCGCGTGGGGGAAACCGACGAAAAAGCTTGCAGACAGCGCCCCTTGGCGTTCCATCTCCCTCGCCCGCGCCTGGATCTCCTTGTTCGGCGAGTCGAGGCTGGACTGGCGCATCACATGCGGCAGCATCGGCCTGTGCCCATAGGCCATCGTTGGCCTTATTTTTTTACTTAAAAGAGAAAAAATTGGCCGGGCAGCACGCGCACCCGTCTGGTACATGTCCACGTGCGGGTAGGTCTGGTAGCCGGCGATCACCGTCGCCTGGTCGCCCATCGCCGGAAACAGGTTGGTATGCATATCGAGCGCGACGCCGATCGGCACCTGCGGCGCGATCCTGCGGATGCGCGACAGTAGCTCTCCCTCGCCATCGTCATGCGTGCGCGTCACCATCGCGCCGTGCAGGTCGAGCAGCACCGCGTCGCAACCCCTGGCGACCGCGGCCACGATGCGCCCCGCCATTGACTCGTAGGCCTCGTCGTCCACCGGCGAACTTGGCGCCGCGTTGCCGGCGACCGGGAACACCGCCTCCGCGCCCACCTTGTCGGCGATCTCGATGAACGCGCCGATCGCGGTGCCGGTGCCCGTGAACGCCTCGTACACCTCGCGCCCCTCCGCCGGCAGCGGCCGCCCCGCCGCGAAGCGCGCGAGCGGCGTCGGCACCGGCGAAAAGGTGTTGGTCTCGTGCTTCATCTGGGCGATGACGAGCTTCATGCGGGAAAAACCTGGCCGTTACGGCGTGCCGATGAAATCGCCCTTGCCGATCTCGACGCCGTTGTGGCGCAGGATGTTGTAGGCGGTGGCGACGTGGAAATAGAAATTCGGCCAAGCGCGGCCGAGCAGGTACGTCATGCCCTTGGTCGGCACATCCTTGCCCTGGAGCTTGAGCACGATTTCCTTGTCCTCCGAGCCGTCGACCTGCGCCGCCTTCACGGTGGCGATGAAGGCAAGCGTCTTGGCGATGCGCTCCTTCAGCTCGTCGAAGGTTTTCTCCGTGTCCTCGTGCTTCGGAATCTCGACGCCGGCCAGCCGCGCCACCGCGCCCTTGGCCGTGTCGCAGGCGATCTGCACCTGGCGCGCGAGCGCGAACATGTCCGGAAAGAGGCGCGAGGAAGTCAGCACCTGCTCGTCGATCTTCTTCGCCGCGGCATGCGCCTGCGCCTTGTCCAGGATCGCGGAAAGGTTTTTCAGGATGTTGGCGAAGCGCGGCGCGCTCGCCTGGTACATGGAAATGCTCATGGAATCTCTCTCTGGAATGGGAATTTCGGAGCGCTTATACTCTCACACAGGGGGCATCGAAATGTTCAGGATCGCACCGCATTTCCGGCTGCAGGAATGGGTCGCCGAGGAAAAGGGCTATTTCAGGGCCGAGGGACTCGACTACGAGTTCCGTGACAGCTGGGGCAAGGACGATCCGGGCAAAACGCATGTCGTGCCGGACAAGTTCGGCGCCTACCAGACCTTCGAGAAGGGGCGCGAGGAAGGCGTGAGCTGCGCCTGCCACTGGACCGTGAACGCCGCGGCCGCGCAGGGCCACGGCAAGCTCTACGCCGATTGCTACTCGGTCGCGCCCGCCGCGGTGTTCGTGCCGCCGGATTCGCCGGTGCGCTCGCCGCAGGACCTGAAGGGCGTGCCGATCTCGGTCGGCTTCCAGTCGGGCAGCCACTACTCGACGATCCAGGCGCTGGAGCAGTACCTCAAGCCGGAAGACATCAAGCTTTCCTTCGCCGACGGCATCCTCTTCGGCCGGCTGCAGAAGCTGGTGGACCGCGAAGCGCCGGCGGTGGCGCTTTTCAGCGGCCCCTACTACTTCGCCGAGCAACTGGGTTTTCGCAAGATCATCGACACCACCTTCATGATCACCACCATGCTCTCGGGCAATCCCGATCCGGAGGACGTGCGCAAGTACATGAGGGCGCTCCGCAGGGCACAACGTGATATCGACCTGCGCCCGGAGCGCTATACGCACTACTACCGCAAGGAGTTCCCGGCGCGCTTCCTCGACCAGATGGACACGCGCCGCTGGGGCCCCGGCGAGCGCATCGTGTTCGAACCCTACACGCGCGAATCCTTCGACGATTCGCAGCGCTGGATCGCCGAGCACGGCATCTTCGACGACGGCAAGGTGGGATCCGGCCGCTACGACGAATCCACGGTGTCCCTCCAGCCATGACGCAAATCTACAGCCCGGCCATCGCGCTCGAATTCTTCAAGGCCGCCGGCAAGCCCGAAAAAATCGCCGCCGGCAAGGTCATCTTCGCCGAGCACGACAAGGCGCGCCCGCTCCTCTTCATGCGCGACAAGATGTACCTGCTGCTGGAGGGCGAGGTGGACCTGGTGGCGCGCAAGAAGGTCATCGGCACCGTCGCCAGGGGCGAGATCTTCGGCGAGATGGCCTCGCTCACGAATGCGCCGCGCAGCGCGAGCGCGGTGGCGAAGACCGCCTGCAGCGTCATCGCGCTGGACGACAAGCAGTTCCACGAAGGCCTGCGCACCAAGCCGGAATTCGCGCTGATGCTGATGAGCATGATGATCGGGCGGCTGCGCGAGACCATCGCCAGGCTCGCCGAGCAGACCACGCTGCGCGGCGACGCCGTGGTGAGTGAATCCGTGGTGTTCGACCCCAAGCGCCTCGCCGAACTGGCCGAGGGCCTCTCCAGCGACGTGCCGGTGTATTTCGACCGCGGCAAGAGCATCGTGCAGGAAGGCCAGATGGGCCTGCGCATGTACGTCGTCATCGAAGGGCGCGTCGCGGTGTCGATCTTCGGCGGCGGAGTCATCGAGCGGCTGGGGCCCGGCGGCGCGTTCGGGGAACTCGCGCTCGTCGAGCAGACGCCGCGGCTGGCCAGCGTGGTGGCGGATACCGATTGCCAGCTGCTGCCGATCAACCGCGCCGCGTTCCTGATGCTGGTGAAGACCAGCCCGGAATTCGCCGCCTCGCTGCTCGCCCCGCTCGCCGAACGCCTGCGCCTGCTCACCGCGCGACTGAAATAACGTGGACGCGCCGCGTTTTCCGCTGCTCGCGCTGAAAGACATGAGCGCGGCGCAGCAGGAGATCTACCAGCGCAGGATGGTCGGCCCCTGGGCAGACCTGCGCGGGCCGTTCAACGCCTTCATGCGCAACCCGGCCATGGCGGACAAGGCGCTCGAACTCGGCAACCACATCCGCCACGGAAATTCTCTGCCCGATGCGCTGGTGGAGCTCGCGATCCTCGTCACCGGCCGGCACTGGAGCGCGCAATACGAATGGTGGGCGCACTACAAGCGCGCAAAGGAGGCGGGCCTGCCGATGCACATCGCCGACGCCATCGCCGAAAACAAACGACCGGCGGGCATGCGGCCCGACGAGGAACTGGTCTATGACTTCAGCATCGAACTGCACCGCACGCAGCAGGTCGGCGACGCGACCTGGGCGCGCGCGAAAGCACTTTTCAGCGAAGCGCAGATCCTCGACCTAGTCGCGACCTGCGGCTTCTACGTCCTGATCTCGATGGTGCTGAACGTCGCCCGTGCCGGGATCCCGGGCGACGAGCCGCCGCCGCTGAAGTAGAAAATCGTGGTCTGACCCTGATTTTCTATTCCGGCTTCACTCCCGCATCCTTGACGGCCTTGGCGAAGGCCTTCTGCTCGGCGACGATGCGCGCGCGCACCGCTTCCGGCGTCGAGTGGATCGTCTCGTGCCCGACCTTGCCGTACGCCTCCTTCGCCGCCGGCGAGGAAAGATATTTCACCGACTCCGCGTTCAGCCGCGCCACGATCTCGGGCGGAGTCTTCGCCGGCGCGAACAGGCCGAACCAGACGTCGATCTCGTAGCCCGGGTTGCCGAGCTCGGCGACGGTCGGCACCTCGGGCAGGAAACCCGAGCGCTGCTGGGAAGTCGCGGCGAGTACCTTCAGGCTGCCGGCGCGCACCTGCTGTCCCACCGGCGCGAGGTCGGCCATCATTACGCCCACCCGGCCCGACAGCAGGTCGGGCAGCGCCGGCGCGAATCCCTTGTACGGCACGTGCAGCAGGTCCATGCCGGTGGCCTGCTTGAGCATCTCCATGCCGAGGTGCGAAATCAGGCCGCTGCCGTTGGAGGCGTAGGACACCGTTCCCGGCCGCGCCTTCACGTAGGCCACCAGCTCGGCCAGCGTATTCACCTGCAGCGAGGACGGCACCACCAGGAAAAACGGGAAATGCGACACCATGCTCACCGGCGCGTAATCGCCGAGCGGGTCGAACGGCAGCTTGCCGGCGAACACCAGCGGCTGCAGCGACATGGTCGAGCCGCCGGTGAACAACAACGTGTAGCCGTCGGGCGCCGCCTTCGCACCCGCTTCGGCGCCGATCACGGTGTTACCGCCGGGGCGGTTGTCGATGACGAACGGCTGTCCGAACGTCTGCGTGAAATGATTGGTGAGGAAGCGCGCCGCGGCCTCCGCGCCGCCGCCCGGCGGGTACGGAACGATCACACGCACGGGCTTGGTTGGCCACGCTTGCGAATAAGTGGAGCCCGCGGCGGCGAGCAGCAGGATGGCGAGCAGTTTCCTCATTGCGCCTTGACGCCGGAGGCGCGCATCACTTCGCCCAGCACGTTGAATTCCTCGCGCAGGAAGGCGTCGTATTGCTCGGGGGTCATCGACATCGGCTCGGCGCCGAGTTTCGACAGGCGCTCCTTCATCTCGTCCGCCTGCAGCATCTTATTGATCTCGCCGTTCAGGCGGTTGACGATGTCGCGCGGCGTCTGGGCCGGCGCCAGCATGCCGACCCAGAAATTGAATTCGCCTTTGGGGAAGCCCGCTTCGGCGATGGTCGGCACGTCCGGGAACTGCGGCGAACGCCGCGGCGTGCTCACCGCGAGCGGCAGCAACCGGCCTTCCTTGATCTGCCCCACCGCGGTGGACAGCGGCGTCCAGGTGAACTGCGTGCGCCCGGCGATCGTCTCGGTGAGCGACTCGGGCGAGCCTTTCATCGGCACGTGCACTGCGTCCATGCCCACCGCCATGCGGAACTTCTCCGCGCTGATGTGCGCGGCGCTGCCGATCCCCGCGGTGGCGTAGTTGAACGAACCGGGCTTGGCGGCCGCCATCGCCACCAGTTCCTTCACCGTGCGCGCGCCGAGCGAGGGCGCAACCACCAGCACGGAAGGCAGCGAGGCGAGCGGCGCAACGCCGGCGAAATCCTTCAGCGTGTCGTACGGCAGGCTCGCGTAGAGCACCGGGTTCACCACGTGCCCGGTGGAGACCACCGCGAGCGTGTAGCCGTCGGGCGGCGACTTGGCGAGCGCGCCGATGCCGATGGTGCCGCCCGCGCCGGGGCGGTTCTCCACCGTCACCGGCTGGCCGAGCGCGGCGCCGAGCCGGTCGGCAATCGGGCGCGCCATGGTGTCGGTCGCCGAACCCGGCGTGAACGGCACGATGATGCGGATCGGCTTATTGGGAAACGGCTGCGCCAATGCGGCGCCTGCGTGAACCAGCGCGGACAGGATGATGAATATCAATTTCATATCGGCCTCCACTCCAATATGATGCGGTCACCCATTATGCCGTTGATCAAGATCGCGGGAGGATCCATCGATGTCGAGCAGGCGGGCGCCGGGCGCGGCCTGGTGCTGCTGCATTCGCTGCTCGCCGATCGCTCGGCCTTCGAGCGCGCCGCGCCGCTGCTCGCGAAAACCCGCCGGCTCACGCTCGTGAACCTTCCGGGCTACGGCGCCTCCTCGCCCGCCGGACCCCGCGTCGAGGACTATGCCGACCGCCTGGCCGGAATTTTCGCCGCGCTGCACCTGCCGCGCGAGACCGACGTGCTGGGCAACGGCTTCGGCGGCTTCATCTCGGTGGCGCTCGCCGCGCGCCATGGCGCGCTGTTCGACCGGCTCGTGGTGGTGGATTCGCTCGCGGCTTTCCCGGTCCCCGCGAAACAACCGCTGCGCGTGCTCGCCGACAACGTCGCGAAGCAGGGCATGAGCGGCGCGCTCGACATCGCGATCCGGCGCATGTTCCCGGAGCCTTTCATCGCGGCGCATCCCGAGATCGTCGTCGAGCGCAAGCGCGCGCTCGAGAAAGCCGACCCGGTTTGCTTCCGCGCCGCCTGCCAGGCGCTGATCGACGTCGATCTCGCGCCGGTGCTGGGTTCGATCCGCAACCCGACCCTCGTCATGGCCGGCAGCGAGGATGCCACCACGCCGCCCGCGCTCGCGCGCGAACTCGCGGCGGGAATCGCCGGCGCGCGCTTTGTCGAAGTCCCCGGCTGCGGCCACTGCCCGCAGATCGAGAATCCCCGCGCCTTCGCCGACATCCTGGAAGGTTTCCTGCCCCGCTCCTGACGGCGGCCCGGTCTGGGGCGTAGACTGGGGCCACGCCACCTGGACGAGGAACCCGATTGACGGAACGAGGCATCAAGCCGGTCCAGGGCCCGATCTTCTTCGCCGTGGTGGCGCTGCTGCTGTTCGGCGGCGCCTACGCGATGTGGCCCGCGGATTTCTTTGGCGTCACGCTTTCGGCGATGACGGCGGGCATGCTGCTGCGGGCGGTTTCAAGCGCGCTGCTGGCGCTGATCGGCGTGGAATTCCTGTTCGCTTTCGTCATCGTCACCTTCCCGGACAACGGATGACGGGCGCCGCAATCCGCTGGCTGGCGAAACCCGAGGAGCACGACTATCCGGCGGCCCTCTCGTACCTGAGCCTCACGCATGACGAATCGACCGCCAGGGGATTGGTGCTGAAGCTTCGCCGCGCGCCCGTTTCGAAATTCAAGGCAAAGGACATTTTTCGGGCGTCGGGCCTGTCGCTGCTGGGCGTGAGCAATTCGCACATCGAGAAGGACCGGAAGAAGATCAAGAACGGCAAGGAACTCTCTCCCCTGCTGCTGGTGCGCGACAAAACCAATGGCAAGGTCATCATCGCCGACGGCTATCACCGGCTTTGCGCGGTGTATTCCCTGGACGAGGATGCCCTGATCCCCTGCAAGATCGCATGAACAGCCACCGCGTCCAG
>JANYII010000291.1 GCA_025358705.1 Betaproteobacteria bacterium | reverse complement strand
CGAAATTTGCCAATGTATTTTTGAAGTTTTATTTCGTTAAGTTCATGATCTCCACGAAGCAACACTAGGACGAAATTGTTCTTTCCATAATCCGAGACAAAATCCACCTCGGTCCGAACGACAGCAATTGCTTTAACTGTTCGCTCGATCGGGATTCCCAAAAGTTTCGCAACGTCTAGGCAGGTTGTCTTGCCCGGCGTTGAGACCTTCTCCATGCCCTCCTTGGGGGAGGGGCGTTCGCCAGGTGGATCTAACGCTTCGGCGAGTTCGACATTCGCGGCGTAGTCTGAATTTGGGCAGTACGCGATGGCGTCCTCGCCGGAATCCGCAAGCACCTGGAACTCGTGCGAGCCGGTGCCGCCGATGGCGCCGGTGTCCGCCGCGACGGCGCGGAATTTCAGCCCCAGGCGCGTGAAGATGCGCGTGTAGGTGTCGTACATGTTGCGGTACTCGCGCTCGAGATCCGCGTAGTCGGCGTGGAAGGAATAGCCGTCCTTCATGATGAATTCGCGTCCGCGCATGACGCCGAAGCGCGGCCGGCGTTCATCGCGGAACTTGGTCTGGATCTGGTAGAAGTGCACCGGCAGCTTGCGGTAGCTGCGCAGCTCGGCGCGCGCGATTTCCGTGATGACCTCTTCGGAGGTCGGCTGGATGACGAAATCGCGCTCGTGGCGGTCCTTGAAGCGCAGCAGTTCTGGCCCGTAGGCCGCCCAGCGGCCCGACTCCTGCCACAGCTCCGCGGGCTGCACCACGGGCATGGACAGCTCCACGGCGCCGGCGCGGTCCATTTCCTCGCGCACGATGGCCTCGATCTTGCGGACTACGCGCAGGCCCGCGGGCATCCAGGTGTAGATGCCGGCTGCCAGGCGCCGGATCATGCCGGCGCGCAGCATCAGCTTGTGGCTGACGAGCTCGGCGTCGGCGGGCACCTCCTTGATGGTCGAAATGAAGTGTCGCGAGGTGCGCATCGGCAGGCAGGTCCGGCGTAGAATTTACGGTGAGGCTGTGGAAAAATGCAGCAGAGAATTTTAGCTTAGGTGGTGTTGCCATGCTCGACCGAGACGGCTACCGACCGAATGTGGGGATCCTGCTGCTGAATGCGCATAACGACGTGTTCTGGGGCAAGAGGATCAACCAGCATGCCTGGCAGTTCCCTCAGGGCGGCATCAAGTCCGGCGAGTCTCCGGAGCAGGCGATGTATCGCGAACTCGAGGAGGAGGTCGGCCTCAAGCCCGAACACGTGCGCATCCTCGGCCGCACGCGCCAGTGGCTGCGCTACGAGGTGCCGGAGAAGTGGATCCGGCGCGACTGGCGCGGCACCTACCGGGGACAGAAGCAGATCTGGTACCTGCTGCGCCTGCTGGGGCGCGATTGCGACGTCAAGCTGCGCGGCAACGGCAAGCCCGAGTTCGATGCCTGGCGCTGGCACGAGTACTGGGTGCCGGTGGAAGCGGTGATCGAGTTCAAGCGCGAGGTCTACCGCCAGGCGCTGACCGAGCTGCACCGGTTCCAGAACATCGACCGGCGCCATCGGCCGCGCGATAGCCAGACGCTATCAGGTTAATGCGAACAAACGATTTGCCGGCGACGGCCGCGGGCCGTAGCGTTCACTTTCCCATACAAAGGAGACAAGCATGAATCTCAAGGGATCCAAGACCCACGACAACCTGAAAGCGGCCTTTGCCGGCGAATCGCAGGCGAACCGCAGATACCTCTATTTCGCGGCGAAGGCCGATGTCGAAGGCCAGAACGACGTCGCGGCGCTGTTCCGCTCGACCGCCGAGGGCGAGACCGGGCACGCGCACGGCCACCTCGAGTATATGGAACCGGTGGGCGATCCGGCCACCGACAAGCCGATCGGCCCGACCAAGCTGAACCTGCAGGCCGCGGTCGCAGGCGAGACGCACGAGTACACCGACATGTACCCCGGGATGGCGAAGACCGCGCGCACCGAGGGCTTCACGGAAATCGCCGACTGGTTCGAGACGCTGGCGAAGGCGGAGCGTTCGCACGCCAACCGGTTCCAGAAGGCGCTGGACGCCTTGGTGGAATAGGAGCGCGTGCTAACGCACTTGGTGGAGAGATGGCTCAGATCGCACCAGACAGCCTCCTTCCCCTGGAGGTCTACGCCCGGGAGCGCAATGGCTACCGTTCCCGGGTGATCGCCCACAAGAAGCTGCGCACGGTGCACGCGGGCGAGAACGTCACCCTCATCTTCGAGGACGAGACCACGATCCGCTACCAGGTGCAGGAGATGCTGCGCATCGAGCGCATTTTCGAGGAAGACGGCATCCGCGGCGAACTGGAGGCCTACAACCCCCTGATCCCGGACGGCGGCAACTGGAAGGCGACGATGCTCATCGAGTATCCGGATGCCGAGGAGCGGCGCCGCAGGCTGGCCGAACTCAAGGGCATCGAGGATCGCACCTGGGTGAAAGTCGGCGACTGCGACCGGGTGTACGCGATCGCGGACGAGGACATGGACCGCGAGAACGAGGAGAAAACCTCCGCGGTGCATTTCGTGCGCTTCGAGCTCGATGCCGGTATGCGCCTGGCGCTGAAGCAGGGCGCCGGCC
>JANYII010000199.1 GCA_025358705.1 Betaproteobacteria bacterium | reverse complement strand
GCGTCACGCGCCTGGAGCACCTGCGCGAGGAGCGCGCCGCGCGCCGCGAGCACACCGGCAAGGTGAAGCTGGCGGTCGGCAGCACGCAGCGCTCGGGCAAGATTGTCGCGGAGCTGGAAAATGTTTCGAAATCGTTTGGCGGAAGCCCGGTCGTGAGAGACCTGAGCGCGACAATCTCCCGCGGCGACCGCATCGGCATCATCGGCCCGAACGGCGCGGGCAAGACCACGCTCATCAAGCTGATCCTCGGCACGCTCGAGCCCGACTCCGGCACGGTGCGGCTCGGCACGAAAATCGAGGTGGCCTACTTCGACCAGATGCGCGACGCGCTCGACCCGGAGAAGACCGTCGCCGAGACCATCGCGCCAGGTTCGGATTGGGTCGACCTGCCGACAGGCCGCCTGCACGTCATGAGCTATCTGGGCAACTTCCTCTTCCCGCCGCGACGTGCGCAGTCCCCGGTGCGCATGCTCTCGGGCGGCGAGCGCAATCGCCTGCTGCTCGCGCGCCTCTTCGCGCGCCCCGCCAACGTACTGGTGCTGGATGAACCCACCAACGACCTCGACATCGAGTCCCTCGAACTGCTCGAAGCCGCGCTGCAAGACTACGCCGGCACCCTGCTCCTCGTCAGCCACGACCGCGCCTTCCTCGACAACATCGTCACCCAGACCATCGCCGCGGAGGGCGATGGCACATGGAAGGAATACGTGGGCGGCTACACCGATTGGTTGCGCCAGAAGCCTTCAGTTTCCGGTTTTCAGGACACGAAAGTAAAGGCAGGACGAGCTAAACCCAAAGCCAAGCTTTCCTACAAGGAAACCCGCGAACTCGAAGCGCTTCCAAAGGAAATCGAGGTGCTCGAAGCCGAGCAGCAGGCGCTCACCAAAAAGATGCATGCGCCGGAGTACTACATGCAGCCGCCCGATGTGCTGCGCGCCGACCAGAAGCGACTGGGCGAGATCGAAACCCAGCTCCAGGCCAGGCTCGAACGCTGGACAGTCCTCGAAGCCCGTTAAAATTGCGGGCTGCCCCATGAATAAAACCCCAAGCCCAGCAGTGCTTAAGGGAATGCGCTGCGGCATCGAGAAGGAGTCGCTGCGCGTGCGCCCCGACGGGCGGCTCTCGTCCGTGCCGCACCCGGCCGCGCTCGGCTCGGCGCTCACGCATCCGCACATCACCACGGACTTCAGCGAGTCGCAGCTGGAACTCATCACCGCGCCGCATGCGGGGGTGGAGGCCTGCCTCGCGGAACTGACGCAGATCCACCAGATCGTGTACCGCGAGATCGGCGAGGAGCTGCTGTGGGGCTCGAGCATGCCCTGCGGGCTGCCGGGCGACGACGCCATCCCGATCGGCCAGTACGGCCGCTCCAACATCGGCCGCGCCAAGACCGTGTACCGCACGGGGCTTTCCAACCGCTACGGCCGGCGCATGCAGGCCATCAGCGGCATCCACTACAACTGGTCGCTGCCGGGCCTGCAGACCGCGGACTACTTCTCGCTCATCCGCAACTTCCGCCGCCACGGCTGGCTGCTCTTTTACCTTTTCGGCGCCTCGCCCGCGGTGTGCCCGAGCTTCGTGCGGGGCCATGATGGGCACGGCCTCGCTGAACTGCGCCCCGGCACGCTCTACCTGCCGCACGCCACCACGCTGCGCATGGGGCGCCTGGGATACCAGAGCGAGGCGCAGGATTCCATCGCCGCGAGCTTCAACGACCTGGAGTCCTACGGCGCGGCGCTGGAAGACGCGATGACGCGCACCTGGCCCGCCTACGAAAAAGTCGGCGTGCAGGACAAAGACGGCAATTACCTCCAGCTTTCCACCGCGCTGCTGCAGATCGAGAACGAGTTCTACGGCAAGATCCGCCCCAAATGCGTCATCCGCTCCGGCGAGCGCCCGCTGCACGCGCTGCGCGAGCGCGGCGTGGAGTACGTCGAGGTGCGCCTCGTGGACCTGAGCCCGTTCGAAGCGATCGGCATCAGCGCGCCGGTGTGCCGTTTCATCGACATCTTCCTGCTGCACTGCCTGTCAAGTGAAAGCCGGCCCGATACGCCGGAGGAGATCGCCGCCGTCGGCCGCAACCAGGAAAAAGTCGCCGCGCGCGGGCGCGAGCCGGGTCTTCGCCTTGAACGCGGCTCGCAGAAGGTCGCGCTGGGCGAATGGGGCGGGCAGCTCATCGCCGAGTGCGCGCCGCTTGCCGCCGAACTTGATGCCGCGCTGGGCGGCAACACCTACCGCGAGGCGCACGCCGCCGCCGCCGCGATGCTCGCCGACTCCGCGCTCACGCCCTCGGCGCGCGTGCTCGCGGCGATGGCCGCCAGCCACTCCGATTCCTACACCGCCTTCGCCCTCGCGCAATCGCGCGCGCACCGCGCCGCGCTAGGCGCCCCGCTCCTTTCCCCGCAGGTCCAGGAGCGCTTCGCCGTCATGGCCACCGAATCCCTCGCCCTGCAAAAGCGCATGGAAGAGCGCGACCAGGTCCCCTTCGAGACCTGGCGCCGCCAATACCTCTCGCTGGAAAAACTCAGGCCGTAGAAATCAGGGTCAGAGGGTCAGAGCCCGATTTTCACTAGAAGCGCCCCGTCACCCAATCGACCGCCGCTGCTGCCGCGTAGGCAATGGCGACAGACAGGCAGAACACCATCAGGCCGCGCGTCATGCCCGCGGGCAGGCCCATCTCCACGAACTGCCGCTTGATGAAGAAGCTGGCGACGAAATACACGATCGTCGAAATGACGATGGAAAGCAGCATGGATCCCAGCTTACTTCAGCTTCGCCAGGAACCGGTCGAGCTGGTCGGCGAAGCGCTTGCGGTCCGCGTTGTCCAGCGGCGCCGGGCCTCCGGTCTGCACTCCGGTCTCGCGCAGCTTCTCCATGAAATCGCGCGCCGCCAGGCGCTCGCGGATGTTCTCCGGCGTATAGAGCTCCCCGCGCGGGTTGATCGCATGCCCGCCGCGCGCCACCACGTCCGCCGCGAGCGGGATGTCGGCCGTGATCACCAGGTCCCCCGGCGCGAGCCGCTTCGCGATCTCGTTGTCCGCCACGTCGAAGCCGCGCGCCACCTGCAGCGCCTTGATCCAGGGCGAGCGCGGCGTGCCCAGCAGCCGGTTCGCCACCAGCGTCATGTGCACCTGCGCCCGCTCCGCGGCGCGGTACAGGATCTCCTTGATGACCAGCGGGCAGGCGTCGGCATCGACCCAGATGTGCATGCTGGACTATAGTCTGCGCACGATGGTCGAGCAGAAGATCCTGGAATTGCGTACGAAGGGCCGCGGCACCACCGACATCGTCGCGGAGGTTCAACGTGCCGTCGCCGAGAGTGGCATCCGGAAAGGCCTGTGCACCGTCTTCCTGCAGCACACCAGCGCCTCGCTCATCCTCTGCGAGAACGCCGACCCCGACGTGCGGAAAGACCTGGAGATGCTCTTAGAGCGGCTGGCGCCGGACGGAGATCCCGCCTACGTGCACGATACCGAGGGACCGGACGACATGGCGGGGCATGCGCGGAGTATTGTTGTGACGGTCGTAGGCGACAAGTAGCATCCACCGTGACAATCCGATGAACCTGCCTCTCAACTTCCCCCGCGACATCTCCCGCGAAGCCATGGCCACCCTCCCCATCCGCCGCTACGAGGGCGAGGTGGTGCTGGTGGACAACCACCGGGCGCTGGTGCGGGCGACGGACGACATCGGGCACGAGGGCGTGGTGGGCTGGGATACCGAGACGCGGCCGGCTTTCAGGAAGGGCGAGAGCTACCTCCCGAGCCTGGTGCAGATGGCGACGTCGCGCGCGGTGTACGTGTTCCAGCTGAAGGCGATCGATGCTTCGGCGCAGATCGCCGGGTTCTTCCGGGCGCCGGGGATCGTCAAGGTAGGAATTTCGGTGAAGGACGACCTGGCGAAACTGGTACAGGTGTTCCCGCTGGAGCCGGCGTCGGTGCTGGACGCGGGCATGGTGGCGAAGCGCCACGGCATGGCGCAGACGGGGCTGCGCAACCTGGCGGGGATTTTCCTCGGCTTTCGCGTTCCCAAGGGCGCGAAGACGACGAACTGGGCGGCACCGCGATTGACGGCGCAGCAGATCAACTACGCGGCGACGGATGCGTGGGCGTGCAGGGAGTTGTATTTGAAGTTCAAAGGGCTGGGAATGGTGTAGTTAGTATTCGCTGTACTTCTTCATGCTGCCGCGCACTTTGTCGGCGGGATACTTGGCCACGTTCTTCGCCATCTTCACTTCCACCGCCGCGAGCAGGTCGACCTCCAGTTTGTCAGCGAGGCGCACGAGGTAGACGAGCACGTCGGCCATTTCGTCGCGCACTGCCTCGAGTTTTTCGGGCGGCAGTTTCTTCGATTGCTCCTCGGTGAGCCACTGGAAGTGTTCCAGCAGCTCGGCGGCTTCGACGCTCAGCGCACTCGCGAGGTTCTTGGGCGAGTGGAACTGGTCCCAGTCGCGCTCGGCGACGAATTTGCGCAGCTTGTCACGCAGGGCGATCATCAAAATCTCCAAGGAAAAACCTGGGTCCCCGATTAAAGCACTCGGGGACGACGGAGCGTCAAGCTTGCCACACCGCGTAGCCCTCCGCCTGCAGCGCGATGGCGAGCTCGACTTCCATGTCGCGCGCGGCGTCGTAGGGCATCGGGTTGGCGTAGGCGTAGAGCTTGGGCAGCAGGCGGATGCCGTAGCGCTGCACGTAGGTGTTGGCCTGGATGCCGGCCTTGTGCTTGGCGAAGCGGCGCTCGGGCGAGAGGCCGGTGCAGCCGACGTAGAGGCAGGGCTTGAGAATGTCGCGGTTCGGGTTGGCGTTGCGAAAGCGCGTGTGGTTGAGCACCGCGCCGTCCAGCTCGATGACGTAGACGTTGTGGTGATGGCGCTTGCGGCGAGGGAGTTTGGCCTTCGCGGCAGGTGCCTTGGCTTTGCGCTTCATGTCGGAAATCGGGCTCTGACCCCGATTTAATCCTAATATCGGCGGGAAGGAATCGACACCATGGACTGGATCCTCAAGAAGCTCGGGCGCATGCTCGCCCGCTACCTCACCAGGCCGCGGCCGGAGGGCGCGCAGGCGGCCACGTCGCCGCACGAGAAGCTCGCCGGGTCGCTCGAGCCCGGCGACGTGCTGCTGATCGAGGGCAACCGGCGCATCAGCGTCGCGATCAAATACCTCACGCAGTCCACCTGGTCGCACTCGGCGCTGTATGTCGGCGATGCGCTGGGCGCACCGCCCACGGGCGAGGAGCCGAAGGTGCTTATCGAGGCCGACCTGCGCGCGGGCGTGCGCGCGGTGCCGCTCAGCCAGTACGCCGGCCTGCACACGCGCATCTGCCGGCCGGGGGGGCTCGCGCCCGAGGACCTGAAGAAAGTCGTCGACTTCGCGGTGGGCAGCATCGGCGAGGCCTACGACCTGAAGAACCTGGTGGATCTCGCGAGGTATCTCCTGCCCACGCCGCCCGTGCCCTCGCGCTGGCGCCGGCGCATGATCGCCTTCGGCAGCGGCGACCCGACGCGGGCCATCTGCTCGACACTGATCGCGCAGGCCTTCGGCCTGGTGCGCTACCCGATCCTGCCTATCTACAGGCCGGCACGACCGGGTTCAAAGGACGAAGAAGCGCAGGAAGAAATGCTGCAGATCCGCCACCATAGCCTGTACGTGCCGCGCGACTTCGACATCTCGCCCTACTTCGCCATCGTCAAGCCGACGATCGAGCACGGTTTCGACTATCGAAAACTACATTGGGAGGAAGTGCGGGCGGGTCTGCAATAATTGGGGTCCTGCCGGAGCGACCCCCGATGAACGATGCCACCAACGCTGATTCTCTTTCGCTGGCCCGCTATGGCGTGGGCCAGCCCGTGCCGCGCACCGAGGATCCGGTGCTGCTGCGCGGCGAGGGGCGCTACACCGACGACCTGAACGAGCCCGGCCAGGCCTATGCCTGGATCGCGCGCAGCCCGCATGCCCACGGCATGATCAAGAACATCGACGTCGTGACGGCGCAGGCCATGCCCGGCGTGCTCGCGGTGTACACCGCCGCCGACCTCGCCGCTTACGGCGGCCACAAGTGCATCGTGCCGCTGGTCAATCGCGACGGCACGCCGATGAAGAAGCCGCTGCGGCAGGCGCTGGCGAGCGGCAAAGTGCGCTACGTCGGCGACCCGGTCGCCTGCGTGGTGGCCGAAACGGCGCTACAGGCGCGCGACGCCGCCGAGGCGATCGAACTGGACATCGAGCCGCTGCCGGCGGTAAGCCTCGCCAGCGAAGCCGCGAAAGCGGGCGCGCCGCAGCTCTACGACGACGTGCCGGGCAACGTCGCCTGCGACTACCACTTCGGCGACGCGGAAAAGGTCGCGGCAGCTTTTCGAAATGCTTTTCATGCCTGCAAGTTATCTTTAAGAAACACACGCCTCGTCGTCGCGGCGATGGAGCCGCGCGCCGGGATCTGCTCGTACGACGCGGCCGCGGGCCGCTTCACGCTCACCGTGCCCGGCCAGGGCGTGTTCGGCATGAAGGGCTCGCTCGCGGAAATCCTCGGCCTCGCGCCGGAGAAGATCCGCATCCGCAGCCATAACGTCGGCGGCTCGTTCGGCATGAAGGCGGCGATCTACCCGGAGTACGTCTGCCTCGCGCATGCCGCGCGCGCGCTCGGCCGGCCGGTGAAGTGGACCGACGAGCGCTCGGGCAGCTTCGTCTCCGACCACCACGGCCGCGACCACGAGATGACCGCCGAGCTCGCGCTCGACAAGGCGGGCGGCTTCCTCGCCGTGCGCATCACCGGCTACGGCAACGTCGGCGCGTGGCTGAGCGCCGTGGCGCCGCTGATGGCGACGCTGAACGCGACGAAGAACACGCCGAGCGTTTACCGCACGCCGCTATTGCAGGTGTCCACCAAGGTGGTGTTCACCAACACCTCGCCCGTGGGCCCTTACCGCGGCGCGGGCCGCCCCGAGGGCAACTACTACATGGAGAGGCTGATCGACAACGCCGCGGCCGCGATGGGCATCGATCGGCTGGAGCTGCGGCGGCGCAACCACATCGCCCCCGCGCAGATACCGTATAAGGCGGCGTCGGACATGGTCTACGACAGCGGCGAGTTTGCAGCTGTGTTCGACAAGGCCCTGAAATTTGCCGATATTCAGAACTTCAAGACAAGAAAAGAGAAATCAGCAAAGGCCGGCAAGCTCCGCGGCCTGGGCATCGGCAGCTACCTGGAAGTCACCGCGCCGCCGAGCAAGGAAATGGGCGGCGTGCGCTTCGAAAAGAACGGCGACGTGACCATCATCACCGGCACGCTCGACTACGGCCAGGGCCACGCGGCGCCCTTCGCGCAGGTGCTCTCGTCGCGCCTGGGCGTGCCGTTCGAGCGCGTGCGCCTGGAGCAGAGCGATTCGGATCTCCTCGTGCACGGCGGCGGCACCGGCGGCTCGCGCTCGATGCTGATGAGCGGCGGCGCGATCGCAGAAGCCGCGGTCAAGGTGATCGAGCAGGGCCGCGCGCTCGCCGCGGAGGCGCTCGAGGCCGCGGCGGCGGACATTGAATTCCGCGACGGGACCTTCGTGGTCGGCGGCACGGACCGCAAGATCGGCATCCTGCAGCTCGCGGAAAAATTCCCCGGCAAGCTGGATGTCACGCACGTCACCGAGATGATTCCCTCCGCCTTCCCCAACGGCTGCCACGTGGCCGAGGTGGAGATCGACCCGGAAACCGGCATCACGCAGGTCGTACGCTACGCCTCGGTGAACGACTTCGGCACCATCGTCAACCCGCTGCTGGTCGAGGGCCAGGTGCACGGCGGCGTGGTGCAGGGCATCGGCCAGGCGCTGATGGAGACCGTGCGCTTCGACGAAACGGGCCAGCTGCTCACCGGCTCGTTCATGGACTACGCGCTGCCGCGCGCCGACGACGCGCCCGCGGAGTTCGGCTTTGCCAGCCACGCCGTGCCGGCCACCAGCAATCCGCTCGGCGCCAAGGGCTGCGGCGAGGCCGGCTGCGCCGGCGCCCTCACGTCGGTGATGAACGCGATCGTCGATGCGCTCTCGGCCCACGGCATCCGCGAATTCGACATGCCGGCGACGCCCGAGCGCGTCTGGCGCACGATCAGGGAAGCCCGGGCAAGGTAACCAAATCGGGGTCAGAGCCCGATTTACTGGACCGAGAACTTCCGGGGATTCAGGATGCGGAAGGACTTGGTACGCCGCGTGAGCTCGAGCAGCTTGTGGTCCTTGGTGATGAGGACATCCGCACGCGCGGCGAGCGCGAGTTCGAGGAATTTCTGGTCATCAGGATCGACGCAGCGCGGCAGCAGCTTGCGCTCCGCTTCGCTCGCCGGAGTGTCGATGCGCCTCGCAATGCGACGACTTTCAGCGAGGCAGGCCGCCTGCGCGGCCGCATCGAGCGTGTGTTTGGCGAGGTCGTAGGCGAGAACGCGTTCAAGCTCGGCCTCGCAGGCGGCGTCGATGAAGATGTCGGCCCTGTTTTCTTTCACGGCCAGCTTCAGGTTGGACACGCCCTGATCATGAAAGACCAGCCAATCGAGCCAGATGTTCGTGTCGAGGACGAGGCGCTTTGCAGTCATTGACATGGACTCTAAAGATAATCGGGCCCTGACCCCGATTTTGCTGTAGAGTGCGGGCCCTCGCAGTCTGATTTCCCGGCAAGCTCCCTCAGGTTTGGCAGCGATTCCGGCCAACCTAAGGATGTTCATGAGCTTCACCACGCTCGGCCTCGACCCGTCCCTTCTCGCAACGCTGACCGCGCTCGGCTACACCACGCCGACGCCCGTGCAGCTGCAGGCCATTCCCGCGGCGATCGCGGGCGGCGACCTGCTGGTTTCCTCGCAGACCGGTTCGGGCAAGACCGCCGCGTTCCTCCTGCCCGCGTTGCAGCGCCTGTACAAGCCCTCCCCGCTCTCCGGGATGGGGCCGCGCGTGCTGGTGCTGACGCCGACGCGCGAACTCGCGCTCCAGGTGCAGAAATCCTGCCACGGCTACGGCAACGGCCAGCGCATGCGCACCGCGAGCGTCGTTGGCGGCATGCCTTACGGCCTGCAGCTCAAGCTGCTGTCGCGGCCGGTGGACATCGTCATCGCCACGCCGGGACGCCTGAAGGACCACATGGACCGGCGCACGGTGAACCTCGGCCGCGTCGAGCTGCTGGTGCTCGATGAAGCCGACCGCATGCTCGACATGGGCTTCCAGGAAGAAATCGACGCCATCGTCGCGAAGATCCCGAAGGAGCGCCAGACGCTGCTGTTCTCGGCGACGCTGGAAGGCATCGTCGGCCACCTCGCGCAGCGCGTCACCAGGAACCCGGCGCGCATCACCATCGCGCGCGTCGCGGAAACGCGGCCGGACATCACGCAGCACGCGCTGGTCGCCGACAACCACGCGCACAAGGTGCGCATGCTCGATACGCTGCTGCGCGAAGAAGAAGTCGACCAGACGCTGGTCTTCACCGCCACCAAGCGCGCCGCCGAGGACCTGTCAGGCGAGCTGTTGGGCAAGGGATTCGACGTGGGCGCGCTGCACGGCGACATGCGACAGCGCGAGCGCAGCCAGATGCTGCAGCGGCTGCGCGACGGCAAGATGAAGGTGCTGGTGGCCACCGACGTCGCCGCGCGCGGCATCGACGTGCCCGGCATCAACCTGGTGGTGAACTACGACGCGCCGCGCCAGGCCGAGGACTACGTGCACCGCATCGGCCGCACCGGCCGCGCCGGGCGCGCGGGCGTCGCGGTGACCTTCCTCGGCGCGCAGGACCGCAACCTGGTGCGCCAGATCGAGCGCTTCACCGGCAACAAGGTGAGCATGATGGTCATCCCTGGCCTCGAGCCCAAAGGCCGCGGCGCTTCTGCTTCGCGTGTTCTTCCAGCAGCTGCAGGCGCTGGGCGTGGGCACGAGCCTTCTCGCCGCCGGGGATATTGACTGAAACGCCCTTCACGCGCGCCAGGCCGGCCAGGACGAGCATCTCGTCCAGACCTTTGCCGCCAACCTGGACCATGCCGTAGTAACGCGGGTCCTTTGCAGCGCCTTGCGCGTAAGCCTTCCGCGTCGCAATCGTAAACGGCCCTTGTAGCGCATCGCGCACGAACACGCGCGCCTTGGCGCCGGCCTTAAGCGTATCGTCAAGCGTGGCGCCGAAATGCGCCGCCTGCTCTTGCGTTCGGTTCCCATACGTCATGTTGGTCTCGGGCGTGTCGACGAAGTACAGCCGCAGCACGAATTCATCGGCGCCGCAGCGCACATGGAAGCTGTCGCCGTCGTTGTTCTTGTGCGCAACGTAGCTGCAGCCGGCGAGGGTCGTCCATTCCTTCCTGTCGGCCGCCACTGCCTGGACTGAAAAAACCAGCAGCAGCAGGAAAATCTTCACGCCAGAAGCTTCGCCAGCTCGCCATTCGCGTGCAATCGGGCGAGATCCGCCGCGCCGCCAACCAGCACGCCCTTGACGAACACCATCGGGAAGGTCGGCCAGCCGGTCCACATCTTGAGCGCGTTGCGCCGCCGCCAGCCGCTGAAATAGCTGCCGTATTCCAGGTATTTGTAGGCTACGTTGTTCAGGTCGAGGATCTTGCGCGCGTGCTTCGGCATCAGGTTCTGGCGCATGCCGACCACCACCACGGCGTTGGCGGCGACCGCGTCCTGCACCTCCTTCACGATGTCGGCGTGCAGCGACGCGACTTTGTCGCGCACCGCGGGGTGGATGCGGCTTTCATCGAGGATTTGTCGGCTCATGCGGCATACTATATGCGAAGGAGGTAACGCCATGAAGCTGCTTCTCGCCATTGCTTTCTTTCTGCTGCCGCTTGCGGCCCTGCCGGTACTTTCCGCCGAGGAACCCGAGGGCGTGTACACGAAATACCACCGCGCGGTGATCGCCAACGACCTGGACGGGATGCTCGAGCAAAGCCTGGAGTTGCAGCGCTCTGACATGAGGCGCATGTCCGCCGCGAACCAGGACGCGGCGCTGAAGATGGCGAAGGCCCCGATGCCGCGCATCTTCACGGTGGAGCGCAAGACTCCGGGTGAGGACGGCCGCATGGCGCTGACCGTGAGCGGCCCCTGGAGCGGGCCCGACGGAATGGTGCAGGTCTACGGCACCGCCCAGATGCTCATGGAAAAGGGCGAGTGGAAGGTGATCGGGGTGAGCTGGACCACCGAGAGGCCGGCGATCCTGGCTGCGCCGCAACGAGCCGCGGCGCCGAGCGCGGCGGAAAAACCGGGCGCGAAGGCCGCGCCCGTGTCGACGAAAGGCGCGCCGGTGGTCGGATCGATGGCCGCCGAGGCAACCGGCAAGAAGCTGGGCGTGGCAAAACCTGAATGCGTCTACAAGCCGGTGATGACGGCCCAGGACATGGAGAACTGCAAGTAGAAGTTGGTTAGCGTTTTTTGTACTGCGGACGGCGCACGGGAACGGCCATCGGGCGCTCGTCCTTGTGCCGGAAGCTGATGCGGCCCCGCGTGAGGTCGTAGGGCGAGATCTCGAGGCTGACGCGGTCGCCCGCGAGGATCCTGATGCGGTGCCGGACCACCTTGCCGCCGGCATAAGCGAGCACGCTCGCGCCGTTGGTGAGCTCGACCCGGAATTGCGTGTTCGGCAGGACTTCCTGCACCACGCCTTCCATTTCGAGCATTTCTTCTTTGGCCATTCAAATCCTTAGCTTGCGAGGGTCGGCAGTATAGCTCAGGCCCGCCCTCGGTAGTGCATCGGGAACAGCTTCTGCACCACGGGACCGTCGGAAGCCCAGGCCTTGCAGCCGTCGATGAACATGGGTTTTGCCTGAGATTGCGACGCGTCGGCCTGCGGTTTCCAGCTGCCCATGGTCTGGAACGCGACCGTCGCCGCGGGCATCAGCAGCTCGGTGATGTGCGTGCAGCCCCTGGTGCGGCCGACCGCCTCGGTCACCGCCTTCCTCCAGCCGCCGCCAACCCTGGCGCCGATGAGCTTCTGGTAGCCCGGCGCCACGCTCGGGCAGATGTCGTACGGCGCATGATTCGTGACGACCTCGATCGCGCGCACGGTCATGTCGCGCGAGAGCGTCAGGCGCAGCTGCATGTCGTGCACGGGCGTGCCCGCCTTCCGGTGGCCGCGGATGGGCTCATCCACGGCGTAGGTCTTCTGGTCGACGATCTGCGCCTCGATGTCGAACAGGCCGTCGTCGCGCTCGAAGCCCTCGCACTTGATGGTGCGGGTGTGCAGGTGCTTGCGTGCTGCGGGTTTGGAAAGGCTCATGGTGCGGGTATGATTTGCTGGAAGGAGGATGGGATTATGAGGGCATTTCTTTTACTCGGGCTTCTTCTCTCATTCAATGCGGAAGCCCAGAACTACCCCGGCCGCGCCATAACGTTCATCGTGCCCTGGACGCCCGGCGGCACCACCGACATCTCGATGCGCGCGATTGCGGCCGTCGCCGAGAAGCACCTCGGCGGGCGCATCGTGATCGAGAACAAGCCCGGCGTCTCCGGCATCCTCGGCGCGCAGGCGCTCGCGCAGGGCGCCAAGGCCGACGGCTACACCATCGCGCAGATGCCGATCACCGTGTTCCGCCTGCCGCACATGATGAAGACCGCGTTCGATCCGATGAGCGATTTCACCTGGATCATCCACCTTACGGGCTACACCTTCGGAGTCGTGGTACGCAGCGATTCGCAGTGGAAGACCTGGGGCGACCTCGTCGCCTACGCAAAGGCGAATCCGGGCAAGGTCACGTACGCCACGCCGGGCAACGGCACCAGCCTGCACATCACCATGGAAACCCTCGCGCAGCGCGAAGGCATCCAGTGGGTGCAAGTGCCGTTCAAGGGCTACGCGGAGGGCGCGGCGGCGCTGATGGGCGGCCACGTCGACGTGCACTCCGATTCGACCGGCTGGGCCGAGCAGGTGAACGGCGGCCGCCTGCGCCTGCTGAATACCTGGGGCCCGCAGCGCACCAAGCGCTGGCCGGCGGTGCCGACGCTGAAGGACCTAGGCTACCCGATCGTCTCGAACTCGCCCTACGGCATCGCGGGACCGAAGGGCATGGACCCCGCGGTGACGAAGGCGCTGCACGACGCGTTCAAGAAGGCGCTGGACGATCCCGAGTACCAGAAGATGCTGGAAAAATTCGACCAAGACGCGTTCTACCTGAACAGCGCCGACTACGCGGCTTTCGCCAGGAAGACCTACGAGGAAGAACGCGAAGTGGTGAAGCGCCTGGGCCTGAAGATGTAGCTACCAGGCCCTGGAAGCGCGCTCGACGATTTTGCCGATGTCTTCTTCCAGCAGGTAGCCGCGCTTTTGCAACTCCCGGGCTGAATTTCTGACCCTGGAAAGGTACGCATTGCGATCCTGGTATCTCTCCGCCAGCGACGGCCGCGGATCTTTCGTCGCCGCGCGTTCGGCGGCTGTCTTCGCGAAAGGCAGCGCCACGCCGTCGAGGTAGCACAGTTCCCCCGCCCCTCCGCTCTCGGCGCCGCGCAGCGACCAGCCGGTGGTGGTGGCCGCGGGCACCGCCTGCTCGGGCATGCGCAGGCCGGCGATTTCATTGCCGTCGGCGTCGATCGCCGGCACCAGCACGCGGTAGCGGAATTGATTGGGCGCGGGCGGCACGGTGTCGATGATGCCTTCGGCCATCCGCGCGCCATAGTCGAATTGCGCCATCGGGTTGGGCGCGCGCGGAATCGCAATACCGGGAATCGCCGGCCATTTCAGTTCGCCCGCCGGCAGCAGCGTGTGATCGGCGATGCGCGGATAGACGCTCGCGGGCGGCGGCGTGCCGTCTTTCACCCAACGGTCGAGCGCGAGGATCAGGGCGCGCATCGCGGGCCGCGAATCCACGGTGGTATTGGGCGGCATGGCGCACACGCCCCTGGCCATGGTGGGCGCGATCACGTGCTGCGTGCCCGCGAAGTGGTAGATGCGCACGTTCTCCGGCAGCACGGCGTCCATCGCGCCCGCCGAATCCGTGGTGACGAGCGAATGGCCGCCCTGCCAGTACTCGGTTGAGCTCACGGTGTGCAGGACCTTCGGGCAGGTGTCGCGCTCGCGGCAGCGCTCGAGCAGGCCGCCTTCCACGCGGCTCCTCTGGTCGCGCTGCTTGCCATAGGCGAAAGGAAAGTTCGTGTCCGGATAACCGAGGAAGCCGTAACCCAGCGCGTAGAGGCGGTTGGGCTGCGCGAAGCGCTGGTTGAGGAACAACCGCGCCGAGGCGATATGCGGATTGATTCCCTCGAAGACGAGGCGCAGGTCCTCGGTTTCGTTGAAGCCCTGGTAGACGAAATCGCGCAGGAAGCGGCCGCTCTGCGAAGTGCCGTGCGCGAGCACCGCTGATATGTTATGCCGGCCGTCGGGGCCGAGCGGGTTGGCGGTGCGCGCGGCATCCTGCTGCTGGTAGCGCAGGAAACCGATCCAGTCGCGCGTCGCGGCAAAGCCGATGCCGGACACGGGCGGGTTCTTCGCGCGGTAGGAAAACTGGTACAGGACGCCGGGCCGGAACGGCGTGCCCGCGGGCAGCAGCCGGATCGCGCCGCTGTCGACGAATTCCCATCCGGCCCCCGGGACCACCACCGGCGCCTCGTCGTTGCGGTTGCGCGCCGTCAACTGGGCGCGCGCCTTGTCCAGGCTCGCCGCGGCAAACGAAAGCTCCGCCGCGCGCACGGCCGCATCGTTGAACAGCACCTGCTGTGGCGCCGGGTCGTTGAAGAGGAACTCGTCCCACACCGGCTGCTCGATCGCCGCCACGCCGGGCACGTCCAGCCGCAATAGTTGCGGCGAGCGTGGCAGCCCGGGAATCCAGCCGCTCCAGGCCACCGTGAAGCCGTGACGCATGAGAAAGCCGTCGCCCGCGGCATCGGGCGCAGCGAGCGAGTTGCTGGCGGGCATGTCGTTCAGAAGGTGCAGCAAGCGCTTGTTGCCGCGATTGTTGACGTCGTACAGGAGCGTGCCGTTGCCCTTGGCCGGATCCGCCGGCCGCAGGATGTCGAAGTCCGCCGAGTATTCGACCTTGCCGCGCGCGTTGCGCGGCGCGAGCCGGATGTCGACGATCTTCCGGTTCGCCGGATGGGTCGGGTCGAGCTCACCGTGGAAACGCCCGCTGATGCGGACGTAGGATCCGGCACCGCCGAAAGATTTACCGCCGGCAAAGGGGGCCTGTGAAGTTATTTCGATGCGGGTGACTTCAGCAAACGCCATGCCCGTAAAAAGAAAAGAGAATAGAAGCAGCGCGTGCATTATTTGCTGACCCGATTCCTGCCGCCGCGCTTGGCGCGATAGAGGGCTTCGTCCGCCGCCTTCAAAACCTGGGTGGGCGTGTTCGCCCTGTCTCCCGGAGCCGCGCCACCAATGGAGATGGTGACCGAGAGGATCTTGTCGGGCGGCTGCGAATCCTCCGGGTCTGGCGCGCGCAGTTTTTTGCCCTGCTCCTTCGCCTTGGGCCGGTCATCGCCGCGCACCGCCATGCGGTAGGCCGCAACCGAGGCGCGGATGTCCTCCAGGTGCGGCATGGCCTCGTCCAGCGTCATGTCGGCGAACAGCACCGTGAATTCCTCGCCGCCGTAGCGAAACGCGCGGCCGCCGCCTTCGACTTCGGCCAGGCGCGCCGCGACCAGCTTCAGCACCTGGTCGCCGATATCGTGGCCGTGCGTGTCGTTGAAGGACTTGAAGTGGTCGACGTCGGCCATCGCCAGCACGTACGTGGGCCCAAGGCCCGCCATCGCCTCCTGCAGCGCGCGCCGGCCCGGCAGGCCGGTGAGTTCGTCGTTGAAGGCGAGCCGGTGCGACTCCTGCAGCATGGCGACGATGAGGATCACGCCGGCCGCCGCGGTGAACACGCCGAACACCGCCTGGCTGGCGGCCCATTCGCAGCCGATGAAGAATGCCGCGAGCGCGCCCGCCTGGCCGACCGCGATCGGCGACACCGGCGCGCCCTGCTTCTGGGAGGGCGGCGGCCAGGCGCGCCAGGCCGCGAGGGCAAACGCGGCGCAGAACATGATCCTGCCTAGCAACGGCGTCGGCGGCGTGCGCAGCAGCCAGTGATCCAGCATTTCCTTCCAGGCCACGCCCGAAAGTTCGCTGCGACCGGAGGAGGCGATCCAGGTCACGAGCAGGACTTCCCCCGCAGCGACGAGCAGCCAGCGGTGGTCGCCGTGGTAGGACACGCCCCTTTCGGGCAGCAGCAGCGCGACCAGCATGTTGAGCGGCACCAGCAGCACCACGGCGGTGTAGACCGCGCGCGCCGCGAAGCTGCCGGTGCCGAAATCGAGCGCGATCCGGTAGCCCGCATAGGCAAGGAGCAGCGACATCGCGGCCACAAAAGCCCGCCCGCGGTTGAACCACAGGCTCATTCCCGCGCCCGCCAGCAGCACGAAGTAGGCCCCGGCCTCCTTCAACCCCGCGAGCGAGGGCGGCAGCGCGGGCCCGAGCCAGAGCGCGAGCGCGGCCATCGCGATGATCGCAATGGGGGCGATCGCGGGGCGGACTGGGGCCGGTATCTTGATCATGTCAGGGCTCGCCCAGAATGCGGTCGAGTTCGGCCAGCAGCGAAGGAACTATGCGGCGGGTCGAGTCGTAAAGGCGCCGGTGATTGATCTTGCCGTAGTCGTGGGCAAGGACATTTCTCTGCCCCACCAGGTCGCGCCACCCGATTTGCGGATTCTGGCCCTGGAACTCCGCGCTCACCCGGCGCGCCGCCTCGCCCAGGACCTCGAGCGCCCGCTCCAGGGCGAGTTTCCGGATCGGATCCTCGTCAAGGCGCTCGAATGCGATCCGCTTCACCAGATCGTGGGCCTGCCGGGCGAATTTGCGCATGTCCCACAGCAGGGCGAGGTCCCGGTCCTCAGGCTTCATACAAGGTCCGCAGATCCGGGAGGATGGCTTTGCGCCGGTAAGGGTTCTCGAGGATCTCGGGACCGGCAATGTGGACCTCGTGCTTCCCGAAGAGGGGCGAGAGTTCGTCCTGCAGGCGCGCAAAATCGAAATAGGTCGTCTTGCTCGAGCGCTTGAACTCGACCAGCAGGTCGACATCGCTGTCCGGGCGCATCTCGCCCCTTGCCGCCGAGCCGAAGAGCGACATCTTCTTCACGCCATATTTGCGGCAAATCGCGGCAAGCGCCTTGCGATCGGGTTCGGTCAGGCGGCCAGTGGGTTCGAGGGTGTATTCCGCCGCGTGCTCCTGCAGGGTTGGGGTCGTTCCCGCGGTCTTGTCCAGCATGGAGGAAAGCTCCGTGAAGACCGGCGATGCCTCGTTCGCCGAGTAAAGGACCTGGTTGCCGCTGCGCTTGGCCACGAGCAGTCCCGCCTCCTCCAGCTGGCGAAGCTCCCGGTGCAACGAACCCGCGGGCACACCTGTCAGGCGCGCGATCATGCGCACGTGCATGCGGTCGCCAGGGCGCAGGTACAGGAGGGAAAGGACCCGGTGGCGGTAGGCCCCGAACAGCAGGCTCGCCAGTTCCGGCTTGACGTTTTCCGTTCTCATCGTTGCTACGATTGTAGCAGTAATGAGAACAATCCGCCCTCCTCAGCTACCAAGCCTGTCCGGCCGGAATCCGACGTCGCAGACCTTGCCGCGCTGGGCGCGCTTGCCGGCGAATTCCTTGAGCATCCGGGCGTCCAGCGTCTCTTCGGCGCGGTTCTTGCGCTTGATCCCGGAGACGACCAGGCTCTTGCCGTCCGTCATGGCGACGGATGCGAGCACGATCTTGTCCGGCAACCCGATCAACTGCACCCCAACGCCGCCATTAGGACGTACCGGCAGCTCATCCATGGGGAAGACCAGCAGGCGGGCATCCGAGGAAAGGGCTGCCACGAACTTCTTTTCAGATTCTTTTATAACAAAAGGCGGAAGAGCTTTATTTCCCTCCGGAACGCTCATGAAGTCCTTGCCCTGCTTCGTCTTGGTCGCAAGGTCGCCCAGCTTGCACAGGAACCCGTTGCCCGCGGTGTTCGATATCAGCAGCTGGGTGTCAGGGCTGCCCAGGCCGATCCAGACGATGTCGTCCGGGCCGGAATTGATCAGCGTGTTCATCGGCGCGCCGTCGCCGCGCCCGGAGGGCAGCGCCGCCGCGTCGACGCTGAAGCACTTGCCGCCCGAGGCGAGCACGGTGAGCGTGTCGGTGGTCTTGCACTCCAGCTCCAGGTAGCGCGCGTCGCCGTCCTTGAAGTTCACCGAATCCATCTCGACGCCGTGGCCGCTGCGGCCGCGCACCCAGCCCTTCTTCGACAGGATCACCGTGATCGGCTCCTCCACCACGGTGTGCTCGATGCTCGAGCGCTCGTCGGCCTTGATCAGCGTGCGGCGGTCGTCGCCGTAGGTTTTCGAATCTTTTTCCAGCTCGGAGATGACGAGTTTCTTCAGGACCTTTTCGTCGCCGAGGATGTCCTTCAGGCCCTTCTTCTCGGCCTCGAGCGCCTTCCTCTCCTCGTTCAGCTTGACGCCGTCCAGCTTGGTGAGCTGGCCCAGGCGCAGGTTGACGATGTCCTCGGCCTGGCGCTCGGTGAACTTGTATTTTTCCTGCAGCCTGCGCTTGGCTTCGGGCTGGTCGTCGCACGAGCGGATCAATTTGATGATTTCGTCGATCTTGACGAAGGCCAGCAGGCGGCCCATGACGATTTCCAGCCGGTCCGTGCAGCGGTCCAGGCGGTGCTGGGTGCGGCGGCGGACCGTCTTGACGCGGAATTCGCCCCACTCCCTGAGGATGGTGACGATGTCCTTGGTCTCAGGCAGGCCATCGAGCCCGAGCCAGGTCAGGTTGAGCGCGATGCGCGACTCGAGGCTCGTGTGCACGAGCAGGGTCTTCATCGTCTCCTCGGCGCTCTGGCGCGAGGAGCGCGGCTCGATCACCAGGCGCAGCTTGGCCTTGCGGTCGGATTCATCGCGCACCGTCTCGATCTGCTCGAGCATGAACTGCTTCAGGCGGCGCTGTTCCTGCGACACCTCCTTCTTGCCGGTGGAGGGTTTCGGATTGACGAGCGCCTCGATCTCCTCCAATACCTGGCGCACCGACACGCCGTGCGGCAGTTCGCTGATGACAATGCGCCACTGCCCGCGCGCCAGCTGCTCGGTGCTCCAGCGCGCGCGCATCGCGATCGAGCCGCGCCCTGTCTCGTACGCGGTGCGGATTTCGTCGCGCGCCGCGATGACCTGCCCGCCGCCGGGGAAATCGGGGCCGGGCAGGATCGCCAGGATTTCCTTCACCGTGGCCTTGGGATGCTTGATGACGTGCGCGGCGGCTTCGGCGACTTCCCTGAGGTTGTGCGAGGGAATGCGCGTGGAAAAACCGACCGGGATGCCGAAGGAGCCGTTCAGCAGGCCGAAGGGCAGGCGCGCCGGCAGCAGCTGCGGCTCGTCGAACTTGCCGTCGT
>JANYII010000141.1 GCA_025358705.1 Betaproteobacteria bacterium | reverse complement strand
CCGCTTTTTCGTCGACTCGCTGCTGGTGGTGAAGCAGATCGGCTCGGGCGAGCTCCTCCAGCTCGAGGACCAGCTGCACCCGGACAACCCGCAGCGCGTGATCCAGGCAGCCTCGCAACTCCTGTCCCAATTGACGAACTTCGCCGGCATCGTCATGACGCCGCGCCGTCGCGCTCTGAGCTTCCGCCAGATCGAATTCCTCCGGCTGTCGGAAAAGCGCATGCTGCTGATCGTCGTGACGCCGGATGGCGACGTGCTGAACCGGATCCTGTTCACCGACCGCGACTACAGCCCCGCGGAACTCGTCTCGGCGGCCAACTATCTCAACCAGAACTATTCCGGGCACAGCTTCGAGGACATCCGCCAGCGCGTGCACGAGGAGCTGAGCGCGATCCGCCAGGACATGATGGGCCTCATGAGCGCGGCGCTGGAAGCGAGCAACAAGGCGGTCTCGGAAGGCAACGAGCAGTACGTCATATCCGGCGAGCGCAACCTGCTGGCGGTGCGCGACCTGTCGCAGGACATGAGCCGCATGCGCCAGCTGTTCGAGTTGTTCGAGTACAAGACTTCGCTGGTGCAGATCCTCGACCTGTCGCTGCGCGGCGAAGGCGTGCAGATCTTCATCGGCGGCGAGTCCGGCGTCACGGCGCCCGACGAGGTAAGCGTGGTGACCGCGCCCTACAAGGTGGGCGGCGAAGTGGTTGGGACAGTGGGCGTCATCGGGCCGACGCGCATGGCCTACGATCGCGTCGTGCCGATTGTAGACGTGACGGCGAAGTTGCTTTCCAGCGCTTTGTCGCAGCCCTGAACGGCGTCCTTCTCGTCAACCTCGGCACGCCGTCGGCGCCCACGCCCGACGCGGTGCGCCGCTATCTCGCCGAATTCCTTTCAGACCCGCGCGTGGTGCAGTTGCCGCGGTTCATATGGCTGCCGATCCTGCATGGCATCGTCCTGCGCACGCGGCCCGCGAAGAGCGCGAAGAAATATGCGTCCGTCTGGATGCCCGAAGGATCGCCGCTGGCGGTCCATACGATCCGGCAAACGCAATTGCTTCGTTCCGCCATTCCGGAGCTGCAGGTTGAATATGCAATGCGCTACGGAAATCCTTCGATCACGGATGGATTGAAGAAGCTTTCGGGCTGCAGGACGATAATCGTCCTTCCGCTCTATCCCCAGTTTTCGCGTAGTACGACCGAAAGCATCCGCGACGTGCTCGGAACAAGCGTCAACCCGAAGCTAGCCATGGTGGAGAGCTTCCACGACCATCCGGCCTACATCGGCGCGCTCGCCGCCGGCGTGCAGCGCCACTGGGCGGCGCACGGCAAGGGCGAAAAACTGGTGATGAGCTTTCATGGGCTGCCCAAACGCGCCATTGACCTTGGGGATCCTTACCAGGCGCAGTGCATGGTCACGGCAAAGGTACTCGCCGGGGTGCTGCGCATCGCACCCGCCGACTACCTCATCACCTTCCAGTCACGCTTCGGCGCGGCCGAATGGCTGCAGCCTTACACCGAACCCACACTTGTCGAGCTGGCGAAAAAGGGCGTCCGCCGGGTAGACGTGGTCTGCCCGGGATTCGTCTCGGACTGCCTCGAGACCCTGGAGGAAATCGCCATCGAGGCGAAGAATGCTTTCCTCGGGGCCGGCGGCAAGGAATTCCATGCACTGCCCTGCCTGAACGAGAACCCCGAGTGGATCGCGGCGCTCGCGAAGATCAGCCTGGAAGCAGGTACTCGGAATAATCCTTAGGCGCGACGCGGTGCAGAGCCGGATCGAAAGGCCGGTGCGCCATCTCGTTCCAGGGAAAGTTCGCGATGCCGCCCTCGGGCACCTGCAGCCCGTATTTGTCGACGAAGGCCTGCGCCGCGGCGTCGACCTTGTCGCGCCGCCGCTGCCAGCGCTCCTGCTGCGCGTCCGGCGGCAGGTAGGCGATGTTGCCGTGGGTCTGGTGGAACGCGAACGCGCGGCGCTCAAGCACGACGCGAAAACCCGCGATCTGCGCGCGCAGGCCGAAATCCACGTCGGTGAAGTAGCCGACGAAACGGGTGTCGAAGGTGCCGATCCTGTCGAGCACCCGTCGCGTGACCATGAATGCATCGCCAACCAGGTAGCGCTCATCGATCAGCGCGCCGCCGCGATGCCGCTCGGCGATCTCCTCGGCGAAAGCGAAGTAGGCTTCGCGCGTCTCGCCGCCCTCCAGCGGAACCATGTGCAGCGGCGAGCCCTTGTCGACGAAGTTCGAGCAACCGCGCAGGATGCCGCAGTCCGGGTTCGCGGCGGCCGTTTCCAGCAGCACCCTCAGGTAGGCCGGCGAGGCAAAAATGTCGTTCGACAGGAACAGCAGGTCGTCCCCCCGCGCATGGGACAGGAACGCATTCACGCTCTCGCCGTAGTCGAGGTTGCGTTTGAACGAATACACGCGCGTGTTGCCGTGCCTCCTGCGCGCGTCGAGGAAGACTTCGAGGGTGTCATCGGGGGACGTATCGTCCACCAGGATCAATTCGAAATCGCCCGCGGCGCTGGAAAACAGGGCATCCAATGCCTGGCGCGTTGTGCGGGCGTTGCCGTGCGCCGCCATGCCGATGGACACCGACGGCGCAAGGCGCAGCGGACCGGCGGCTGGTGCGCGGCCGGCAAGGCGTTTGCCGAGAAATTTCAGGAGCTCAACCAGCACGTCCGTTAACCCAGTGATAAAGCTGGATAATTTACTCGACCCGCCAGGGAAACGGTAGCGAGCTGTGCCCTTGAAATCGCGATTCCCGCCCCAAACTTGAATCGGTCCCATGTCCCAGACCCCTTCTCACCCGCCGGAAGACACCCGATCCGACGAGCCGGCCAGCGCAGAGGAAAAAACCCTCGATAAGCTGCTGGCCGAGGCCCAGGCGCGGATCGACGAGCAGCGCGACGCCTGGTTGCGGGCGGTCGCGGAGACCGAAAACATCCGCAAGCGCGCGCAGGCCGACATCGCGGCCGCGCACAAATTCGGCGTCGAGCGCTTCGCCGAGGGGCTGCTGCCGGTAATGGACAGCCTCGAAGCCGCGCTTGGCGCGGCGGCGGATTCGCCGCAAGTGCTGCGCGACGGCCTTGAACTCACCTTGCGCCAGCTCAAGGCGGCCTTTCAGAAAGCCAACCTGGTCGAAATCGCCCCGGCCGCCGGCGCGCGTTTCGACCCGCACCAGCACCAGGCGATGGCCGCGGTGGAAGCGGAAAACGCGACGCCGAATTCGATCGTCGCGGTGGTGCTGAAGGGCTACAGCCTGCACGACAGGATCGTCCGCCCGGCGCTGGTAACGGTCGCGAAAGCCCTTGAAAACAAGGGCGGAATCCCCATATCTGACGGTAACTGAACACGAATTGAGGAACTGACATGGGCAAGATCATCGGCATCGACCTGGGCACCACCAACTCCTGCGTTGCGATCATGGAGGGCGGCAAGCCCAAGGTGATCGAAAACTCGGAGGGTGCGCGCACCACGCCATCCATCGTCGCCTACACCGAGGAGGCCGACATCCTGGTGGGTGCGCCTGCCAAGCGCCAGGCGGTCACCAACGCCAAGAACACCCTTTTCGCGGTGAAGCGCCTCATCGGGCGCAAGTTCGATGAGAAGGAAGTGCAGAAGGACATCAACCTGATGCCCTACGGGATCGCCAAGGCCGACAATGGCGACGCATGGGTCGAAGTGCGCGGCAAGAAACTCGCGCCTCAGCAGGTTTCGGCCGAGGTCCTGCGCAAGATGAAGAAGACCGCGGAAGACTACCTCGGCGAGGAAGTAACCGAGGCCGTCATCACGGTGCCCGCCTACTTCAATGACTCGCAGCGCCAGGCGACCAAGGACGCCGGCCGCATCGCGGGCCTCGACGTGAAGCGCATCATCAACGAGCCGACCGCGGCGGCGCTCGCCTTCGGCATGGACAAGAAGGAAGGCAAGGACCGCAAGATCGCCGTCTACGACCTGGGCGGCGGGACTTTTGATATTTCCATCATCGACATCGCCGCGGTCGAGGGCGAGCACCAGTTCGAGGTGCTTTCCACCAACGGCGACACTTTCCTCGGCGGGGAAGATTTCGACCAGCGGCTGATCGACCATATCGTCGAGGAATTCAAGGCCAAGAGCGGCGTCGACCTCGCCAAGGACGCAATCGCCCTGCAGCGGGTCAAGTCCGCGGCCGAGCGCGCCAAGATCGAGCTCTCCTCCAGCCAGCAGACCGAGATCAACGAGCCCTATATCGCGATGTCGAACGGCGCGCCGCAGCACCTAACGATGAAGATTACCCGCGCGAAATTCGAATCGCTGGTGGATGAGCTCATCTCTCGCACCATCGAGCCCTGCCGCGTCGCGGTCAAGGACGCGGGCGTGCAGCTCTCCGACATACAGGACGTGATCCTGGTCGGCGGCATGACGCGCATGCCCAAGGTCGTGGACAAGGTGCGCGAATTCTTCGGCAAGGAGCCGAGGAAGGACGTCAACCCGGACGAGGCGGTCGCCGTGGGCGCCGCGATCCAGGCCGGCGTGCTCAAAGGCGACGTCAAGGACGTGCTGCTGCTGGATGTCACTCCGCTGTCGCTCGGCATCGAGACGCTGGGCGGCGTGATGACCAAGCTGATCCAGAAAAACACCACGATACCCACCAAGGCGCAGCAGGTGTTCTCGACTGCCGAGGACAACCAGACCGCGGTAACCATCCACGTGCTGCAGGGCGAGCGCGACGTGGCGAGGGGCAATAAATCGCTCGGCCAGTTCAACCTCACGGACATCCCGCCGTCGCAGCGCGGCATGCCGCAGATCGAGGTCATGTTCGACATCGACGCCAACGGCATCCTGCATGTCACCGCCAAGGACAAGGCGACCGGCAAGGAAGCGAAGATCAAGATCCAGGCGGGCTCGGGCCTGACCGAGGATGAGATCAAGCGCATGGTCGCCGATGCCGAGTCGCACGCCGAGGAGGACCGCAAGGCGCTCGAGCTCGTGAACGCGCGCAACCAGTGCGAGGCGCTGGTGCATTCGATCAGGAAGTCGCTCGGTGAATACGGCGACAAGCTGGACTCGGGCGAGAAGGAAAAGATCGAGGCGGCGCTGAAGGAAGCCGAGGGCGTGCTCAAGTCCGACGACAAGGCGCAGATCGAGGCCAAGTCGAAGGCGCTCGCGGAAGCGTCGCAGAAACTGGGAGAAAAGGTGTATGCCGACGCGCAGGCAAAACAGCAGCAGGCCCCGGGCGGCGAAGCCCAGCCGTCGGCTGAAGCGAAAAAGGACGACGGCAATGTGGTTGATGCCGAGTACACCGAGGTAAAAGACAAAAAAACCGGCTAACCGGGGAGAAAGGCTGGCGTGGCGAAGCGCGACTACTACGAAGTACTCGGCGTAAACCGGGACGCGTCCGAAGAGGACATCAAGAAGGCCTACCGCAAGCTCGCCATGAAGTGGCATCCGGACCGCAATCCGGATAATCCGAAAGCCGAGGAGCACTTCAAGGAGGCGAAGGAGGCATACGAGGTCCTGTCCGACGCGAAAAAGCGGCCGGCCTACGACCAGTACGGCCACGCCGGCGTCGATCCGTCGGCGGCCGGAGGCGCCGGTTTCGGCCAGGGCCAGACCGGGTTCGGCGACGTGTTCAACGACATTTTCGGCGAGATCTTCGGCGGCGCGCGCGGCGGCCGTTCCAACGTCTACCGCGGCGCGGACCTGCGCTACAACCTGGAAATCACGCTGGAGCAGGCGGCGCACGGCTTCGAAACCAAGATCCGCATTCCGACGCTCGCCGAATGCGCCACCTGTCACGGCTCCGGCGCCAAGGCCGGCACGCAGCCGCAGACCTGCGCCACCTGCCGTGGCGCCGGCCAGGTGCGCGTCTCGCAAGGCCCGTTCTCCATCGCCCAGACCTGCCCGCGCTGCCACGGCAGCGGCAAGATGGTGACGCATCCCTGCGCCACCTGCGCAGGCGCGGGGCGCATCAAGAACCAGAAGACGCTATCGGTGAAAATCCCGGTCGGCGTGGACGAAGGCGACCGCGTGCGCCTGACCGGCGAAGGCGAGTCGGGCGTGAATGGCGGCCCGCCCGGCGACCTCTACGTCCAGGTGCACCTCAAGCCGCATGCCGTGTTCCAGCGCGACCATGACGACCTGCATTGCGAGATGCCGGTGTCGTTCACCGTCGCGGCGCTCGGCGGCGAAATCGAGATCCCGACCCTCGAAGGCAGTGCGCGCATCAAGGTGCCGAACGAAACCCAGAGCGGCAAGACCTTCCGCCTGCGCGGCAAGGGGATCAAGGGCGTGCGCAGCCACGCGCCCGGCGACCTTTTCTGCCACGTGGTGGTGGAGACGCCGGTCAACCTCACCGCGCGTCAGCGCGAGCTATTGCAGGAATTCGAAGGCATCAGCCAGAAGGACGCGGCGCGCCACAACCCGCGCGCCAAGGGCTGGTTCGACAAGGTGAAGGAATTCTTCGAAGGCTGAGCGCGAAGGCGCCTACGCTGCCGCCGCGACCTCTTCCATCCTGAAGGCTGCGGCGGTAATCGTCGTCGATGTGGATTCCATCAGGAAGCGGCGCGAGATCTGGTCGAGCGCCTCGACGATGCGACCCGACGTGATCGGCCGCGCCACGACCAGCGCGCACTTCGCGCGCGGCGGCACCCGGACGAAGAACGCGGTCGGGATCGCACCCAGCGGATCGCGCGCGCGCCAGCGCGTGACAGCGTCCTCGTCCTCGGCGTCCACCACCAGGATGTCGGGCGACTTGTCCTTGGGATCGGTGACCAGCTCATAGGTGCAGGAGCGCTTGCGGGTGGCGCTAAGCGCCGTGGCAAGCAGCCATTGCTCGGCTGAGGGATGGCCAACGACGGCGACGCGAAACGTTTGCTTGCTGCTCATCGTGATGCCTCCTGACGTTTTCTGACGATTGGGAGGATCGCAAGATGCTGCGTGCAGGACTAGGGCAAACAGGCTGCCGAACGTGTCGGCAAAATCACTCTAGAGGGCTGTTTCGAGACTGAATTTGAGACCTATGTCACATCGGCTCGCAGGAAAACTGCTGACGTCGCTCAGGCACGACGCCAGGTCGTGCCCTTGGGCCCGTCCTCTAGGACGATGCCTAGTGCAGCCAGCTCGTCGCGGACCTGGTCCGCTTTCTTGAAATCTTTCGCCTTCTTTGCGCTCACGCGAATTGCAATCAGTTCTTCTATCTTTTCATTTGTGTATTGCACACCAGACCCGGTTGCCGCCATGGCTTGGGGTCGGAAACCTCCAACTCCACCTTGGAAGTAATCCTGAGCACTGCGTTGAAAAAGCCCCAGGACCTTTCCTAGAGCGCGCAATTGCGACGAGAGCTGGTGGTTGCCATGGTGGATGAGATTTGCAAGTCGATGCAATTCAGCAATGGCTTCCGGCGTATTGAAATCGTCGTCCATTGCAGCCTTAAATCGGGCGGCGTGCGGCTCATCCCAGTCGACAGATTCCTCCGACACAGATGAATTTACCAATGCCCCGTAAAGGCGTGCGAGCCCAGCCTTCGCATCATTCAGCTGCGCATCCGAGTAGTTCAGCTCGCTACGGTACTGAGCGCGCACGAGGAAAAACCGCACCACCTCGGGATCGTAGACCTTGAGGATGTCGCGGATGGTGAAGAAATTCCCCAGCGACTTCGACATCTTGGTGTCGTCGACCTGCACGAAGCCGTTGTGCAGCCAGTATTTGACGAAAGGCTTGCCGTTGGCGCCTTCGGATTGCGCGATTTCGTTTTCGTGGTGGGGGAATTGCAGGTCCTGTCCCCCGCCATGGATATCGAACGACTCCCCGAGCAGCGAGCAGCCCATCGCCGAGCATTCGATTGCCCAGCCAGGACGCCCCTCGCCCCACGGCGAAGGCCATTTCGGCTCGTCCGGCTTGGAATGCTTCCAGAGCACGAAGTCGAGCGGATCGCGCTTCGCGGCGCCGACTTCGACGCGCTCGCCAGCGCGCAGGTCGTCTAGCCGCTTGCCGGAGAGCTTGCCGTAGCCCGGGAATTTGCGCACCGGGAAATTCACGTCGCCGTCCTCGGCCAGGTAGGCAAGGCCGTTGGCCTCCAAGCGGCCGATCATCTGCAGCATCTGCGCCACGTACTGCGTCGCGCGAGGCTCGTGGTCGGGCTTCTCCACGCCCAGCGCGCCGACGTCCTCGTCCATGTAGCGGATGTTGCGCTCGGTCACTTTGGCAATGGTTTCGTGATTCTCCGCCGCGCGCTTGATGATCTTGTCGTCGATATCGGTGATGTTACGCACGTAGGTGACGCGGTAGCCGCTCGCGCGCAGCCAGCGCCGCACCACGTCGAACGCCACCATCATGCGGCCGTGCCCGATGTGGCAGAAGTCGTAGACCGTCATGCCGCAGACGTACATGCGCACCTCGCCCGGGCGCATAGGCACGAAGTCCTGCTTTTCCCTGGCGAGTGAGTTGTAGATGCGAAGCATGCGGGTCCGGGTACTGCGGCGAACCAAGTTGTGAAGCGGCGAGGCTTAGTCTAGAATGAGCAAGATTCCGTAGAGCCTTGAAAACTATAACACAATGATGACTTTCACTGACCTGCGTCAAATGCTGGCCGTGCTGCTTCTGGCGCTGCTCGCGATCTCCCGTCCGGTATTCGCCGATGACGTGGAAGACGCCGCCAAAATGCTGAAATCCGGCCAGCACCAACAGGCGCTGGAACGCGTGAACAAGGTGCTCGCCGCGAAACCCAGGGACGCGCGCGCGCGCTTCCTCAAGGGGTTGATCTTCGCCGAGCAGGGCAACACCAAGGACGCAACGGATGTTTTCCTCGCGCTGACGAAGGACTATCCCGACCTGCCCGAGCCTTACAACAACCTCGCGGTGATCTACGCCGCGCAGGGCCAGTACGACAAGGCGCGCGGTGCGCTCGAGCAGTCGATCCGCACGCATCCGAGCTACGCCACCGCCTACGAGAATCTCGGCGACGTCTACGCCAAGCTCGCGAGCCAGGCCTACGACAAGGCGCTGCAATTCGATTCCGCCAATCCCGCCGCGAAGAACAAGCTCGCACTGGTGCGCGAATTGGTCGGCGGTTCCGCGCCGGGCAAACCGGTGGCGGTCGCCGCAGCACCCGCCACGCCTGCTGCGCCTGTAGTGGTGGCTGCGGCGCCGAGCGTGCCCACAGCTCCGGCGGCGCCGACCCCGCCGAAGGAAGCGGCCAAAACTCCCGCCGTAGTCGCCGCGGCCGAACCCGCCAAATCCGCCGCCCCGAAGGACGCGCCAAAGGCGCCGGCCGTCGTTGCCGCCGTCGAACCTGCAAAGCCGGCCGCGGAGAAACCGGCTGCGCCGAAGGCCGGCAACGCGGATGTGCTCGAGGCTGTGAACGCCTGGGCCAAGGCATGGTCGTCCAAGGACGTGGACCGCTACCTCGCGTTCTACGCCAAGGATTTCAAGACGCCGGGCGGCGAAGCGCGCGCCGATTGGGAAAAGGGCCGCCGGCAGCGCATCAGCGCGCCCAAGAGCATCACCGTAACGGTTGACGCGCCCAAGGTGAGCTTGGCGGCCGACGGCCAGGCCAGCGTGACCTTCCGCCAGGGCTACCGCTCCGACGTGGTCAAGGCAGCCACCGCCACCAAGACACTGGTGCTGACCAAGACTGACGGGCGCTGGCTCATCCAGCAGGAGAGGGTCGGCAATTGATATCCCTGCCTAGCGCATTCCTGCGCCTGGCCATCGCCGCCGTGCTCTGCGTTTCCTCCGCCGGGGTTTCGGCCAAGGCGAAGTCGCACAAGGTGGCCAAGGCGCTTTCCAGCGCCGCTCCAGCGCAGGCGCCGTCGGGCGCTGGCCCGGAGCAGGCATTGTCCGGTGTCCTCGAGGCGCTCGACAACAACCGGCTCGACCTCGCCACGCAGCGCGTCGAGGCCCTGATCGCGGCGCATCCGAACTTCCGCCTCGCGCACCTGATCCGCGGCGACCTGCTGCTAGCGCGCGCCCGCCCGCTCGAAACCTTCGGCAACGTGCCCAAGACCGTGCCGCGCGAAAAAGTGGACGACCTGCGCGCCGAGGCCCTGCTCCGGGTGCGGGCGTACCGCGACCGCCCCAACGGCGAACGCGTGCCGCGCTACATCCTGCAAATGCATTCCGAGCAAAAGCACGCCTTGGTGGTGGATTCGCGCCGCTCGCGGCTCTATGTGTTCGAGAACGTCGGCGGGCTGCCCCAGTTCGTCGCCGACTATTACGTCACGCTGGGCAAGAACGGCATGGAAAAGACGCGCGAGGGCGACCAGAAGACGCCGATCGGCGTCTACCACGTCACCGGCAACCTGCCGCGGCAGAAGCTCACCGATTTCTACGGCGCCGGCGCCTTCCC
>JANYII010000076.1 GCA_025358705.1 Betaproteobacteria bacterium | reverse complement strand
GACATCTACGTGGATTCGCCGATGGCGACTGCCGCGACACGCATCACGGCACGCCACGCCAAGCTGCCTGGGCTGGAACGCGTGCGCTTCACCGAATCGCTGGAAGAGTCGATGCGCATCAACGAAGTGCGCGCCGGGGCGATCATCATCTCGGCCAGCGGCATGTGCGAAGGCGGCCGCATCCGCCATCACCTGCGCTACAACCTGCCGCGCCCCGAGTGCGCTATCGTGTTCGTCGGCTTCCAGGCCGCGGGAACGCTGGGGCGCAGGATCGTGGATGGCGCGAAATCCGTGCGCATTTTTCGCGAATCCTATCCGGTGCGCGCCAAGCTCTTCACCATAAACGGGCTCTCCGCGCACGCCGACCGGGACGCGCTGCTCGGCTGGATCGGCCAGTTCAAGCGGTCGCCCCGCCACTGCTACGTGGTGCACGGCGAGCCGCTCTCCGCCGAATCCCTCAAGAATTCCATCATCGACGGCTACGGCTGGCGCGCGACTGTTCCGTCCGCGGGCGAGAGCGTGGCGCTATGATGCGGGCCATGAACTCCCGAATCGCCGCGCTGCTCGCCTGCCTGCTGTTCTCCGCCTCAGCCGGGGCCGAGACCATCTACAAATACCGGCATGCCGACGGCCGCACTGTGTACAGCAACCGGCTGGAACCCGGCCTCGAACTCATCGAAACCTTCGAGTATCGGATTCCCGCACCGGCGGCCAAGGCCAAATCCAAGGCTGCGTTTCAAAGCGATATCGACGGGGAAGCACGTATCAAGAAGCAGCTGGACGCGCTGCAGGCAGCCTGGACGGAGGTGCAGGACGCGACCCGCGCCCTGGCGGCAGCCGAGGAGCGCCAGCGTGCGGGGCAGGAACCGCAGGCAGGGGAGCAGGCTGGCGTGGCCAGCGGCATCGCGCCGGCTGAAGCCGGCGGCGTGCCGTCGACATCTTCACCCGCGGTCGGCGGAGCGATGAGCGGCCGCCGCGGACGGCCCTCGCCCGAATATGTTGCGCGCATGGAAGCCCTCGAAGCGGGCGTGCGCACCGCGCGCGCGCGCCTGGACACGGCGCTGCGCAAATACAACCAGTTGCGCTGAGCGGCGGCGCGCCTAGCGCTTGCGACGGCCGCTCGCCGGCACCAGCAGCACCGGCACGGGGCTGTAGCGCACCACCAGTTCCGCGTCGCTGCCGAGCAGCACCCGGTTCACGCCGCGCCGGCCGTGGGTTCCCATCACGATCAGGTCGGCGCGCAGGCGCCTCGCCTGCTGCACGATGGTGTCGGCTACCCGGCCGCCGAAATTCTCGACCAGAACGCTCTGCGGCTTGGCGCCCGACTTCGCGGCGCTGCGCGCGATGCGTGCCAGCGTGCGCCTGCCGACGAGCCGCAGGGAATCGAGTATCGGCCCGAGGCTCACACCGACCTCGGGCGAGATGAACGCCGAGTATTCCTCCACCACGTGGAGCAGCAGCAGCTTGCCGCGATTTTCGCGCGCAAGCCTGATCGCCGCCTTCATGCCCTTCGCCGCCGTGGGACTGCCATCGACCGGAACCAGGATTCGCTTGTAGCTCATATGTGGCCTCTGCTATGTGGTCTCCCCGCTTGACAGCGTAATCCCGCTGGAGTCTCCTGAGTTGACTTTAATCAACGGTGCGGCAAGTCGATGCGGCACGATGTGAACTGACATGAAGAGCCGCGTCATGCCGCCGACCCTGTTCGGCTACATCTGGCAGATAAGTTCGCGCCACCAGGCCGGGCTTTGCCTGCTGTCAATCGCGGTGTTCCTGCTGAGCGCCGTGCCGCTGGAACTGCAGCGGCGCATCGTCAACGACGCCATCGGCAAGGGTGCGATCGACATGATCGTGTGGCTAGCCATCGCCTATGCGGTGGTCGCGCTCACCGAGGGCGCGGTCAAGCTGTGGCTGAACATCTACCGCAGCCTGGTCAGCGAACGCGCGGTGCGGCACCTGCGCCGCAGCATAGGCGCCCTTACGGGCAAAGCGCTGGCGGCGAAGGACAGGGCGGCTTCGGAGGGCGTCGAGATCTCGATGATCCTGACCGAGTCGGAGCCGATCGGCGGTTTCGTCGGCATCAGCGTCTCCGAGCCGCTGCTGCAAGGCGGCATCCTGTTGAGCGTGTTCGGCTACCTCACCTGGCTGGAACCATGGATGGCGCTGTTGAGCATCGCGGTGTTCTCGCCGCAGATGGTGTTCGTGCCGCTGATGCAGCAGGCCATGAACCGCCGCGCGAGCGAACGCATCCATACGTTGCGCGCGGTCAGCGGCGGCATCGTCGGTGCCTCGGGCGGCGACGCCGCGCTCGCCGCGGTGCAGGAGGGCCATATCGCCCACGTCTTCACCCTGAACATGGGCATCTTCAAGCTCAAGTTCACGATGAATTTCCTGATGAACCTGATGCACCACCTGGGCGTCGCCGCCGTGCTCGGCGTCGGCGGCTGGTTGGCGGTGCAGGGCCGCATCGAGGTGGGCACCGTGGTCGCATTCGTGTCGGGCCTGGCCAAGGTAAATGACCCCTGGGGTGACGTAGTGAACTGGTATCGCGAGATGACGGCCGTCAATATGCGCTACCGGCTGGTGGCGGACGCGATGCGCGGGATCGGGAATGACGAGGTGCCGGCCTGAGCGCCGGTCTAGAATGCGCGCATGAGCCAGAGCCAGTTCGACCTCGACCGCGCCAGGCTGTTGGTCAAGGAAATTTCCGGAAACCTCGCCGCGCTGCCCGCCGACAGTGCCAAGTACGCGGAACTGCGCGCGGAGGTGGATGCCCTCAAGGCTCTGCTCGAGCGCCCTGGCGCGCAGCCCGATGCGGTCGAGAGCGGCCTGAAAGCGGTGCACGCGCTGTTCGATCGTGCGGGTGCGGAACTGGGCGCGGACGGCATCCGAGCCGGCACGTGGCTGAAGGAAATCGGCCACATGCTCGGCCTGAACTGAGAGTTAATTCCTACGTAATGCCTCGAGTCCTGGAATGTCCAGGATGCGCACGTGCTTTTGCTGCACTTCGATCAGGCCGTCAGCGTGGAAGCGCGAAAACAGGCGGCTCACCGTTTCAAGTTTCAGGCCGAGGTAGCTGCCAATCTCCTCGCGCGTCATGCGCAGGTGGAAGTCGGAGGCCGAGTAGCCGCGCGCCGTGAAGCGGCGCGACAGGTTGAGCAGGAACGCGGCGAGGCGCTCCTCGGCGCTCATCGAGCCTAGCAGCATCATCACGCCGTGGTCGCGCACGATTTCGCGCGACAGCACGCTGTGCAGGTTGCGCTGGATGGCGGGAATCTCGCGCCCAAGCTCCTCGATCAGCGCAAACGGCAGCACGCAGACTTCGCTGTCCTCCAGCGCCACCGCGTTGCCGTTGTAGCGGCCGCCGCCGATGCCGTCCAGGCCGAGCAGTTCGCCGCCCATTTGGAAACCCGTCACCTGTTCGCGGCCGTCGGCGTTCAGCACCGTGGTCTTGAGGAAGCCGCTGCGGATGGCGTACAGCGAATTGAATTCGTCGCCTGCCTTGAACAGGAAGTCGCCGCGCTTCAGGCGCCGCCGCGCGAATACCAGCTGCTCGACGCGCGCCATGTCGCTGTCGACGATCTGCTTCGGCAGGCACAACTCCCGCAGGTTGCAGCTGGTGCAGTTGGTCTCGTGCTTGCCGGAGGCCGGCTGCATCGTGGCCGGGCTCTGGCGCGGGCTGAGTCTGGTGATCGTGGCGGTTTGCATTGTTGCCTCCCTTGTTGAAGGCAGTCTGCCGCCCGGCCGGCCCGGGCACCATCGGCGGCGGCTGAATTGAGGGGTAGGAATGCGCCTACAATTTGATCCAGCGCACGAACGGTGGGGAAAAAACGTGTTCGGCAAGATCAACCTGGCCTACCTGGCCCTTCAAGTACGCGACCTGGCGCGTTGGCGCCGTTTCGCCGCAGACATGCTGGGCCTGCCGGCGCCCGCCATCAATGGCGACGGAACACTAGCCTTGCGGCTGGATGATCGCGCTCATCGGTTCATCCTGCGGCAAGGTGCTGCCGACGATATTGACGCGCTGGGCTGGGAAGTCTCAAACCGGAAGGATTTCGATGCGATCGTTGATCGCGCACAAGCGGCCGGCGCCAATCCGGCGGTGGGCAATGCGGCTTTGTGCCAGGCACGCCATGTCGAGCGGTTGGTTCAGTTCACCGGACCCGATGGCGTGCGCAATGAATTGGTGATGGGCCTCGGCCAGGCCGGCACGGCGTTCGCCTCGACGCTCATGCCGGGCGGTTTCCGCACGGGCGCCATGGGATTGGGGCACGCGGTGCTGTCGAGCTCCGACATGCAACAAGCCGCTTCCTTCTATCGCGATGTGCTGGGCATGCGCCTGAGCCAGGAGCTGCAATGCGCCATCGGTCCGATTGAGATCGGCGGCGTTTTTCTGCATTGCAATCCGCGCCACCATTCGCTGGCGCTGTTCGAGATGCCGACCAGGGGGCGCATGCATCACGTCATGATCGAGGCCAACGACATGCGCGATGTCGGCGGCGCATGGGAGCGTGCGCAAAAGCTGAAAGTGCCGATCATCTTGACGCTGGGCCAGCATCCCGAGCCCGATGGCATGGTCTCCTTTTACGGCATGACGCCTTCGGGTTTCGATTTCGAGATTGGCGCCGCGGGGCAATTGATCGACCCGGAAAATTTCGAGCCGATCACCATCCATGTCACCAGCGACTGGGGCCACCACCCGACCCTGCGCGCCAAGTGGAACCTGATCTCGGCCGCCATCGTCGGCAAGTTCAGGAGCGGCAGCAAGGTACCGCGTTGACTTCGTATCTCTACGAAAGGCCCTTTTCGACCGCGTAGCGCACCAGTTCGGCGGTGCTTCCCATCGCCATCTTCTCGAGGATGCGGGTCTTGTGGGTGCTCACGGTCTTGACCGACAGGTGCAGCTGCTCCGCGATCTCGGTTGGTCCGCGGCCCGCCACCAGCAGGCGGAAGACCTCGAATTCGCGATTCGACAATGTTGTGTGCGGTAGGGCGTCGCCTTTCGGGGCGCCGACCAGCTGCGCCGCCGCGGCCTCGCTGATGTGCACGCCGCCGGCGGCGATTTTTCGGATCGCCCCCACCAGCTGCGCCGAGGCGCTGTCCTTGGTGAGATAGCCCGCGGCACCGGCTTTCAGGGCGCGCGCCGCGTACTGCGCCTCGCCATGCATCGAAAGCACCAGCACGCGCAAGCGCGGCTTTTCCAGCCGCAGGCGCTTGATCAGCTCTATGCCCGAGAGGCCGGGCATCGACATGTCCAGCACCGCGAGGTCATAGTCGTTCGCCTTCACCAGGTCGAGCGCCTTGTCGCCGTTGGCCGCTTCGCCTTCAACGCGGATGTCGGCGGTGGCGCCGAGCAGCTGGCGCAGTCCTTCGCGCACCAGCGTGTGGTCGTCGGCGAGCAGCACGCGGATCAAGTGGCTGGCGCTCCAGTGTCCTGCGTAGGCACCTTCGGCACGCGCACCAGCACGCGCGTGCCGCCGCGCGGCGCGCGTCCGACCTCGACTGAGCCGCCCTGATAGAGCACGCGCTCGCGCATGCCCTTCAGTCCGAGCGAGCGAGACCTGGAAAGGTCTTCGTCCTTGATCCCCTTTCCGTCATCCTCAACCTCCAGCTGGATCCAGTTGCCGCTGGCGCCGAGGATCACCCAGGCCTTCTTTGCCCTGGCGTGGCGCCCGATGTTGGTAAGCGACTCCTGCAGCACGCGGTAGACGGTAATGGCGATTGCGCGGTCGATATTTTCGAGCACGGCATCCGGCGGCGCGCTCAGGCTGCATTCGATGCCGGAATGCGTGCTGAATTCGCTGACGAGCCATGCAACCGCGTCGCGCAGCCCCAGGTCGTCCAGCATCAGCGGCCGCAGTTCGGCGGCAATGCGCCGCACGGAGGCGACGGTGCGATCGAGCGTCGCATCCATGTGAGATGCCTTGGCGCCGAGTTCGGCGCCGCCCGGCGGCAGGCGCTCGCGCAGCCACGCCAGGTCCATCTTCATCGCTGACAGCAGTTGTCCCAGCTCGTCATGCAGGTCGCGGGCGAGCTGCGTTTTCTCCTCCTCGCGCGCTTCGAGCACGCGCGCCGAGATCTCGCGCAGTTCGGCGCGCTGCCGGACCAGCGCATCCTCGTATTCCTTGCGCTTGGTGATGTCGCGCAGGATCACCGTGTAGAGGTGCTGTCCGCCTTCGCTTGCCTGCGAGATCGAGGCCTCGATCGGGAACTCGGTGCCGTCGGCGTGCAGCGCCCATAGGATGGTGGTGTCGCCCATGCGCCGGTTGGTGACGCCGGTGGCGCCGAAGCGCTCGACGTGCGCGGCATGCGCCTTGCGGAAACGCGCGGGGAGGAAGCGGTCCAGTGTCGATCCCAGCGCCTCCGCGCGGCTGCAGCCGAAGGTCGCCTCAGCGGCCTGGTTGAAGAGCAGGATGCGCTGGTCCTGGTCCACGGTGATGATCGCGTCCATGGCCGAATCCATGACTGCGGCGAGGCGCGCCTGCGATTCGCCCAACGCGGCGCGCGCGCGCGATTCGCGCGCCTCGGCCAGCAGCGCCGTCTGCACGATCACCACGATCATGGCGCCGAGCACGGTCAGGTTGGCCACCAGATTCAGCGCGGCCAGCCAGGGCACCTCGGAGCCGAAGGCCAGGGTCGAAAAATTCAGGACCACGACGACCGCAGCCAGGGCGAGGCCCGCCACGGCAACCGCGGGATTGCCCCAAACCCGGATCATGGATGCACCGGGTATTGACTCAGGTCAAGGGGGCGGAACAGGTGCGCAGTACCGTGCAGAACATGGCGTACCCGTCCTCCGAGTTGGTGATCGACCCGGTCCTGATCCGCAAGCACGACGTGAGCGGTCCGCGCTATACGTCGTATCCCACCGCGGACCGGTTCGTGGAAGCCTTCGCCGACGGCTGCCTGCAGCATCGCCTCGCCGAGCGGGCGGCGCGCGGGCCGGGCGAGCCGCTGTCGATCTACGTGCACCTGCCATTCTGCGACACCGTCTGCTACTACTGTGGCTGCAACAAGGTGGTGACGCGTGATCATGGCCGGTCGAAAAAGTATATCAACACGCTCAGCCGCGAGATTGCACTGACCGCCGCGCAACTCGGCGCGACGCGCGACGCGCGCCCGCGCTACTCGCAGCTGCACTGGGGAGGCGGCACGCCGACGTTCCTGTCGCGCGAGGAAATGGCCGCGGTTGCCGGCCTGATAGACGCGCATTTTCGCCGCGAATCCGGCGCTGAACTGTCGCTCGAAGTCGATCCGCGCCGCGTCGAGGAGGGGCGCATGGCGTTTCTCGCGGAAATGGGTTTCAACCGGCTGTCGGTTGGCGTGCAGGATTTCGATGCCCGCGTGCAGCAGGCGGTGCATCGCGTTCAGTCGGTAGAGGAAACGCGCCGAGTCATCGACGAGGCGCGCGCGAGCGGCTTTCGCTCGGTGAACCTGGACCTGATCTACGGCCTGCCGCTGCAGACGCTGGACAGCTTCAACGCCACGCTGGACAAGGTGCTCGACATATCGCCCGACCGCATCGCGCTTTACAGCTACGCGCACCTGCCGTCGCTGTTCAAGCCGCAGCGCCGCATCCACGAGGCGGATTTGCCGGTGCCGGAAGGCAAGCTGCAGATCCTGACGCTCGCCATCGGCCGTCTGACGCGCGCCGGCTACGTCTACATCGGCATGGATCATTTCGCGAAGCCCGGCGACGAGCTGGCCGTGGCGCAGGGCCAGGGCCGCCTGCAGCGCAACTTCCAGGGCTACTCGACGCAGGCCGGCAGCGACATGCTCGGCTTTGGCGTCTCCGCGATCGGCCGCGTCGGGCCCTCGTACTACCAGAATGAAAAAACGCTGGACGCCTACTACGCCGCACTGGACGCAGGCCGCCTGCCAGTGTGGCGCGGCGTTGAGCTCACGGCGGATGACCTGGTGCGCCGCGCGGTGATCCAGTCGCTGACCTGCAACTTCAGCGTGTCGCTGGAATCGATCGAGTTGTCCTGGCTGATCGACTTCCGCAGCTATTTCGCCGCGGAAATGCGGGACCTGCGCCTGCTGGCCGACGACGGGCTGGTGGAATTGCGGGGCGACTGGATCGTGGTGACGCCCAGGGGCCGGCTGCTGGTGCGCGCCGTGTGCATGGTGTTCGACCGCTACTTGCGTGAGAAGAAGCAGCGCGCATCGTATTCGAAGGTCATCTGAGGTGGATACCCTGGTTGTCGCGATGTTCGCCGCCGGACTCGCTTCCGGGGTGCATTGCGTCGCCATGTGCGGCGGAATTGTTGCCGCGTTCGATATCGGGCGGGTCATCCCGGTCAAGGAAGAAAGGGTGTGGAGCAGGCGTTTTGCGTTCAACCTCGGGCGCATCTCCACCTATTCGGCCGCAGGCGCCGTGGCGGGCACGCTCGGCGCCGCTGCGTACGCCTCGGGCGTCCTGCCGGCGCAGGAAACGCTGCAGGTCGCAACTTCCGCGATGCTCGTTGTCGTGGGGCTCTACCTCGCGGGCGCGGGACGCCTGATGTCGCGCATTGAAGCGCTCGGCTTGCCGCTGTGGCGGCGCATCCAGCCGCTCGCGGCGCGGCTGCTGCCCGCGCGCACGCTTACGCAGTCGTATGCGGCAGGTCTCGCCTGGGGCTGGCTGCCATGCGCCATGGTTTATGCCGCGCTCGCCGCCGCGACCTTCTCCGGCGGTGCGGCGCGCGGCGCGCTCGGCATGGCGGCATTTGGATTGGGAACATTGCCGTTCCTGCTCGCGGCGGGCTGGCTCGCTGCGCGGCTGCGCGCCTGGCGCGCGGCCGCAGGCGTGACGGTGCTCGGTTTCGGCGTGTACGGCCTGGCGAACGCCACCGCCGTTGGCGAGGGCATCCGCCGCGGCCTGCTCTGCCTATAGGAGGAATGCATGCAAAAAGCGATCGGCATCATCTACGACGAGCATCGTTCGATTTCCGCGGTGCTGAGCGGCCTGAAGTCCCTCGCGCAGATGGCGCGCGACGGCAGCCTGCGGCCGGATTTCTCTGTATTCCGGGCGATGATCTACTACATCGACGCGTTTCCCGAGCGCATGCACCATCCGAAGGAAGACGCGCACCTGTTCGCCCGGCTGCTGCAGCGGGACCCGGCGGCGCGCGAGTTGGTCGACGCGCTGCAGGCGGAGCACGTCACGGGCGCGCGGTTGGTGCGCGACCTGGAACAGGCGTTGCTGGAATACGAGCAGACCTGGCCCGGGGGCGCGGAGAAATTCAGCATCGCAGTCGCGGCCTACGCCCAGTTCCACTGGAACCACATGCGCCGCGAGGAAGCCGACCTGATCCCGCGCGCGGAAAAGGCGCTCACGGCGGAGGACTGGGATGCGATCGCCGCGGCGTTCGCGGCCAACGACGATCCGATCGCCGACCTGCGGGAAAAGGATTTCAAATCCCTCTACCAGCGCATCCTCAACCTAGCACCGGCGCCGGTAGGGCTGGGCGAACCCTGGAAGGCGGCGACCTAGGCCAGGGTCAGCGACATACCAGAACCGGGACTTTCGAATGCGTGAGCACCTTGGTGGTCTCGCTGCCGAGCAGCAGGCCGGCCAGGCCGCGGCGGCCGTGCGAGGCCATCACGATGAGGTCGCATTTCTTCGCCTTCGCGGTGCGCACGATCCCTTCCCACGGGTTCTGCGCGGCCAGCAATGTGCCGCCATAGGCGACGCCAGCCGTTTTGGATTCGATCTCGATTTCGGCGAGCGCCTTCTGCCCGGCGCGCTTGATGGTGTCGCGGTACTTCGCCGGCGATAGGAAGGGCGCATACATCATTCCTTCCCCGTACATCGGCGGCTGGTAGGGCGGGACCACGTAGACGCCGGTCACTTTCGCGCCGGTGGCACCGGCGAGCCTGACCGCGGTGCGGATCGCCTTGCCGGAAAGCTTCGAGCCGTCGGTCGATACGAGTATGTGCTTGAACATGGTTGTCTCCTTTGGCAGCCAGCATAGGCGGTGGCGGCGCATGCCTATTGATCTGCGTCAAAACCGTCGGCGGCAGCGTGCGGATGATGGCTACATGCAAGGAGTCCACATGTACAAGCACATCATGATCCCCACCGATGGCTCGGAACTCTCCGACAAGGCGATCGACGCCGGCGTCGAATTCGCGAAGGAAGTGCATGCGCGGGTCACCGGCTTCACCGCGGTTCCCGAGTACCAGATGCCAGGCGAGGTCGAGCTGATGTCACGGCACGGCATCTCGTTCGATCAGTACGAGCGCGACGCGCGGCGCCAGGCCGAGACGGCGCTGCAGAAGATCGCCGACCGCGCGCGCGCCGCGGGCGTGCAGTACGACGCGGAATTCGTCCAGAGCGACCGTCCCCACGAAGCCATCGTACGCGCGGCGCACAAGCACGGCTGCGACCTGATCTTCATGGCCTCGCACGGCCGGCACGGCATTTCGGCGCTGCTCCATGGCAGCCAGACGCAGGGCGTGCTGGCGCACTCGAAGATCCCGACGCTGGTGTACCGCTAGGGGGGTCAGCGCGGGCGCGGGGCGGGAAAGAATTCGAGCATCATGAATTCCTCCAGCCCGGCGACGTCGGAGGCGCGGGCGGAAAGCCACACCTCGCGCCCCAGGCGCCGCGACTCCCAGATGAAATCGCCGCGCTCGTGCTCGCGGATGATCGCGATCATCTTGCGCACGACGGCGAGTTCCATGGTGGGGTTGTTGCCGCGGCGCACCTCGACCATCTGTCGCGAGTTCCGGCTGATGGCCTTGTTCCAGCCGAAGAAGAAGAATTCGGCGTCGTCATAGCCGAGGCGCGCGATCTGGAAGATGCCGCCGCCGTGCTTGCGCTCGTCGCCGAAGGTGGGCGTGCGGTTCAGGCCCAGGTTCATGGCGGCGATGCGGTTGTCGCGTTCCTGCGCGGTCTCGACCGGCGGTTCGTTGCGCGATGGCGGCGCGGGCACGGACTCGCGGGCGCGGCGGCGCGCCTCGACCAGGGCCGCGAAGTCGGCGTTGGCGAGTGCCGGCGCGGTCTCGGCGGCGGGCGGTGGCGTGGCACGCGCCGGCGACGGGCGCTCGACGGCGAGCACGCGCTCCCTGGCCGGCGGCGAGTCTCTGGAAGCGGCGGCGCTGCGGGACGGCGCAGCCAGCGCGGGCGCCGGGGGCGGTGCGGAGACGGAAGCAGGCGCCGGCAGCGGCACAAGCCTTACCGCAAGCGAAGTGCTGCTTGGCTTGTTTTCCCCGATATCGTCGGACGGGCGCAGCGGCACTTTTGGCATTGGCAGCCAGCCCGACAGCAGCAGCGCGTGCAAAAGGAGCGACAGCGCGAAGGCCACGTGGATGGTGGAAATCGCGATGCGTTCGTAGCGGTGTCGAGGGGCGTAGAACGGGTCGCGCATCGGTGCCGGGATGTTACTTCTTCTTCTTGCCGCCTTTCCTGACGCCCGCCTTACTGACGCGGCCAAGCGCGTCCTCGATCGCACGGCAGAAGGTCTTCAGCACCTTGATGCGCGCGTGGTATTTGTTGTTCGCCTCGACCAGGGTCCATGGCGCGAGCGAAGTCGAAGTGCGGTCGACCATGTCGCAGACCGCCGTTTCGTATGCATCCCATTTTTTCCGGTTGCGCCAGTCCTCGTCGGTGATCTTGAAACGCTTGAAGCTGACTTTCTGCCGCGCCTTGAAGCGCCGGAACTGCTCCGCCTTGCTCACCGAGAGCCAGAATTTCACGACCACGGTGCCATGGCGCAGCATCGCGCCCTCGAAGTCGTTGATCTCGGTGTAGGCCCGCATCCAGTCGGCCTCGCCGCAGAAGCCTTCGACGCGCTCCACCAGCACGCGCCCGTACCACGAGCGATCGAAGAAGGTGAAGCGGCCGTTCCTCGGCAGGTGGCGCCAGAACCGCCACAGGTAGGGTTGCGCGCGCTCTTCCTCGCTCGGCGCCGCCACCGAGACGTTGGCGTAGCAGCGCGCGTCCAGCGCGCTCGTGACGCGGCGGATCGCGCCGCCCTTGCCCGCGGCATCGTTGCCCTCGAACACCGCGACCGCCGAGAGCGACTTGAAGCGCGCGTCGCGTGACGCCACGTTCAGGCGGCCCTGCCATTTCTCCAGTTCCTTCGCGTACCGCGCCTTGCTCATCGGCTGGTCGAGTTCCAGCGCGCGCAGCACGTTCAGGTGGTCGGTCGGCGCCGGCATCGGCGGAGTTTTGTCCGGCAGCCGCTTGAGCGGCTTTTCATCGAGCCGCTCGCGCATCGCCGCGAGCAGGTGCCTCGCCACGGTGAGCGTGCGGTGGCGCGGGTCGGCGCCCGGCACCACGATCCAGGGCGCCTCGCCGGTCGAGGTCTTGCGCAGGAACGGATCGCAGACCTTGACGAATTTCTTGTATAGCTTGAGGTACTGCCAGTCCTGGTCGGTGACGCGCCAGCGCGTCTTCGGATCGGCCGCCAGTTCCTTGATGCGCTTGCGCTGCTGGCTCCGCGACAGGTGAAACCAGTACTTGAGCAGCAGCACGCCTTCGTCGCTCAGCATCCGCTCGAAGCGCTGGATTTCGCCGATTTCGCGCGCGAATTCGCCTTCGCTGATCTCGCCCATGACGCGATCCAGGATCGGCATCGTGTGCCAGGCGCCGAAGAAGATGCCGATCCTCCCCTTGGCCGGCAGTTCGCGCCAGAAGCGCCACAGCGAAGGCCGTTCCCGTTCCTCGTCCGAGGGATCGAAGAACGCGCTGGTGTGGATGTGGCGCGGGTCCATCCACTCGTTCAGCAGGTTCACGGTTTCGCTCTTGCCGGCGCCCTCGACGCCGGCGATCAGGATGAGGACCGGGAAGCGGCCGTTTTCCTTCAGGCCGTACTGCGCGTCGAGCAGCGCCTGGCGCAGCTTCGCCGCCTCGCGCTTGTAGAGCGCCTTGTCGACGCGGTGCCTGAGGTTCGCGGATTCGAACATGGCCTTAAGATACTACGGGATACAACTGCGGCGGCACACCGAATGGGGGAGTCATGAAGGGACTGCGCGGCAAGCGGGCGATCGTCACCGGAGGCGCGGACGGCATCGGCCGCGCCATCGCCGAGCGATTCGCGGAAGAAGGAACGGAGGTCGTGGTGTTCGATATCCGGCCGCGAGCGCCGGGCCATGTGAACGTCGACATCACCGACTACGAAGCGGTGAAGAAGGCGGTCGCCGAGGCAGGCCCAGTCGACATCCTCGTCAACAACGCCGGCTGGGACATGTTCAAGCCGTTCCTCAAGACCGAGCCCGATTTCTGGCAGAAGATTATTTCGATCAACCTCGTCGGCGCGATGAACATGCTGCATTGCGTGCTGCCCGGCATGGTGGCGCGCGGCGGCGGCAAGGTGGTGAGCATCGCTTCCGACGCGGGGCGGGTGGGATCTTCCGGCGAGGCCGTCTACTCCGCCTGCAAGGGCGGCATCATCTCGCTCACCAAGACGCTCGCGCGCGAGCTTGCCTCCAAGGGCGTGCGGCTGAATACCGTCTGTCCCGGCGTGACCGAAACCAACATGCTCGCCGAGTTCATGAAGGGCGCGGGCAATCCGGAAAAGCTCGCCGAGGCTTTCCGCCGCGCGATACCGGTCGGCCGCCTGGGCAAGCCGGAGGACCTTCCCGGCGCGGTGCTGTTCCTTGCGAGCAGCGACGCCGATTTCATCACCGGCCAGACGCTTAGCGTCTCGGGCGGGATGACGATGCACGGCTAGCGTGGCGAGACGGGCAAAGTTTAGCGCGCAGATCAAGTAAAATCCGCAGTCTGATCATGCGGATAGCATTCCTTCTGGCGATCGCGGCCGCGTTTGTCCTTCCCGTCGCGTTTGCCCAATCTCCCAAAGACGCAGCCAAGGGTCCGCCGCCGGCGATGCCGGTCAAGGTTGCGGCGGCGCGCATCGCTCCGGCGGTGGACGAGGTGAGCGCGGTCGGCACCCTGCGCGCCGACGAGGCGGTGACGATCCGCCCCGAAATCGCGGGACGCGTGGTGGAATTCCGCTTCAGCGAAGGCCAGGCCGTGGCGCGCGGCGCCGTACTCGTGAAGCTCGACCAGGCGGAGCTGGGTGCGGTGCTGGCATCGAGCCGCGCGCAGTTGATGTGGGAAGAGCAGCGCATGGCCCGCTCGGAGGACATGCACAAGAAGGGCTTCATCAGCCAGCAGGGCCTCGACGACCAGAAAACCAACCTGGTGCGAGCCAAGGCCAAGCTCGCCGAAGACGAGGCGAAGCTCGCCAAGACGGAAATGCGCGCCTCGTTTCCCGGCGTCGCGGGACTGCGCCAGGTGAGCGAAGGCCAGTACGTCGCCGCCGGCACCGACATCGTGCGGCTGGAGAAGATCGACCAGCTCAAGCTCGATTTTCGCGTTCCCGAGTCCTTCATCGGCAAGCTCAGGGCCGGCCAGCCGCTCAAGGTGCTGGTCGACGCGTATCCGGACAAGTCCTTCGCGGGCAGCATCTATGCGATCGAGCCCGGCGTCGACGACCAGACGCGCACCATCCAGCTGCGCGCGCGCGTCGCCAACCCGGAGCTCAAGCTGCGCCCCGGCATGTTCGGCCGCGTGCGGGTGCAGCTCGGCGTGCGCGAGAAGGCGGTCTGGATTCCCGAGGCGGCGATCGTGCCCAAGGGCCAGGACCTCACCGTCTACCGCGTTGTCGACGGTAAAGTTGACGTCGTGCGCGTGCAGACCGGCGTGCGCAAGGTGGGCGAGGTCGAGATCGTCAAGGGCCTGGCCGAGGGCGAAGTGGTGGTGACCGAAGGCACGCAGAAGGTCGGTCCGGGCTCCGCCGTGAGTGTCATGAAAAATGAAATGAAAAAATAAATGCAGCTCCCCGAGCTCTGCATCAAGCGCCCGGTCTTCGCGACTGTCCTGTCGCTGATGATCGTGCTGATCGGCGTGATTTCCTTCCAGCGCCTGACGGTGCGCGAGTACCCGAAGATCGACACACCGGTGGTCTCGGTGCGCACCGTCTACAAGGGTGCAAGTCCGCAGGTCATGGAATCGCAGATCACCCAGCCGCTCGAGGATTCGATCTCCGGCATCGAGGGCGTGCGTTCGGTGAAGTCGGTATCGCGCGAGGAGGTGTCGCAGATCACGGTCGAATTCGTGCTCGAGCGCAACGTCGATTCGGCCTCCAACGACGTGCGCGACCGTGTTGCCCGGGTCAGGGCCCTTCTGCCGGCGGCGGCCGACGATTCCGTGGTCTCGAAGATCGAGGCCGACGCGCAGGCGATCCTCTGGATGCGCCTCTCCAGCGAGAAGCACGGCCCGCTGGAATTGTCCGACTACGCCGACCGCACCGTCGCGGATCGGTTAAAAACGCTGCCCGGGGTCGCCTCGGTGATCATCGGCGGCGAGCGGCGCTACGCGATGCGCCTGTGGATCGACCGCGACCGGCTGGCCGCCTACGGACTGACGCCGGCCGACGTCGAGAACGGCCTGCGCAAGCAGAACGTGGAGATCCCCTCGGGCCGCATCGAATCCTCGCAGCGCGAATTCACCGTGCTGACCGAGGCGGACCTGCGCACGCCGGCGCAGTTCGACGAGATGATCCTCACCGAGTCGCGCGGCTATCCGGTGCGGCTGCGCGACGTCGGGCGCGCGCAGCTGGGTGCGCTGGACGAACGCAGCATCCTGCGCGTCAACGGCAATTCGGCGGTGGGCCTGGGCATCGTCAAGCAGTCCACCGCCAACACGCTCTCCGTCGCCAATGCCGCCAAGGCGGAGCTCGCGCGGCTGCAGGGCATCCTGCCCGAGGGCATGACGCTGGCGGTGGCTTTCGACTCCTCGGTGTTCATCGACCGCTCGATCGACGGTGTCTACCGCACCATGATCGAGGCGGTGCTGCTGGTGATGCTGGTGATCTTCGTGTTCCTGCGCTCCGTGCGCGCCACGCTGATTCCCTTCGTCACCATCCCGGTGTCGCTCATCGGCGCATTCTTCTTCCTGTTCCTGATGGGCTTCTCGGTAAACGTGCTGACGCTGCTCGGCCTGGTGCTCGCCATCGGCCTAGTGGTGGACGATGCCATCGTGGTGCTGGAGAACTGCCACCGCCACGTGGAAATGGGCAAGCCGCCGCTGCAAGCCTCGATCGACGGCTCGAAGGAGATCGCCTTCGCCGTGATCGCGATGTCGCTCACGCTGGCGGCGGTGTTCGCGCCGCTCGGCTTCATGACGGGCAACACCGGGCGCCTGTTCACCGAGTTCGCGCTTACCGTGGCCGCCGCGGTGGCGGTGTCGGGCCTGGTCGCGCTCACGCTCACGCCGATGATGTGCTCGAAGATCCTGCAGGCGCATGAGTCGCACGGTCGGACATACCAGGCGATGGAGCGGTTCTTCACCGGCATGAACGCCGCGTACCGGCGCTCGCTGGGCGTGGTGCTCAAGTACTGGTGGGCGGTGGCGGTGGTGTTCGCCCTGGTGGTGGCTTCGGCGACGCTGCTCTACAAGTCGCTCAAGTCGGAGCTCTCTCCGCTGGAAGACCGCGGCTTCTTCCTCTCGCTCATCGTCGCCCCGGAAGGCGCCTCGATGGATTACACCGACGGCTACATGCGCCAGGTCGAGGGCATGTTCGCGAAAGTTCCGGAGATCAGGTCCTACTTCACCGTGGTCGCTCCCGGGCTGGAGCGCCCGAACCCGGTGAACTTCGGCATCGCCTTCAGCCAGCTGGCGCCGTGGGAAGAGCGCACACGGAAGACGCAGCAGATCACCGCGGAACTCGGCCCGAAGATGTTCGCCGGCATGCCGGGCGTGCTGGCGTTTCCGGTCAACCCGCCGTCGCTCGGCCAGAGCTTCCGCAATCCGCCGGTGCAGTTCGTGGTGCAGGCGACTTCCTACGAGGCGCTGGAGAAGATGACCGACGCGCTCGTCGCCAAGGCGCGCCAGTCGAAGGCGATCGCCAACCCGGATACCGACCTGCGCCTGAACAAGCCGCAGCTCGCGGTGGACATCGACCGCGAGAAGGCCGCTTCCATGGGCATCGACGTCGAGACCATCGGCCGCACGCTGGAGACATTGCTCGGCGGACGGCAGGTGACGCGCTTCAAGCAGGAAGGCAAGCAGTACGACGTCATCCTCCAGCTGGAGGCGAAAGACCGCGACACGCCGAGCGACCTGACGTCGATCTTCGTGCGCGCGCGCGACGGCCGGCTGGTGCAGCTCTCCAACCTGGTCAAGGTGCGTGAAACCGTCGGCCCGAAGGAACTCAACCACTTCAACCGGCTGCGCGCCACCATCCTTTCGGCCAACGTTTCGCCCGGCTACACGCTGGGCGAGGCGCTGGAATTCCTCGAAGGCGCGGCGAAGGAAGTGCTGGACGCGAGCGCGCGCACCGAGCTCGACGGCCCGTCGCGCGAGTTCAGGGAGTCCGGCGCCGCGCTGCTGTTTACCTTCGTGCTCGCGCTGGCCTTCATCTACCTCGTGCTCTCGGCGCAGTTCGAGAGCTTCGTGTCGCCGTTCGTCATCATGCTCACGGTGCCGCTGGCGATGACCGGCGCGCTCGCCGCGCTCAAGCTCTCCGGCGGCACGCTGAACGTCTATTCGCAGATCGGCCTGGTGATGCTGATCGGGCTCATCACCAAGCACGGCATATTGATCGTTGAATTCTCCAACCAGCTGCGGGCCAAGGGGATGGACGCGGCCGAGGCCGTCACGGAAGCCGCGACGCTGCGCCTGCGCCCGATCCTGATGACCACCGGTGCGATGGTGCTGGGCGCGCTGCCGCTTGCGCTGGCCAAGGGCGCCGGCGCCGAGGCGCGCCAGCCGATCGGCTGGGTGATCGTCGGCGGATTGCTGCTCGGCACCGTATTCACCCTGTTCGTGATCCCGACCGCCTACATGCTCCTCACGGGCGGGCGGCGCAAGACGGTGGCCGCGCATGAGCCAGCTGCTGCGGAATGACACCGCGCTGGTGACCGGCGCCGCCCAGGGCATCGGGCTGGCGATTGCGCGCGCGATCGAGGAGGAAGGCGCGAAGGTTTTCGGGGTTGATCGGGAATTCGATCTTTCCGTTCCCGGCACTGCAAAAAAACTTTGTGAAAAGGCAATTCAAGCCCTGGGCGCCGTTTCCATCTTCGTCCACGCCGCTTCGCCGCCGCGCAAGGAAATCCAGACTGCGTCGAAGGTCACGGAGCAGGAATGGCGCGAAATGCTGGAAGTGCAGCTCAACTCCGGCTTCCTCATCGCGCAGGCGCTCGGCAACCACATGCGCGAGAAGAAGCTTCGCGGGCGCATGCTGTTCGTCACGTCGCTGCACGCGGAATCGCCGCGCAACCTGCCGCACTACAGCGCGTCGAAGGCGGGCCAGACGATGCTGATGAAGGAACTCGCGCGCGCGTTCGGCCCCGACGGCATCCGCGTCAACGCCATCGCGCCTGGCGCGGTGCCCGGCGCGGGCTTCAAGGGGCTGCCGGGCCTCGAGGAGAAAATCGCGCTCAGGCGCCTCGGCAAGCCCGGCGACATCGCGCCGATGGCGGTAGCGATGCTCTCGGAGCGCTTCGGCGCCTATATGACCGGCACCACCGTCGTGGTGGACGGCGGGCTGGCGCTGTACAACTGGATCGAGGCGCAGGCATGAAATACAAGCACCTGGTGCGGCAATCCGACGTGGTTCCCTATTCGCCCGCCAACCATACCGGCACGAAGAACTTCCGCATGATCGGCCCCGACACGGTCGGCGCGAAGCAGGTTGAAATGCTGATTGGCGAACTCGAGCGCGGCAAGGGCGCGCTGCCGCACGCGCACCCGGGCATCGAGCAGGTCTGCTACCTGCTCGAGGGCGAGGCGCACGTCGAAGTCGGCGGCGAGAAGTTCGAGATGAAACCCGGCGAAGCCTGCTTCTTTCCGGCGGAAGTGCAGCACCTGTTCATCGCCACCAGCGAGCGGGTAAAGGTGATGGTGATCTACGCGCCGCCCTACGGCGAGGATCCGAAAAAAGTGATCCGCTGATGGATTTCGCCTTCACCCAGGAGCAGGAGCAGATCCGCGAAGCGATCGCGAAGATCTGCGCGCGCTTTGACGATGCGTACTGGCTGAAGAAGGACAAGGAGGGCGGTTTCCCGAAGGAACTGCACCAGGCGCTGGCGAAGGACGGCTGGCTCGGCGTCGCCATGCCCGAGGAGTACGGCGGCTCGGGCCTGGGCATCACCGAGGCGGCGGTGATGATGCAGGCCATCGCCGAATCCGGCGCGGGCTTCTCCGGCGCATCCGCCGTGCATATGAATATTTTTGGTTTGAACCCTGTCGTTGTTTTTGGAAATAAATCCCAAAAACAAAGAATGCTGCCGGGCCTGATCGCAGGCAAGGAGCGCGCCTGCTTCGCGGTCACCGAGCCGAACACCGGCCTGAATACGCGCAGCCTCAAGACCAAGGCGGTGAAGAAGGGGAAGAAATACCTCGTCTCCGGGCAGAAGGTCTGGATCTCGACCGCGCAGGTGGCCGAAAAAGTCCTGCTGCTCACGCGGGCCGAGGCCGGGTTGACGCTCTTCTACACCGACTTCGACCGCAAGAAGATCGAAGTGCGCGAGATCGACAAGATGGGCCGCCATGCCGTCGATTCGAACCAGGTATTTTTCGACGCCTATCCGGTGCCGGAGGAGGATCGTATCGGCGAGGAGGGCAAGGGCTTCGAGTACATCCTGCACGGCATGAACCCGGAACGCATCCTGATCGCCGCCGAATCGGTGGGCCTCGGGCGCTGCGCGTTGAAGCGCGCGGCGGCCTACGCGAAGGAAAGAATTGTCTTCGACCGGCCGATCGGCAAGAACCAGGGCATCCAGCATCCGCTCGCCGCCAACTGGATGGCGCTCGAAGCCGCCAACCTGATGGTGTTCAAGGCCGCGTGGCTCTACGACTCGGGCAAGCCGAGCGGCGCGGAGGCGAACTCAGCCAAATATCTCGCCGGCGAAGCGGGCTTCGACGCTTGCCAGCAGGCGGTGATGACGCACGGCGGTTTCGGCTACGCCAAGGAGTACCACGTCGAGCGCTACCTTCGGGAATCGCTCGTCGGCCGCATTGCGCCCGTGAGCCCGCAGATGATCCTGTGCTTCATCGCCGAGCGCGTGCTCGGGCTGCCGAAGTCGTACTAGACGGGGGAGGGCCCCTGTCTTACTGCTAGGCTGCGACTTGCTGGTAATCCAGCGCCGGAAGGTCGGCGCGCTCGCTCGCGTGCTCGAGCGTCATGGCGCAGATGCCGCCGCGCTCGTCGAAATCGACCTGGGTGTTCTCGTCCAGGTCGCGCGTCTCCGCCACCGGAGATTGGCGGAACTCGATGTAGAGCGTGTCCGTTTCCTTGAAGTACCTGATTTTCACGGCTTGAAACCCCGGTCGAAGAAAGCATTATGCACCGTCTCGCCGTCGGCGAGCAGCACCACTCGCAGCCAGCGCCCGCCGGCTTCCTCGACCCGAACCCATCGGCGAATGCGGCCATCCGCCTGAATGCGTTCGCGCTGCGGCTGATCGACCGCGCGCACAATCCACGCGTCACGAATACCCGCCCGATCGGAGCGCTCGCGGATCCTGTCGAAGTATCGCGTGGTCTTCACGATCTTCCGTCCGATGGCGCGTCCAGCCGATCGAGCGGGCTCGCCACGCCGCGGCCGCCCTTGTTGAGGACGTGCGTATAGACCATCGTGGTCGATACGTCCGAGTGTCCGAGCAGTTCCTGCACCGTGCGGATGTCGTGCCCGCCCTCCAGCAGGTGCGTCGCGAAGGAGTGGCGCAGCGTGTGGCAGCTGACCGGCTTGACGATGCGCGCGGTGCGCGCCGCCTTCGCCACCGCGCGCCCCAGCGTATCGGGAAAGAGATGGTGGCGCCGGATTACCCCGGACTCAGGATCGGTCGACAGCACTCCCGACGGAAAAACGAATTGCCACGCCCACTCGCGGCCGGCGCGCGGTTTCTTGCGCGCAAGCGCGTAGGGCAGGCTGACCTCGCCGTGCCCCGCGGCAAGGTCGCGCTGGTGCAGGAGCCGCACGCGGCCCAGGTGCGCCTGCAGCGGCTGCACCGCCTGCTCCGGCAGCATCGTCACCCGATCTTTGCCGCCCTTGGCGTCACGCACCAGGATCTGCCGGTACGCGAAGTCGATGTCCTTCACGCGCAGCGTCAGGCACTCGATCTGCCGCAGCCCTGCGCCGTAAAGCAGGCTCGCCATCAGCCACTTCGTGCCCTCGAGCGCGAGAAGCAGGCGGCCCACCTCCGCGCGCGTCAGCACCACGGGAACCCGGACCGGCCGCTTCGAGCGCACCAGACCCTTCATCCACGGCAGGTCCTGGCCGAGCAGCACCTTGTAGAGGAACAGCAGCGCCGACAGCGCCTGGTTCTGCGTTGCCGCCGCGACGTTTCGATCGGTCGCCAGCCACGACAGGAACGCCTCGACCTCCGCCGCTCCCATCCCGGCCGGATGGCGCATGCCGTGGTGGCGGATGAACCAGCGGATCCAGTACCAGTACGACTGCTCCGTGCGGCGGCTGAAATTGCGCCGCCGGATCGCCATCGTCAGCTGCTCACGAAGGCGCGGCCGTTTTATCTCTACGTCCCGACTCCCTTTTGAATCAGTGCCTTCGCCCATTTCGGCCGGCTATCTCGAGACATGAATATCCATACAGTATCCTAACGCACTGATTTCAAGGAAGGTTGACACCACCACCCAGGATTCACGGCTAAGATAGGCCGCAATACTTCTTATTATTGAACTATAAGGACTTCCCCGTTTCTGCAACGGCAACGGAGATGACGAGAGAAGGTCGGACTGCGTCACTATAACCGGCCTGTTTGTGAGCACGGAGTGCTCTGGCCCCGATGAAAGCCGCATGCCCGGACCTCGCTCGTTAGCCGGCATTGATGCTGCCGTTGAATTTAGTCAGGTTTCCCGGGCACCGGTTTGACCGTTTCGTCATCGACAGATGCAGCCTCAGTTGATGGGTATGTTCATGCCGAGCGCAGGGTTTCGTTCTTGGCGAGCAGCGCCCAAGCGATGCGTGCGTTCTTGTTGGCGATGGCGACGAGCGTGCGGTAGTAACCGCGGCGTGGCTGCAGCTCGACGATCCAGCGCGACATGCGGTCCTGGTGTGCGCCGGCGGAGTTCAGTACCGATCGTGCGCCCTGCACGAGCAGGTTTCTGAGATACGCATCGCCGCGCTTGCTGATGTGGCCCAGGCGCGTCTTGCCGCCGGTGGAGTACTGGCTGGGGGTCAGGCCAATCCAGGCGGCGAACTGCCGGCCGTTCTTGAACTCGCGCGCGTTGCCCACGGTGGCGACGATGGCTAGGGCGGTCGTCGGCCCGATGCCGCGGATTTTCATCAGCCGCTGCGCCGGCTCGCACAGCTTGGCCTGGGCCTCGATCTCCCGGTCATAGCCGTCGATCCTTTCATCGAGCACGCGCAGCTGATCGAGAAGATCGTTGATTGCACGCTTGGCAAGCTCTGGCAGGTTCTCGGCTGCCGCTGCCGCCTGGCGACGCACGGTGACTGAGCGCAGCGGCAGCACCACGCCGAACTCCGTCATCAGCCCCCGCAGCCGGTTGATGGTCGCGGTCCTCTCGATCACGAATCCCTGACGTACCCGGTGTATCGTCAGCAGCGCCTGCTGCTCAAGGGATTTGACCGGTACAAAGCGCATGTTTGGGCGTGTCACCGCCTCGCAGATCGCCTCGGCGTCATTGCCATCGTTCTTGCCGCTCTTTCTGTAGGGCGCCACGAACTTGGGCGCCATCAGACGCACCGTGTGCCCAAAATCCTGGAACCGCCGGCCCCACTCGTGCGCCCCAGAACACGCCTCCATGCCGATCAGACAAGGAGATAAGCCAGCCACCACCTCCACCAACTGATCGCGGCGCAACGAGCGGCGCAGCACCACGAGCCCCGCACCGTCCACCCCGTGCAGCGAGAACACACTCTTTGCCAGATCGATTCCCACAGTAGTAATCTTCTCCATGACTTCCCCTCCGGTTATCAGATTGAAACTCGACATCTCAATCATGGCACCCCGATGCCGTCGCCGGCACGGGGAAGTCCCTTTCATTCGTTAGGTGTCTCGGAGCGAAGCATGAATCGACAGCAATTGGCGGCGATGGGACTATGCGCGGTGTGCAGCATCCTGTATGGATGCGTCAGCACGACGGACAGTGGCGCTTTGTTGTCCGCCGTGCGCTCTTACCCAATGGGCCCGG
>JANYII010000057.1 GCA_025358705.1 Betaproteobacteria bacterium | reverse complement strand
TCGCCTCCGGCGAGCGCTCAATGTGCAGACGACGGCTGCACTGTCGCGTAGAAGGAGAACTTCTGCCCGTGTGCCGCGCATCGCTTGCTTCCTTGGTCGCCTAACGTTCTTGGTCAGCCGCGCGCGGCTTCGTGCGTGTCGGCTGCACCAAGGGGTTAGACCGCAGTTTATCCGTCAGGTGACCACGCTCCACTCTAGAGCACCCCTGAGATCAACCCAATTGCCACGGCGAACAGCATGACCGCAACGATTCTTTGAACTGCGGTCATGGTGACACTCCTCAGATAACGATTGCCCGCTAGCGAACCGATTAGAGCTGCGACCACTGCCGCCGCCAGCACTGGGTAATCGAGTGTAGCGCGTTCAGACCGGAGAGCAGGCAGATAGACAGAAAGGCGCGTGATGTCGATCATGAGAGCCACGGCTGCCCCAGTTGCGACGAACTGTTCTTTCGATAGGCCTGACTTTGCTAGGAATGCCGAGCGAAGTGCACCCTGCATACCCGCCAAGCCGCCGAAAAAGCCACTCAATAGCCCACCGAGGGGAAAGTATTTCGGCCCGAAGGACAAATTGCGAAAGCGGGGAAGCAGCTCAGCGACAGAGAACAATAGGAGTAGGGCGCCGACGACGAGCTTTGCCGGCGCGACTAGAACGTCTCGCCCAAGAAATGAATAGCTAACGACAGGCCTAGATTCAGCTAGCCAAAGTAGGGCCCATGCACCTAGAAGTGAAGCCGCGAGCGCGGGCAGTCCGAATACCAGCACAACGCGAAGATTGGCATGACGGCCCACAAGCCAGAGCTTGAACAAGCCGTTTAGAAAATGAACCACCGCGGTGAGCGCGACCGCCTGAGCAATAGGGTAGAACAGCGCAAACGCAGGAAGCAGCAAGGTTCCGAGCCCAAAGCCCGAGAAAAACGTGAGGCCGGACGCGAGGAGCGCGACTACGCAGACAATTAGTGCGTCCATTTCGTTGAATATCCTCCGGCGCCATTCTGCGGTCTAACGTCAAATAGTCACGATTCCTGCTGTTTAACACAGCCTCGTTTATTGCGGGTTGACGTCAACCTGTCAATAAATCAGCGCGTTATGATACTGTATGAATATACATATGCGCTGAAAGTCCGCACTTTATGGAACAACGCCCTGATTCTTCGGCGGTTTCTTTAAACGCTGCGAAAGGCCCCAAGCTTCGCGAGTTGCTGCGGGAAGCTATCCGGACGCGTAACTACAGTCGGCGAACGGAAAAGTCCTACTGGTTCTGGATCCGTTACTTCATTTTTTTCCACGGCAGGCGCCACCCGCGGGAGATGGGTGGTCCGGAAGTACAGGCGTTTCTTTCGTGGCTGGCAACGGACCGCAACGTTGCGGCTGCAACGCAGAATCAGGCGCTTGCCGCGCTTTTGTTCCTGTATCAGAAGATGCTTGGCATGAGCTTGCCGTGGCTCGAGGGGATGACGCGAGCGAAACGGCCGGTGCGGATGCCGACGGTGTTGACGGAAGCGGAGGTGGGGAGGCTGCTGGCGCAGCTGCAGGGAGTGAAATGGCTGATGGCGAGCCTCATGTACGGGGCGGGATTGCGCCAGATCGAGTGTCTGTCGTTGCGCGTGAGGGATGTCGATTTCGCCTATCGCCAGATCCTGGTGCGCGACGGCAAGGGCGGCAAGGATCGCGTCACGATGCTGCCTGAATCGGTGGTGCAGCCGCTTCAGGCGCACCTGGGCCGCGTCAGGGCTTTGCATCAGCGCGATCTGGGCGAGGGCTACGGCGACGTGTCGCTGCCGTTCGCGCTGGCGCGCAAGTACCCGCGTGCCGGGCGCGAATGGGGCTGGCAATTCGTGTTTCCGTCGGGCAGCCGTTCGACCGATCCGGACTCGGGCGCGATCCGGCGGCATCACATCTACCCGGACACCATCCATCGCGCGATCAAGGAGGCCGTGCGCGCGGCCGGCATCATCAAGCCGGTGAGCTGCCACACCCTGCGCCATTCGTTCGCGACGCACCTCCTGCTTTCCGGCCAGGACATTCGCACGGTGCAGGAGTTGCTTGGCCATGCCGACGTGTCAACCACCATGATCTACACGCATGTGCTGAATCGGGGTGCGCGGGGAGTGCGCAGCCCGATGGACCGGCTGGAACAGCCGCGCGCCGGCTACGCCCTGATGTCCGCCGATTCCAGCGCCACTTTGCCGGGCCGCGCGGCCGTTGCGGCCGTATTTGCTGTCGTAGTTCGACTTGCCGAGCGTGGCGCTGCGCAGCGCGAAGCGGTCAAGCGCCTCCTTGCCGATCCAGTCCCTGGCGAATTGCTTCGCCATGCCGAAGACCTCGGACGTGCCCCAGGTGTCGCCGAGGCCGGCGATGCCGTTCTCCAGCGTGAGTTCGACCACGGTGCGCTCGGCTTTCTGGATCACGTACATCGAGCCCGCGTGCACGCCGCCCGCCGTGGTGACGCGACTGAATGCTGAAATTGGCCGTGCCTTCGAGGCGCCCGACACGCACGAGCGGCTCGCGCAGCAGGGCCTGGAGTGGAAGCGCAACACGCCCGCGGAATTTACGACCTTCCTGCGCAGCGAGATCGTGAAATGGGCGAAGGCGGTGAAGGAGTCGGGCGCGAAGGCAGATTAGGCGGGCGGCTTCAGGAGGAGCCCCTGCCCGGTTGGCAGGGCCGCGATGACCAGGTCCTTTTTTTTCGCCAGCGCGTCCATGGCGTGCTTCTGCGCCTCGAGGCTCCAGTAGGCGTAGTCGTCCAGCAGCACCACGGCACCGGGAACGAGGCGGTCCCAGAAGTAATCCAGCGCGGCAACCTCGGGCGGCGAGCAGTTCATGTCCAGGTGCAGGTAGGCGATGCTCCGCGCCTCGACCTGGCCGAGCGTTCCCGGAATGCTGCCCTGGATGATCCGCAGATTCCGCCATTGGGAAAAATTTTCCCTGACTGACTCGACGCCCTGAACGTAGAACCCGTTTTTCAGCGAGGCTTCGTTTTTTCGCAGCACGTCATTCCGTAGATCTTCATCGGACACTTGGTGCGGATCCACGCCCTGGAAGGTATCGAGCAGGTAAAAGGTCCTGCCCAGCGAGTCCCAGTCGAGATATTCCATGATGGCGGAACTCAGGAAACCGCGGTTCACGCCGCATTCGACGAAGTCCCCCTGCAGCCTGCTCGCGGTGCGGGCCGCCCACAGTCCGATGTGAACGCGCCAATGCCACTTGTAGTCGGCGGCAGCGCGGCATCCCCGCTCGTACGCCCTGCGGAATGCCGGATCCTTCATGAAATCGCAGTTGTGGATGCTTCGCAGGCCGTCTTCGTCGTAGACGCCATCGGCGGGCAGAATTGGCAAGATGATGTAGCCGGCCGCCTCGAAGAACTTGCGGATCACTGATTTGATTCCCATGGGCCTAATCGTACTCGCCGCCGGGCGAATTGCGTGGCACGGCAATCGCTATCGCGCTCAATATGAAAATCACGGCTCCGGCTGGTCGTGTGAGCAAACGAACCTGCCGTCAGGCGCGAGGCAGTGCACGGAACCAGAACTCGACCTCTGATGTTTCTACTTCAAAACGTGCTGCGTGCGTTGCTTTCGCGCGGACCTGATACCACTCGCCGGGACGGTAGCGGGTTTCTTTGCCATCAAGGGTCAGGATCAGTTCGCCCTGGGTGATGACGCCGACGTTGTCGGTGTCGTGGCTATGGGGCGGAATGACGGTGCCTCCGGGATAAGAGGCAAACAGGACGTCGCAATTTTTCGCTTCCAGTTTGAATGCGTCAAAAGGGCCGCTGAATGGCGGAAGGTCACGAAGTGGTTTCGGAAAATGCGCCATTAAATCCTTATCCCCTGCTGTTTCAGCCTATCCGTCACTCGCCGCTCGATTTGCGGACCGAGCGATTGCCCCCAACGCTGGCCTGCGGCCATTCCTTCCTGCATGAGGGTTGGCATCACCTTGATCGTTTTCTGTCCAAGGTCCGTTGAATAAAACCGGATCATTTCTTTCAGTTCGGCGGCAGTAAAGTATTTGTGATAGATGGGGATGATTACTTCCTTGAACGAGTCGAAATTTTCATCAAAGACGGCTTCTACGCCTGCCGGCAGCAGGTTGAGCGCATTTTGAGGAATGTCCGGGCGGGCTTTCTTGAGAATTTGAGTAAGATTGGTTACGGCTGCGCTGGCCATTTGCTTGCCTAGCGACAACGCACCCGTCATTGCCAAAAGGTGCTCTATATCCGCCCTCTTGTCCTTGGTCAATTCGTCCGCTCTTGCTGGAACGCTAAGGACGCCTAGAGCAAGAAGAATCAAAAGAGTTTTACGGATTACCATGGCTAGCTCCTTTTTCAGCACCTGTGATAGCGGAGAGGTCGATCTAGGACCTGATATCCGTTGATTCAACCGCCAGCTTTTCAAGCTTGGCCTGATCGAGGGACACACCGAGGCCGAATCCTCTGGGCAATTGCATTTTTCCGTCCACGACCGTCTGCGGCTCCGCCAGAACATCCGCCGACATGAAGTGCAGGCTGGCGTCGTTCGGATATTCGAACTCGGGGATCGCCGAAGCGAGGTGCAGGTTGGCGACTGTGGAGATGCCGGTTTCGTAGACGCTGTGCAGGGCGGGCTTGAGGCCGAAGGCGTGCGCGGTCTTCGCCATGCGGCGCACGGCGTCGATGCCGCCCCACATGAAGAGGTCGCCCAGCACCACGTCCACCGCCTGGCGGCGGATCGCGGGCGCGAGCTGTTCGTCCTTTACCACCCACATGTTGGTCGCCACCGGCGTTTTCACTGCGGACTTGAGGCGCGCGAGGCCTTCCATCTCGCCGGTCGGGTCTTCGAAGAATTCCAGGCCGAGTTTGTCCAGCCGCTTGCAGAGCGCGGTGGCTGTCGCCGGCCCGTAGTTGGCGTTGGGGTCGAAGCGGATGCGCGCCCCGGGCATCGCTTCCTTGAGCTCGTTCAGCAGCTTCCAGTCCCATTCGGGCGACCAGGCGGCGCTTTTCAGCTTGAAGTTGCGGAAGCCGAACTTGCGCACCTGCTCGAGCGCGAAGTCCACCACCAGCCGCGTGTTGGCGAGGACGTCGAGGTGGGCGGTGAGTTCGTCGCGCGACACGGCCTTTTGCAGGATCGCGGCGGGCAGGGAAGAGACGACGTCGATGGATTCGCGTTTTCGCGCGCCGATCAGCTCGGCGAGCGATATCTTCAGGCTCTGCGCGGTCGCGTCCCATGCCGCGAGGTCCAGCCCGGCCAGCGCCGCGCGGCCGTTGCGGCCGTACTTGTTGTCGTAGTTCGACTTGCCGAGCGTGGCGCTGCGCAGCGCGAAGCGGTCAAGCGCGTCCTTGCCGATCCAGCCCTTGGCGAATTGCTTCGCCATGCCGAAGACCTCGGGCGTGCCCCAGGTGTCGCCGAGGCCGGCGATGCCGTTTTCCAGCGTCAACTCGACCACGGTGCGCTCGGCCTTCTGGATCACGTACATCGAGCCCGCGTGCACCATGGTGAGCGGAATCGAGACGCGGGTCAGGCGTACCGAGGAAATGCCTAGCTTTGCCACTGGATCTTGCTGAAGGAGGGTTCCAGGGACCAGTCAATTCCCATGCCGGGAAGTTCAGATACGGGAATCAAATCGACTGAAGAAGAACGAACAATGATTCTCGTGTCCTCTCCCTTCAACGTCGCCGCCAGCGCGGCGCAGTGCTGGATTTCCCAGGGATGCGCGTTCGGCGCGAGGAGGGCGATGCCAAGGTCGAAGGCGTTGGCGACGGCGGCGATGGTCTGCACCATTTCCACGGAACCCCAGGCGAAGGGATCGATGCGCAGCAGGTCGTAGCAGTTTTCCAGGATTCCCTTGCGCAGGGCGGTCCAATCAGGTGCGATGGCCGGGCTCTCGTCCTTCACTATTGAGATCTTTTTTCTATGAGTACCGCCCAACAAACCCCAAAGCGGTACCCCCTTGCTTCTGCCCAACGTATCCCAGGCCGCCATGTCGCGGGCGACGCCGGCGTCCAGGTTCAGGGTGAAGCCGAATCCCGCGGTGCCGTCCGCCGCCAGCACGCGCGCAACGAGCGCCTCCGCGCCCGCGCAGGTTCCGGCGGTCATGCGCAGCGAATGGACGTGCGTATGCGCTATTGATACCGGGGCCGCCATGTCAGCTCAGCGCCAGACCTCGCGTGACACTTCGACGATGCGTTCCAGCTTGCGCCACTGCTCGTCGACGGTGAGGCTGTTGCCGTGGTGGGTACTGGAGAAGCCGCATTGCGGTGACAGGCAGAGGTTTTCCAGGGGAACGTATTTACTGGCCTCTTCAATCCGTTTTTTTATGAAATCTTTTTCTTCAAGGGCGGGAGATTTCGAGGTAACCAACCCCAGGACAACTTTTTTCCCCTTCGGCAGGTGGCGCAGCGGCTCAAAGCCGCCGGCGCGTTCGGAGTCGAATTCCATGAAGAACGCGTCGACATCCGAGGAGAACATCGCCTCGGCGACCGATTCGTAGCCGCCCGAGGCGACCCAGCTGCTCTTGAAGTTGCCGCGGCAGGTGTGCATGGTCACCGTCATGCCGGCGGGGCGGTTCTTCAGCGCGTTGGTGACGGCGTTCGCATAAGTGCGCGGCAGTCTCGCCGGGTCGTCGCCATTCTTGCGGCAGGTATCCTGGATTTTCGGGTCGCACAGGTAGGAGAAGCTCACGTCATCGAGCTGCAGGTAGGTGCAGCCCGCGTCTGCGAGATGCCGGATTGCCGTGGCCCAGGCCGCGGAGGTGTCCGCCCAGAATGCATCCAGGTCCGGATACACCTCCTTCGAGATCGAGCCGCGCCCGCCGCGCAGGTGCAGCATGGCTGGGGAGGGAATCGTGAATTTCGCGGTTTTCTTTGTGACTTTTTTCAGATAACTGAAATCATTCACCATGATGGGCCTCGAGCAGCCCACTTTTCCCGTGACGGAAGGAATTGGCGGCTGCTCTTCCGTGCCGCCGAACTTCGGCCCCGGGTTGGCCACCGCCGTCACGCCGTCCAGCTGCGACATGAAATCCAGGTGCCACCAGTCGCGGCGGAATTCGCCGTCGGTGATCGACTCCAGGCCGACCGATTCCTGCTTCTGGACCGCCTCTAGAATGCATTTGTCCTCTGCGGCCTTCAACTCGCCAGAAGAGATTTCATTCTTCTTGAACTTCGCCCTGGCCTGCGCGAGGACTGCAGGACGGAGGAGGCTGCCGACCTGGTCGGCTCGGAACGGTGGCTTCATCTCAGTGGATTCAATCCGCTTCGGGTGACGCGGCCGTGCAGCTCACGGCCAAGCGCCTGCTCGCAGAGTTCCGCGGTCGCAAGCAGCTGGTCCAAGTCTATCCCGGTGGCGATGCCCATGGATTCGAACAGGCCGACCAGGTCTTCGGTGCAGACGTTGCCGGTGAAGCCGCCGCCGTACTTCACCTTCGCCGGGTGCCCGCCGACGCCGCCGAAGGAGGAATCGAAGTGGCGCACGCCCGCCTCGTAAGCCGCGACATAGTTGACGAGGCCGGTGCCGCGGGAATCGTGGAAATGGGCGATCGGCACGAGGTTTTTCGTTCTTTTTGCTTTTTCGAAAAGACTCTTGACGGTCAAGGGCGTAGCCATGCCCGTCGTATCGCCAATCGCCACATGCTGGACGCCCAGGTCGAGAAAATGCGAAATATCATTCAAAACACTCCCGGGATCCACTTTCCCCTCGAACGGGCAGCCGAAGGCGACCGACACGGTGCCGACCATGCGGAAGCGCCCGCCGGCGGTATGCACCATCTCCTCGATGTTGGCCCATTGCTCGGGGCGGCTGCGCCTCAGGTTCTTCTGCGTGTGGGATTCGGTGGCCGAGACAAGGAGGCTGATCTCGTTCACGCCGAAACCGGCATCCAGGTCGGAGATTGCCCTTTGGACTGCCTTTGTATTTGCACAGGTTGCTTTATAAAAAACACCGGGAGAACGGGACAAACTCTTCAATAAATCACTGGCATCGGAGAATTGGGGAACAACCTTCGGGTTCGAATAGGAAGTGGCTTCCACCCGCGGGAAGCCGATGGCCGCGAAGCGCTCGACCAGCGCACGCTTGGTCTCCGTGGGGATGAAGGCGGGCTCGTGCTGCAGCCCGTCGCGGGCGAAGCACTCGCACAGTGTTACCGTCGACATAGTTGACAGCATCAACCAACTGCGCGAAGCTGTCAATCCTCATGAAGATGATCATCCAGCCGCGCGACGAGCGCACCCAGCCCGCGCGCATCATCGCCGGCTACCCGCAGACGCCGCTTCGCAGTCCGAAGGAACCGCTGGTGAAGCGCGCCCCGACGCTTTCCGAGCTCAGCGGGCCGCTGGAGGTGGCGAAGCGCGTCAAGCTGCTGGGCGGCGACATCGCCGGCCAGGGCGAAAAGCAGGCCATCGGCCAGCTGATCCACCTCAGGGTGCGCGTGCTGGACGAAGACGGCGCGCCGGTGGGCGGCGCGGTGGTGGAGATGTGGCAGGCGAACGCGGCGGGGCGCTACATCCACCCGAACGACGACGACCATGCGCCGCCCGATCCGAACTTCTACGGCGCGGCGCGCGTGGTGACTGACGAAAGCGGCGTGTTCGAATTGCGCACGGTGAAGCCCGGCGCCTATCCGGTGCCGACGCGCGACGGCTGGTGGCGCCCGCCGCACGTGCACTTCTCCGTGTTCGGCCGCGTCTGGCTCGCGAGACTGGTGACGCAGATGTATTTCCCCGGCGAGCCGCTGAACGCGCAGGACCGGATCCTGAACGCGGTGCCGGACGCCGCCGCCCGGGATAGCCTGGTCGCGCGTTACATCCCGCCGGGCGTCGAGCCGTACAACGCGCTGGTGTTCGAGCACCAGATCGTGCTGCGCGGCCGCGCCGCAACACCGGCGCAGCCATGATGATTCCTACCGGAGAAGCGACGATAGGGCCTTTCTTCCCGCCGCGTTACGTGGACGCGGGCGCGAACGACCTCACCGTGTTCGAGGGCCGCAAGGCGAAAGGCGAGGCGATCGAGATCCATGGCCGCGTCATGCAGGAAGACGGCACGGCGCTCGAGAACCTGATCGTCGAGATCTGGCAGGCGGACGCGGGCGGCATCTTCCGCCATCCCGCCGACCCGCGCCACGCGCAGGCCGATCCGAACTTTCTTGGCTGGGGCCGAGCGGCAACGGACGCGCAGGGCAACTACCGCTTCAAGACCATCCGCCCGGGTGCGCAGGAAGGCCGCGCGCCGCACATCAATTTCATGGTGATGTTCTCGGGGCTGATGCGGATCCTGAAGACGACGATGTTTTTCGAGGACGGGAAGGATCCCGTGCTCATGGCGGTGCCGGCCGCGCGCAGGAGCCTGCTGATCGCGAAAGGCAATTACGAATTCAATATCCGCCTGCGCGGCGAGAACGAAACGCCGTTCTTCGATGACTGATCCAACCATCCGCGAGCTGCTGTCCTACCGCCTGCACCAGGTGGCGAACCTGCTGTCGCGGGGCGCCGAGATGCGCTACCGGCGCGAATTCGGCGTCAGCCTGTGGGAATGGCGCACGGTGGCGCTGCTCGGCGGCGAGGATGAACCGCAGTCGCTGAACGAGCTTGCGCGCGCCGCGGGCATGGACAAGGGACAGATGAGCCGCGTGGTGTCGGGCCTGACGCGGAAGAAAATCGTGTTTCGCGAGGCGGATGCCAACGATGCGCGGGGGATCCGGCTCTCGCTCACGAGGAGCGGGGAAAAGCTCTACCGCAAGCTGATCGTTGCCGCCGCCGAGCGTAATAGCGCTTTCCTCGGCTGCCTGAGCGCGCAGGAACGTGCGTGCCTGGAAAAGGCCATGACCAAGCTCGCGCACGAGGCGCGCAGCTTCATCCAGCATGAGAAGCACGTCCGGTGAAATCGGGCTCTGACCCTGATTTCCTGCTGGTCGAGGATCGCAGCGCGGTCCGCATCCTGACCATGAACCGGCCGGAGAAGCGCAACGCGCTGAACACGGCGCTGACCCGGGCGCTGCTGGATGGTTTGCGCGCGGCCGATGCGACGGACTCGGTTGCGGCAGTGGTGCTGGCGGGCGCGGGCAGGGGTTTCTGCGCCGGCGCGGACCTGTCGGAGTTCAAGGACCTGACGCCGGAGAAGCAGCACCTCGTGGACGAGCGCGCCGAGCTCACCATGCAGCTGCATCTCGTATTCTCGAAAATGGCCAAGCCGGTGGTAACGGCAATCAATGGCGCGGCGATGGGTGGCGGCGCCGGCCTTGCGATCGCGGGCGACCTGGCCGTCATGGCGGCGGGCGCGACGATCGGCTATCCGGAAACGCGCCACGGCATCGTCGCAGCCCTGGTGATGGCGAACCTGGTGCGGCAGGTGGGCAGGAAAGCGGCCTTTGAACTGGTCGCGCTGGGCGAGCCCATAGACGCACAAAGGGCTCTTGCCCTGGGAATGGTGAATCGCGTCGTTGCCGATCAGGATCTGCTGTCCGAAGCTCTGGTTTTCGCTGAAAAGCTTTCGAAGACGAGATTCGAAGCGTTAAGGGCGACAAAGCAGCTGTTCCACGAAGTCGCCGACCTGCCGCTGGAGGAAGCGCTCAAGCGCGGTCGCGAGACAAACAAACGCATGCGTGCGTTCAAAAAATAACATGCGCGCATTCCGGAAGGCCTAGGCATGCATGGGCGTCACGTTCGCACTTGCCGCGATGCTGTGCTTTTCCGCGAACATCCTGTTCACGCGCTATGCCGTGACGCGGCTGCCCGTGGAAGCCGGATTCTTCATCGTGCTGGCGACCAACATCCTGTTTCCCGCGATCCTGTTTCCGTTCGAACTCGCGATGCGCTCCGCGCCATTGGCGTGGGACTGGAAGGGCGCGGGCATGTTCGCGATCGGCGGCGTGATCGGCACGTTTCTCGGGCGCCGGTTCCTGTTCGATGCCGTGCGCATGCTCGGCCCGTCGCGCGCGAGCGTATTCCATTCGACGGCACCCGCGTTCGCCCTGGTGGGCGCCTGGCTGCTGGCCGACGAGCGGCTCGGGTTCTACGAGGTCGGCCTGATGTCAGTCGTCTGGCTGGGGTTGTGGTTCACGCAACCTCGTGCTGGATCTGCTGCAGGCGGCGCTCCGCTTTCGCCCACGAACGTGCGCAAGGGAATGCTGGCGGGTTTGTTCACGGTCGCCGGATTCGGCATTGGCAACGTGGTGCGCGGCCTCGCCATGCGCGGCTGGGACGAAGCGATCCTCGGCACGGTGCTGTCGTCGTCGGCCGCGCTGGCCTGCCAGGTGGTGGCGACGCGCGACTGGGGCAAGATCGGCGCGCAATTGCGCGGCGCCAACCGCGTCGCGGTTTGGCTGTACCTGGGTTGCGGCGTATCCACGGCGCTCGGCTCGATCTTCGTCGCGCTCGCGATGAAGCGCATGGAGATCGCGCTCGCGGTGCTGGTGGTGCACACCACGCCGCTGGTCATTTTTCCGGTGAGCGTGTTCGTCCTGAAGAACCGGGAAGAACTCACTCCGCGCACGATCCTTGGCGCGCTGATGGTCCTTTGCGGAATTGCGTTGCTTTGCTTTAGATGAAACCTCTTCAGCACCTGACGATTCTCGATTTGTCCCGTGTGCTGGCTTGCCCGTTCGCGAGCATGATCCTCGCGGAACTCGGCGCCACGGTGATCAAGGTCGAGCAGCCCGGTTCCGGCGACGAGACGCGCGGCTTCGAGCCGCAGCTCGCGCAGGACAGCGCCTACTACTTCGCCTGCAACCGCTCCAAGGCCTCGATTACCGCCAACCTGCGCAGCCCAGAGGGGCAGAACATCATCCGTGAGCTCGCGCAGAAGGTGGACGTGGTGGTGGAAAATTTTCCGGTGGGTACGCTCGGCCGCTACGGCCTGGATTTCACGATGCTCTCGGCGCTCAATCCACGGCTGGTCTACGTGTCCTGCACCGGCTTCGGCCAGACCGGCCCGTACGCGCACAAGAAGGGCTACGACACCGTGTTCCAGGCGATGGGCGGCCTGATGAGCCTGACGGGAGAGAAGGGCGGCGGCCCTGTGAAGCCGGGACTGCCGGTCGCCGATCTCACGTCGGGCCTGTGGGTGGCGATCGGCATCCTCGCGATGCTGGCCGGCCGGGAAAAAACCGGGCACGGCGCGCATCTCGATTTTTCCATGCTCGATGGCCAGGTCAGCCTGCTCACCCTCGCTGCCGCGCGCTACTTCGCGCTGGGCGAAGTGCCGCCGAGGCTCGGCACGGAACATCCCGGGCGCGTGCCGTCGGCGACATTCCGCTGCAAGGACGGCAGGTTTGCCCACATCACCGCCAGCGACCAGCACTGGGCGCCGCTGTGCAAGGTTTTGAATTTGGAGGAATGGGGCTTGGGGTTTGGTTCGAATGAACTCAGGGTGGAAAGGCGTATTGAAGTCATGCAAAAACTTACGGAAAAAATAACGACGTTCGATCGAGACACTCTCATTGCCGCTCTCGATGAAGTCGAAGTCCCCATCGGCCCGGTAAACGATGTCGCCGAGATCCTCGCCGACCCACACGTGCGCGCGCGTGGCCTGGTCGGCAGCTTCGACTATCCCGGCGTGGGCGAATTCAAGGCGCTCGCGCTGCCGTACAAATTCCTCGGCTGGGACAACCCGGAGATCGGCGCGCCGCCCGCTCTCGGCAGCGATACGGAGAAGGTGCTCGCGGATCGCCTGGGCTACTCGAAAGAGAAAATCGCCGCGCTCAAGGCGGCCAAGGCGATATGAGCGTTGTCCTGTATTCGGTGTCGGAGTGCGTCGCGACGCTTACCCTGAGCCGTCCGGAGAGCCGCAATGCACTCAACCTTGAAATGTGCAGCCAACTCATTTCGATGTCACAGGAAATTCTTTTAAACAGGGAAATCAAGCTGGTGCTTGTGCGCGCCAATGGTCCCGTGTTCTGCGCGGGCGCGGACCTGAAGGAGCGCCAGGGCATGGGCGAGGCGCAGGTGCGCGAGCGCCGCATGAAGGGTTTCGCCGCCTATGCGGCGCTCGAAGCCCTGCCGATGCCCGCCATCGCGGTGGTGCAAGGCCCCGCGGTCGGATCGGGTTGCGAAATTGCCGGCGCCTGTGATTTCATCGTGGCCACGCCGGAAGCTTCCTTCCGCACCCCCGAAGCGCTGCGCGGCACTGTCGGCGCCACACAGCGCCTGCCGCGCATCCTCGGCAAGCGCCTCGCCAAGGACATGATGTTCACCGGCCGGACTCTGGGCGCGGAAGAGGCGAGGAAGGCGGGGCTGGTTTCGAGGCTGGTTTCGCCGCTTGATCTCGAAGAAGTTCTTTCGGGCATTAAAAGCGAAATTCTGAAAGCACCCCCCGGATCCCTTCGGCTGGCGAAGCGCTGCATCGATCGCGGCGTGGAACTCGATCCCAAGGGTGCGCTGGATACCGAGATCGCGGCGATCGAGGAGCAGCTTGCCGCCGGCAGCTGGATGGGGAAGAAGTGAGCTGGCAGCCGAAAACCCTGGGGCAGTTCCTGCTTGAAAAAGATCCTTCCAGCGAAGCGCTGGTAACACAGGGAAAGCGATTCACATATAAGGAACTCAAGGAAAGGGCCGAACAGGCGGCCGGTTCGATGCAGGCGCTGGGCATCGGCAAGGGCGACCACGTTGCAATCCTGATGCCGAACGGCGAGGAGTGGCTTTCTCTTTTCTACGGCGCAGCGCTGATCGGCGCGGTCACGGTGCCGGTCAACACACGATTCAAGGCCGCCGAGATCGATTTCTGCCTGAAGAAATCCGGCGCCAAGGCGTTGTTTTACGTGGACCGGTTCCTGAACATTGATTTTGGCGCGATGGTCAGGGAAATAAGGCCTGCGATGGCATTTGAAATAAATGCCCTTCCAGCCGGAAAGATGAAAAGCGTTCAAGTTAACCCCCAAGACCTGCTTCTCATCCAGTTCACCTCGGGCACCACCGCTTACCCGAAGGGCGCGATGCTCACCCACGACAACATGCTGCGCAATGCCTGGGAGGCGGGCACGCGGATCGGCGTGCGTCCCGAAGATCGCTATTTCAACTGCCGGCCTTTCTTCCACGTGGGCGGCTCCACGCTCTCGGCGCTACTGTCGTTAGTACATGGTTGCTGCCTCGTGACGCTGCCGACGTTCGAAGCGGGCGCGGCGCTGGAGATGCTCGAGCGCGAGCGCTGCACGCTGATCTCGGGCAACGACACCATTTTCCAGATGCTGATGGGGCACGAGGATTTTCCGAAGCGCAAGCTCGCGTTGCGCGGCGGCTGGGCGGCGGCGGGCCCCCAGACCATGCGCGCCATCATCGACAAGCTCGGCATGAAGACGGTGTGCGCCGCGTATGGGCTGTCGGAAGCGTCGCCCAACGTTGTGATGAGCGACTGGCGCGACGCGGAGGAGCTTCGCGTCCAGGGCCTGGCCCTTCCTCTTCCCGGAGTTGAAATAAGGATTTCAGCGGAGCAGGAAATCCAGGTCCGGGGCTGGAGCATCATGCGCGGTTACGTCGATAATCCCGAGGCGACAGCGAAGGCCTTCACGCAGGACGGCTGGCTGTGCACGGGCGACCTGGGCGAACTCACCGCGAATGGCCGCCTGCGCATGGTGGGCCGCTTGAAGGACGTGTTCCGCGTCGGCGGCGAGAACGTCGCGCCGGCGGAGGTGGAAGAGGTGCTGCTCGCGCACCCGGCGGTCGAGACGGCGCAAGTGATCGGCGTGCCGGATGCAAGGCTCGGCGAGGTGCCTTGCGCGTATGTAACGTTGAAGTCGGGCTGTTCCGCTACCGGGGAAGAAATTCTTTCCTTCGTAAAATTCAGGGCGGCCAACTTCCGCGTTCCGCGCTACCTGAAAATCGTTCCTGATTTCGAATCCATCGGCATGACCGCGAGCGGCAAGGTGCAGAAGAACAGGCTGCGCGAGCACGCCCTCAAAGAGTTCGGCCTTTGAGCGGCCGCGCGGTCGCTGTCCTCGCGCTCGGCGGCTTCGCCAGCGCCGCGGCGCAGCGCGCGGCCGACCCGCTGCTGCCGCTGCTCGCGGACGCGTTCGGTACTACGGCCGGCGGCGCGTCTGCTGTTATCACCGGGTTCGCCGTGGCCTACGGCGGGCTGCAGCTGGTCAACGGGCCGCTCGGTGACCGCGTCGGCAAGTTCCGCATGGTGTTCTGGGTGACTGCCCTCTCGGCGCTGGGAAACCTCCTGTGCGCGCTGGCGCCTTCGCTGCCGCTGCTGGTGGCAGCGCGCTTCGCGAGCGGCGCGACGGTCGGCGCCATCGTGCCGCTGTCGTTCGCCTGGATCGGCGACGTGGTGCCGTACGAGCGGCGCCAGGCGGTGCTCGCGCGCATCCTGATCGGCTCCATGCTGGGCGGCGCGCTGACGACCATGCTCTCCGGTGCGCTGGGGGAGCGCTTCGGCTGGCAGGCGATCTTCTACGTGCTCGCCGCGCTCTACGTGCTGGTGGCGGCGATGCTCTATGCCGAGCTGCGCAGCAACGCGGCCACGCGGCAGCGCGGCGCGGCGGTGCCGCTCACGCGCACCATCGCGGGCATGCTCGCGCTGCTGCGGCACTCCTGGTCGCGTACCGTGCTCGGCACCGTCTTCGTCGAAGGCGCGCTCTCCGCCGGCGGCCTCACCTTCGCGGCGTTCCACGGCCACCGGCACCTCGGGCTCAGCATCGCGCAAAGCGGCGCGCTCGCCGCCTCCGCCGCGGTGGGTGGGCTGATCTACGCCACGGTGGCAGGCCGGCTGGTGCCGCGCCTGGGCGAGCGCGGGCTGGTGGTCGGCGGCGGGCTGCTGCTTTGCGTCGGCCTGCCGGGATTCGCCGCCGCGCCGAGCGTGGCCTGGGCGGTACCCTGCCTCGTGGCGCAGGGAATGGGCCTGTTCATGATGCACAACACGCTGCAGGTGCACGCGACGCAGATGGCGCCCGAGGCGCGCGGCGCGGCGGTGGCGATGTTCGCGTTCTGCCTCTTCACCGGCCAGTCGATCGGCATCTGGCTCGCCTCGCTGCTGGTGGACGCGCGCGGCACGGTACCGGTCTTCCTCGCCGCCGGCGCCGGCCTCGTGGCGCTGGCCTTCTTCTTCCAGCGGCGCCTAGCGCTTCGGCGCGCCTAGGTGCGCCATGTGCAGGCGGTGGATCGAGATTTTCCGTACTTCCAGCTTTGACTGTTCTATGTGCGAGCGCAGCAGCAGCGTCGCCTGCTGCGGGTTGCGGGCGACGATGGCGCGCAGGATCGCGGCGTGCTCCTCGTAGGTGTACTGGATGCGCTCGGCCTGGGTGAAGTCCAGCCGCCGGACGATGCGGATGCGCTCGGTCACGTCGGCATGCATTCGGGCGAGCTCGGGATTGCCGGCCGCGGAACTGTTCCGCAATCCGGCGCATCCCTATACGCGTGCCCTCGTCAAGGCGATTCCGTCGATCGGCGGCCGTCCAGGGGAGCGCGAAGTGCTGCAGGGCGAGCCGCGCAGCCCGATCAATCCAGATCCGATGGTGTGCCGCTTCTACGGCCGCTGCCCGCAGCAGCGCGACCGTTGCCGCACCGAGGCGCCATTATTGAGGGAAGTTCGGCCGGGTGTGGTCGTGGCCTGCCACTTCGTGTAAGAATTTCCCGTTATGCGCATTGCCCTGGCCTTCCTGCTGATGACGGCTGCCGCGCCCGCCCTGGCCGAGTGGGTCAAGGTGGGCGAGTCCTCGAGAACCGCTTACTTTGTCCTGTCCAACGAAACCGTCTACTACATTGATCCATCGACCATCACGAGGGACGGGAATTTCCGCAGGGTATGGGAGATATACGACCTGAGCAGCAAGGGCCCGCAGGGCGAAAGGTCGGTGCTGGCGTCCGTGGAATATGACTGCGCGGAAAAGCGCATGAGGACCCTGAAGGCCACCGGAAAATCCCAGAAAATGGCGCGAGGGGAGATCATCCCGCTGCGCGGATTCCTGGACGACTGGATCGTCCTGCGGCGGGGCACCGACGACGATATTTTCTTCAAGCTTCTAAGCGCCGTGTGCACCCCATGAGCAGAGGGTGCGTCATCCGATAGGCGATAATCCGCAGCATGGACGATACCCTCCGGTTGCTGCAGGAAAGCATTCGCCGCTTCGTTGAAAAGGAAATCGTTCCCAGGGGCCACGCCTGGGAAGAGCAGGGCTTCGTGCCGCGCGAAGTGCTGCGCGAGATGGGAAAACTGGGCTTCCTCGGCTTGCGCTATGCGGAAGAGTTCGGCGGCGGCGCGCTGGACGCGCGCGCGACCGCGCTTTTAGCCGAGGAGCTGGGGCGCTCCACCTTCAGCGGCTTCGCCATCACGGTGCTGGTGCATACCGACATGGCTTCGCCGCACCTGGTCAACGCCGGGTCACCAGAGCAGATCAGGAAGTACCTGCCGCGCATCATTTCCGGCGAACTCATCACCGCGGTGGCCGTCACCGAGCCCGACGCGGGTTCGGATGTGAAGTCCATCCGCACCAGCGCGCGGCGCGATG
>JANYII010000053.1 GCA_025358705.1 Betaproteobacteria bacterium | reverse complement strand
TGAAGGAACTGATGAACAACCGCATGTACCCGACCACCATCGGCGGCCTGGAAAAGGCCATGAAGGCGCTGGCGAAGTAGCCTGCTAGGACTGCTGCATCACCTTGTAGCGTGCCAGCTCAAAATCGTCCCCGGTCACGCTGACTTCGACTGGGATCAACAGGTAGGTGTGTCCTTCGAAAGCCAGGGTCGGGCTGGCGCGCTTGTCGAAGGCGCCTTCGCGCTGGCAGATCAACGCTTCCTCTTTCAGCGCGCGGCCGTCGTTCAGCAGCAGCGCGTCCTGGTCCTCGCGGCCGCCAATCATCACGGCGAAGGATTCCTTGGCGAAGGTGCGGATGCCGACGCTCGACTGCTGCTGCGGCAACCGGCTGCAGCGCCGCACCATGCCAACCGAGCAGGCGCCGCTGCCGCCCTCGACGCTCAGGCCGACCAGCTTGCCGATGCGCAGCCAGTCGCCCTGGGCCTTTTCGAGCGTGGCGCCAATGCCGCCCGCGCTAATGTTCTCCGTGACCCAGCTCTCGGCGGCCGCGGCCGCGTCGGCGCCGCCCTTCAGCCGGCCGAGGATGCCCTCGAAGCTGTTCACCACGGTGAGGCGGTGCTTCACCGAGTAGCGGTCGTTCTTGCGCACCGGCGGCGTCGCCGCCCAGTACAGCTTCAGGTGCTGCAGCACGGTGAGCACCTTTTCCGGCTCGTAGGTGCCGCCGAGGTTCAGGTCTGCCGGCACGGCGCCGCTCTGCACCACCTTGATCATGTTGTCGAGCTGGGCGATGGCCCCGCCCGCGGCGAAGAAGCGCAGCGACGGCGAGGCCGGCGGCGTCTGCGTCAGGCGCTTGGGCGGCACGCCGCTCGCAAGATCGACCCAGTTGTAGGTCGCCTGCGACTGGTGCGTGTTGCTGATCAGGAATGCGGCGCTGAAATGCGCGACGACGCGCTCCGCGAGCTCGATGTCCAGCGGCATCAGGCAATCGGGCGACGATGCCGCCAGCATCAGCGCCTTCATGAATTCGCGCTCCGCGCTGGATGTCACCGGCACGCCCGCGTAGACCGTGACCATCTCGCGGTGCAACTTCTTCTCCTCGGCGAAGCGGTAGACCTTGCCGAGGGCCTGCCAAACGGCGGCATCGCCCTGCTCGTAGTGCATGTAGTGCCATTTCAGCTGGGCCGCGACCGCGCGCACCGCGCGCACGCAGAACAGCGGCATCTGCGCCTTCAGCTTGCCGACGCTGCCGGGGTCGAGCGCGAACTGCATCAGGCAGGCTGCGTAGGCCGAAGCGAGGTCCTTCCACAGGCCAAAGAGCGCGCCCCACATGCGGGCCTCCTGGAATTTCGGCAGGCGTGGATTCGACAGGTAGTCGCGCGTCAGCTTGCGCTGGTGCGCCTGGGCGGTGTCATCCAGCAGCAGGATCACTTCGCCGCGGCGCTCGCCCTTGAATCCCACGGTGCCGAGCACCGATTCGACCAGGTCGCGGATCTCCTGGATCGCCTTGGCAGGGTCGTTTGGCGGCAGCGCCGACAGCACTTCCTTGGCGCCCTTCTCGTCCGCCAGCGGATGATCCGGTTTTCCCCCTCCCAGCCACTTCAACGCCATATTGTCGCCCCCCGACGGCAATCTACCTTGCTTGCATTTTGCGCCTCGCGCCTGACCAGCGCCTGACTAACCCGCTGTCGACCTCAAACAGGTCCAGCACCCTGCCCACGCTGTGGTCGACGGCATCGTCCAGGGTACGCGGCGCATTGTAGAAGGCAGGCATCGGCGGCGCGATGATGGCGCCCATCTCCGCGGCCTGCAGGAGCAGGCGGCAATGGCCGACGTGCAGCGGGGTTTCCCGCGGCATCAGCACCAGTTTGCGGTGCTCCTTGAGCACCACGTCGGCCGCGTGCACCACCAGGTTGTCCGCATACGAGTGGACGATGCCCGACAGGGTCTTCATCGAACAGGGCGCGACGATCATGCCGGCGGTCTTGAACGAGCCGCTGGCGATGCTCGCCGCCAGGTCCTGGTCGCGATGGACGTGATGCGCCAGCTTCTCGATATCCTTGATCCTGCGGCCGGTCTCGAGGGCGAGGGTGATGCGCCCGGTCTTGCTGATCACCAGGTGCACTTCGATTTTCGGCGCCGCGCGCAGGGCTTCCAGCAGCCGGACGCCGTAAATGGCGCCGCTCGAACCTGTAATTGCGACGATCAAACGCATTCGCGGATAATAGCCCGCCCTCCGACCGCCGTGTGAAAGGGAAACCAGATGCTCAAGGAACGCAATCCCGATTTGTCCAGGTACGTCGAGCCCGACCGCGTGCGCAAGGAGGTCTACACCGACGCCGAGATCTTCGAGCGCGAAATGGAGCGCATCCACGAGACGGTGTGGATCTATTGCGGCCACGAATCGCAGGTGCCGAAGGCCGGCGACTACTGCGCGGTGCAGATCGGCCGCCAGCCGATGATCATGGTGCGGGGCAAGGACCGGAAAGTGAACGTCCTGTACAACCGCTGCCCGCACCGCGGCAACATGATCGTCGGCGACCGCAAGGGCAATACCGGCGAGCAGTTCCGGTGTTCGTATCACGCCTGGACTTTCCATCACGACGGAAAGCTCAAGAACATCCCGATGATGGAGTCGGGCTACGCCGGCACGCGCTACGGCAAGGACAACCCGGACTGCAGCATGAAGAAGGCGGCGCGCGTCGAGAGTTACCGGGGCTTTGTGTTTGCAAGCCTTTCTTCTTCCGGCCCTTCATTAAAAGACTTTTTGGGTAAAAGCATCGTTGCTTTCGACGACATGTGCGACCGCGCGCCCGGGGGCGAGGTCGAGGTGGTGCCGAACTGCTTCCGCGTGATCCAGCACTCCAACTGGAAGCTGTTCATGGAAAACCAAATCGACGCGCTGCATCCCTCGGTGACGCACCAATCTACTGGCCGGGCGGCGCACGAGGTGGAGAAGATCCTCGCGAAGAATGCGAAAGGTGGCGAGGCGCTCTCGTACCACATGCTGTCGGCGTTCGCGACGGTGACCATCGACAAGTGGGACAACTTCCAGACCATCAACTACCCCCACGGCCATTGCATCCTAACCGGCTACATGGGTCTCAGGCCGCAGGACCCGGACACCAAGGCCTACGACAAAGTGATGATCAAGGCCTACGGCCGGAAGCGCTTCGAGGAGATCGTCGGGGTCAACATCCACCATGTGCTCGTCTACCCGGGCCTGTCGGTGCAGTCGCCGCTGCAGCAGCTGCGCGCGGTGCGGCCGCTCGGCGTGGACCGCACGCTGACCGAGATCTGGCATTTCCGCCTCAAGGGCGCGCCCGAGGCGATCTACCGGCGCTCCCTCGCCTACTACAACCTGGTGAATTCACCCGCCACGCTGATCAACGCGGATGACCTGGAGAATTTCTGGAAGTGCCATACCGGCCTGTCATCGGACGGGGGCGACTGGGTCAGCTTCGGGCGCCACCACGGCCGCGATATCGAGGAGAAAGGCGTCGTTTCCTCAGGGCCGAACATGGGTACCTCGGAGGCGCCGATGAGAAATCAGATGAAGGCCTGGGCGAAGTACATGAAGGAAGAGACCCGAACACCATGAAAGCGCAATACGACGTCGAGCAGTTCCTATACAAGCAGTCGGAGCTTCTGGACACGAAGAACTGGCAGGGCTGGATCGACCTCTTCGCGCCGGATGGCATCTACTGGATGCCGCCGGACGCCTCCTACGAGACCTGGGACGGCCAGCCGGCGATCTTCGCAGAGGACAAGAACCTGATGACGGTGCGCATGCTGCGCGTGCTGCACCCGGACGCGTGGTCGCAGCGGCCGCTGTGGGAAACCAACCACGTGGTCTCCAATGTTTCCATCCTGAAAGCCTCGAAGAACGGCGACGTCGAAGTCCGATCGCGCTTCCACATGATGGAACTGCGGCGCGACGACGTGCGGCATTTCGCAGGTTCCTATTTTCACAAGCTGAAGAAAACGAAGAGCGGTTATGCCATCAAGCTGCAGCGCGTCGATATGACCAACGCGCAAGCCGCCTACGACTACGTGCTGCAGGTGTGGGTCTGAAACCGAAAATCTACGGTATCAGGAACTGCGACACCATGAAGAAGGCCTTTGCGTGGCTGGACGCGCGCAGGATCGCCTATGACTTCCACGACTACAAGAAGGCGGGCGTGCCGCCCGGCAAGCTGAAGGACTGGGCCGCGCGCGCCGGCTGGGAAAAGCTGGCCAACACCCGCGGGCCGACCTGGCGCAAGATCCCGGATTCCGATCGCGCGAACCTCTCCGAAGCGCGCGCCCTCGCCCTGCTGGAAAAGAACACGAGCGCCATCAAGCGGCCGGTGGTCGAAGCCGGTGGCGCGCTGCTGGTCGGATTCGATCCGGAAGAATTCACCTCGAAACTGTCATGAACCAGCGCTTTCCGAAACTGGCTCCCGAGGCCATGACGCCCGCGCAGCGCGAAGTGGCCGCCGAAATATCGGCCGGCCCGCGTGGCGAGGTGCGCGGGCCATTTGTCGCCCTGATCCACAACGCCGAGCTCGCGCGCCGCATCCAGCAACTCGGCGAACACCTGCGCTTCAACAGCAAGCTCGCGCCGCATCTCCTCGAAATCGCGGTCCTGACCACGGCGCGCGAATGGAGCTGCCAGCACGAGTGGTACATGCACGAGAAGCTCGCGCGCAAGGCAGGCCTTGCCCCGGCCATTTTCGAAGCCATCGCGAAAGGCAAGGCGCCGCAGGGGATGTCCGCGGACGAAGCGCTGGTCTACAAGGCGAGCAAGCAGGCGCATCAGGGCGGGCGCCTGGACGACGAAACCTTCGCCGCCACGCGCGAGCGCTTCGGCCTGGACGGCACGCTCGAGCTGCTGGCATTGAACGGCTACTACTCGATGATGGCGATGGTCCTGAACACCGCCGGCATGCCGCTGCCGGACAATGCCGCGCCACCCCTCCGGGAAATCTGACTAGCGGCTCTTGGCGACGGGGACGTCGACGCCGTTCAGGCGCGCGATTTCGTAGTACCTGAGCGCCTCGCCGTAATCGCGGGCAACGCCCGGCGCGCCCTTTTGCAGCATGTCACCGTAGCGTTTGGCGGCCTGCCCCGCGGCCTCGCCCTTGCCTTCGCGCGTCACCTGGCGCAGCAGGCGCGCCGCTTCGGCGGTCTTGCCATCGCGCTCGAGCACGATGGCCCGCTGCAGCAGGGTATCCATGGATACCAACGACGTGTCCGGCGTCACTGAAGATGTCGGCGTGGGCGTGGGCGCCACGGCCGCCAGCTTGACCGGATCGGCCGGCTTCGCCGGCTCCTCCACCTTGGCGGGCTCCGGCGCCTTCCGCGGAGGTTCGACTCGTGGCGCAGGATCCGGCCTGCGCCCGGATTCCGCCTGCAGCCTGGCGATCTCCGCGCGGCGCAGTTCCGCCGCCTCTGCCTGCTTCTTCGCTTCCGCCTCGCGCTGCCGGGTGAGTTCGGCCTGCTTCTGCGCCGCAGCCTCGCGTTGCTTGGTCTGTTCGGCGAGCTCGCGCTGCTTGGTGACGTCGCCGGATTTCAGTGCCTCGGCCTCGCGCTGCCTGGCGACTTCCAGCTCCTTCAGAAGTTCGGCTTCGCGCTGCCGGGACTGCACCAGCTCAGCCTCGCGCTGCTTGGATTCCTCCAGCAGCCTGGTCAGCTCGGCCACGCGCTCGGCCATCGGATCCGGCGGCTTGAGCGCCTGCCACAGGCCGATGCCGATCACCACCGCGACCACCGTGGCAAGCACGGGGATGAGCGGCGACTTCTTCGGGCCTTCGGCCTCGCGCTTCTTCAGCGCCGCCTCGCGCTCCAGGAACTCGGCCTCGCGCTTGGCGAGGGCCGCTTCCATGTCGGCCTTCTCCGCGGCGAGCGCCGCCCGTGCCTCGGCCTCGCGGCGTGCCGCCTCTTCGATCTCGTTGCGCTCCTGTTCCTGCGTCCTCGCCTTGCCTTCGCTGTCTTCCGTGGCGACGCCGCGCAGCTTGGCGCTGCGCCGCTTGGCGAGCGCCGCGTAGATGCCGCTCGGGAACTGCTGCACGTAGAGGTCGAAGTCGGCCGGATCGTTGCCGTCCTTGATCGAGCGCCAGAATTCCAGCTCGGTCGCCTTGGTGTGTTGCGCCGGCACCGAGGCAAGCGTCCGCAGCACCGTCGCATCGCCCTCGCCCGCCGGCACCGCGCTGGCAAAGCCCCGCGGCAGCACGACGGTCTTTTCCACCTCCTCGATCTGCGGCAGGCCGTCGAAGGCGCGCTTCAGCGCATAGCCGAGCTCGCGCGCCGTCTGGTAGCGCGCGTCGGCGTTCTTGGCGAGCGCCTTGGCGACCACCGCGTCGAACAGCGGCGACACCAGCGGATTCAGCGTCGAGGGCGGCGGCGGTTCCTCGCCGAGGATCTTCTTCGCGATGCCCCAGGCGCCGGTCCCGATGAAGGGCTTCGCCCCCGCGAGGAATTCGTAAAGGATCACGCCGGCGGAGAAGATGTCGCTGCGCCGGTCGATGGGGTTGCCCTGGATCTGCTCGGGCGACATGTACGCGGGCGTGCCGACGATGGCGCCGGCCTGGGTCTTGTCCGCCACGGTGCGGTCCGGGTCGGTGACGCGCGCCACGCCAAAGTCCGTGAGCTTGACGCGTCCCTGCGAGTCAATCATCACGTTGGCCGGCTTGATGTCGCGGTGGATGATGTTGGCCTCGTGCGCGAAGTGCAGCGCCTCGCACAGCTCGCCCATGATGTGCACGACTTCCTTGACCTCGAAGCGTTCCTTGGCGTCGAAGAAGGTTTTCAGCTCCCTGCCGCGCACCATCTCCATCACGATGTAGGCGACGTCGCCTTCTTCGGCGAAATCGAACACCTGGACGATGTTGGGGTGGTTCAGGCGGGCCACCGCCTGCGCCTCCCGCGCGAAGCGCATCGAGTACTCCTTGGCGGAGTCCGAATCGAGCGCGCTCTTCAGGATGGTCTTGATCGCGACCTTGCGGTGCAGCCGGCCGTCGTTGCCCTCATAGACGACGCCCATCGCACCCTCGCCGAGGATGCGGTCGATGTCGTAGCGGCCGATGCGCTTGAGGTCTGGGGTCTCCGGCATGTGCGGATTATGTCAGGGCCGCGAGAACCGCGTCGCCCATGGCCGAAGTGCCGACTTTTACCGTACCCTGCTGCAGGATATCCTGGGTGCGGTAGCCCTTGGCCAGCACTGTCCGCACCGCGCGCTCGATCCTGGCGGCATCATCGTGGCGGCCGAAGCTGTAGCGCAGGAGCATGGCGCCCGAGAGGATCGCCGCCAGCGGATTGGCGATGCCCTTGCCCTCGATATCCGGCGCTGAGCCATGCACCGGCTCGTACAATCCCTTGTTTCCCTCCCCTATGGAGGCAGACGAAAGCATGCCGATGGATCCGGTGAGCATCGCCGCCGCGTCCGACAGGATGTCGCCGAACATGTTGGGCGCCACGATGACGTCGAACTGCTTTGGAGACCGCAGCAGCTCCATGGAGGCCGCGTCCACGAAGAGGTGTCGCAATTCAATGTCCGGGTATTGCTTGCCGACCTGGGCCACCGTCTCGCGCCAGAGCTGCATGGTTTCCAGCACGTTGGCCTTGTCCACCGAGCAGAGCTTCTTTTTCCGCTCGCGCGCCGCCTTGAAGCCGACGTGCGCGATGCGCTCGATCTCGGGCTCGCTGTAGCGCATGGTGTTCACGCCGTGGCGCCGGCCATCGGCGCCGACCGATATGCCGCGCGGCTCACCGTAGTAGATGTCGCCGTTCAATTCGCGCAGGATGATCAGGTCCAGGCCCTCGACCAGCTCGGGCTTGAGCGACGAGGCGCCGATCAGTTCGGGAAACAGGAACGCCGGGCGGAAATTCGCGAACAGCTTCAATTCGCGCCGCAGCGTCAGCAGCCCGAGTCCCGGGCGCAGGTGCCGCGGCCCGCTTTCATCCCCCGGACCGCCAACCGCGCCGAACAGGATGGC